>JARKOQ010000079.1 GCA_029976005.1 Aggregatilineales bacterium | reverse complement strand
CCCCCCCCCCCCCCCCCGACCCTCTAACCCAAATCAAACTCCGAAATAACGCCACGATCATTGAATTTAACGTAATGCAGTATTAAGATAGACTCAGAAAAATCCGGTTTGACTTACGTTTTCCCTAAGGATCGAGCGATGCCCCACAGACCGCAGTGCCCCTTCTGCATGAAGACGTTCGAGTCGGTGGAACAGCTCACCAGCCACCTGATCTTCGATACCTGCATCCCGCAGCCAGAAGCGAAGGCGCACGCCAGCCAGCCGATCCAGATCCCGCCGGCCACGGAACAGCCCGCCCCACAGCGGGGATAGTACAATCATCCTAAGGAAAGCGTTGCGGCCGCGTGCTATCTTGTGAATGTGTCGATTTACTCATCTGAGGAGAGCCATCATGCTGTACATGCCCCGTGAAGAAGGTCAAGGTCTCGTCGAGTACGCGCTGATCCTCGTCCTGGTCGCCGTCGTCGTGATCGTCATCCTGGCCCTGCTCGGCCCGGCCATCGGCAATATCTTCAGCAACATCGTCACCGCCCTGTAAGTCTACGCTGCCGCAGGTTGCTGGCCCCGCCCCCAAGCGGGGCCAGTTTTTTGCATCCCGATCGTTAAGGCAATACTTCCAGACAATTTTATCTCATGGTACCAGTACCTTTTTCCTAAAGATTAAATCCCCACCTCATTGTATTCTTTATTCAGAATTCGAAATCATTCAAGGAGCGTCATCATGCTGTACATGCCTCGTGAAGAAGGTCAGGGTCTCGTCGAGTACGCACTCATCCTCGTCCTGGTCGCCGTCGTCGTGATCGTCATCCTCGCCCTGCTCGGCCCGGCCATCGGCAACATCTTCAGCAACATCGTTACGGCGCTGTAGTTCGGTCTACAGCCGGTCTCATCATCGCTGGCCCCGCCTCAAGGCGGGGCTTCTTTTTTGTCCACGCCTGGTACTTATTTCCTAACGCCACCGCTCGCCGCCCCGCTATGCTTCTCATTCCCATCAAAACTGTCGCAAAGCGCCGATTTTTGGGTGATTTGCCTCTATAAACTGGGCAGATCGCGCCAATGGAATCGGGCAATCTGCACAGTTGCATTCGCTCATCGGCGGCTCTCGTGCTACAATTCGTCCCAATCCAGGTGTGGGACATTTATTTCGCCCTCCGATCTGACTAAGGAGCCTGACGTCACATGGCGTTGAACGATTATCTGTTCCGCGACGATCTTGCCCACCTCGATCCAGAGGTAGCGGCCCTGATTGGCCACGAAGAGGCGCGCCAGGCGCACAAACTGATCCTGATCCCCTCGGAATCGACCATCCCCGCCGCGGTACGCCAGGCGGTCGGTTCCGTCTTCCAGAATCTGTACGCCGAAGGCTATCCTCTCTCCGAAACGCGCACCCTGAGTGAAGCCGACATCCTCGACTACGAGACCCGGCTGGCCGAATACCGGCGCTACGCCGACGAGCGTTACTACAAGGGCACCGAGTATACGGACATCGTCGAAGCCCTGGCCCGCCGCCGCGCGGCTGAACTGTTCGCCACCGACCGCGTCCCGGCCGGCAAACTGTGGGTCAATGTCCAACCGCTTTCCGGCGCGCCGGCCAATAACGCCGTTTATTCCGCCCTGGTGCAGCCCGGCGACACCGTGATGGGCATGGACCTGCTGCACGGGGGGCACCTGACCCACGGCAGCCCGGTCAACCGCAGCGGTATCGCCTATCACATCGTCAGCTACGGCGTCGATCCAGAGACCGAGCGCCTCGACTACGACGCCATCCAGCGGTTGGCGCAGGAACACAAGCCGAAGATGATCATCTGCGGCTTCACCAGTTATCCCTACGTCGCCGACTACAAGCGCTTCCGGGAAATCGCCGACTCGGTCGGCGCTTACCTGCTGGCCGACATCTCGCACATCGCCGGTCTGACCGCCGCCGGAGTCGTGCCCAGCCCGGTGGGCCACGCCCACGTGATTAGCTTCACGACGCACAAGACCCTGCAAGGCCCGCGCGGCGCGGTCCTGCTGACCGAGGATGCCGCCATCGCTCGCAAGCTCGACCGTGGAGTCTTCCCCGGCGAGCAAGGTGGCCCGCATGTCAACACGATCGCCGGGATGGCGGTCGCCTTCAAACTGGCCCGCACGGACCAGTTCCGCGCCCTCCAGACCCAAACCGTCAAAAACGCGGTGCGCCTGGCCGAGCAGCTCGCCGGGCATGGGTTCCGCATCCCCTACGGCGGGACGGACTCGCACATGCTGCTCGTCGACATGAAGCACATCACCGGCCCGGACGGCACGCCCCTCAGCGGCGACGTGGCCGCCCGCATCCTGGACCTGGCCGGCATCGTGACCAACCGCAATACGATCCCCGGCGACAAGAGCGCCTTCCGGGCCAGCGGACTCCGGTTGGGCACGCCCTGGGTGACTCAGCGCGGCTTCAGGGAGCCGGAGATCGACCGGCTGGCGGCGATCATGGCCGACGTGTTGCACGCTACCCGGCCCTACAGCTACATCGGCAAGGGCAACCGGCCCCAGTTGCGCAGCAAGGTCGATTTCGACGCGCTGCAAAGCGCCGCGCTTAAGACTCGCGCCCTGGCCGCCGAAATCGGGATCGATGTTCCCGGCCCGGATCAGGTCGACTATCCGCACCTCTACACCATCGAAAGCCTGCCCCAGAGCGGCTGGCATGTACTGGAAATCAGCGGCGAAGATGCGGCCCCGTTCGTCCAGTGGGCGACCAGCAACGACGTGTTGACCCTGGCCGATGGGCAGGCGCAGCCCACCTGGCTGCTCAACCCGGACGGCTCGCCCATCGCGCAGGGCGCGCTCAAACGCGTGAACAAGACCACCTTCCACCTGCACGTGGCTGAAAATGCAGGCCGGGCGGCCGCCTGGCTGCGCGCTCTTTCGGATGGCTTCGTGCAGTTCGATCTGGCCGATCTGCAGGGGAAACTGCCCGGCCCGGTGGTCGTCCGCGCCCTGGCCGGCGCGCAGCACCCCCTGGCTGTCAGCGGCGACGGCTACAGCGCGGACAAGGGCTATTTCATTGGCTGCCGGGGCGCGAAATATGCCGGACCGCGCGGCGAGGCCAAACCCGTCTTTGCCTGGGAGGAACCCGCCGATCCGCCCCTGCTCAGGACCAGCCTGAACGACCTGCACCGGGCGATGAAGGCCAAGATGGTGCCCTTCGCCGGATGGGACATGCCCGTCTGGTACTCCTCGGTCGGCGAGGAACACGCCGCCGTGCGCACCGGCGCGGGTCTGTTCGACGTCAGCCACATGGGCGTCTGGGACCTCAAGGGGCCGGGGGCGGAGACTTTCCTGGACGCGGTCGCCGCCAACGACGTGCGCGCCCTGGCCGTCGGGTCGGCCCATTACAGCTACCTGCTCGGCGTGGACGGCGTGCCGATCGACGATATCTTCGTCTACCGGCTGGCGACCGACCACTTCCTGATCGTGGTCAATGCCTCCAACGACGACAAGGACTGGGCCTGGGTCAGCGGCCTGGTGGAAGGCAAATGGCGGATCGACTCCGCCGATCCGGGCGCGACCGTGCCGGGCCGTCATCAGGTGACCCTGCGCAACCTGCGTGACCGCAAGGCCGGCGACGAGATGCGGGTGGACATCGCCCTGCAAGGCCCCAAGAGCCGCGACATTCTGACCAGCCTGCACCTCAGCGATGAGGACAGGGCCCGGATCAAGAAACTACCCTGGGCAGGCGTGACCCGCGCCACGATCAACGGCTACGACGTGGTCGTGGCCCGCACCGGTTACACCGGGGAGCGGGTCGCCTTCGAGCTGTTCATCCACCCGGACAAGGCCCCGGCCTTCTTCAAAGACCTGGTGGAAAGCGGCGCGACACCGTGCGGCCTCGCCTCTCGTGACAGCACCCGCACCGAGGCCGGCCTGCCCCTCTATGGGCACGAGCTGGCCGGGGCGTTAAGCCTCGGCCCGGCGGACGCCGGATTCGGCAGCTACGTCAAGACCTGGAAGCCGTTTTTCGTCGGTAAGGCCGCCTACCTGGCCCACGAGGCCAAACGCGACGCGATGGTGACGCGCTTCCGGCTCAACCAGAAGGGCGCCCGCCCGCCTCAGCCCGGCGATCCGCTGGTGGACGACCGGGGGCGCGTGGTCGGCGTCGTGACGAGCTGCTCGATCGACAGCGAAGGCTACCAGCTCGGCCAGGCCTATCTCAAGGAAGAATTCCAGGCGGAGGGTACGCCGCTCCAGGTCTTCGCCGGGGCGGCCCGCACCAAACTGAGCAAGGATTTCGGCGCGCTGACCCTGGGCGACAAGGCCCCGGTCCCGGTACCCGTCACCGTGCTCAGCCGCTTCCCGAAGAAGGGCTAACCCCTCGCCGCATTCCGCACTCCAGAGCGCCCACCCACCCGGTGGGCGCTCGTCGCTTCGGGGAGCCTTCAAAAGCCGAAACCGCACATATCCCTCTGACCGGCCGATTCGACGCTGGTCGCGTCCGCGCCAGGGTCAGCTCTCATTCTCTGGCCTCCGGCCTCCCGGTCTCTGCTCCCCGGCTGGCGGCAAATCGCCCGCCGCCCTACAATACACCCCAGTCCGTCCAACCTGAGACTCGGCGCGCAGACACGCGCCCTTCGCCCGGAATCGTCGATGAGTTCACCGGCCCAGCCAACCCCACCCGCCGCGCTCCAGGCCGAGCGCCGCCCCTACCCCCTGAAGATGGTCGTCGCGGCGATGATCGTCGTCGCCTTCGCACTGGTGTTCGGCTCGTCCATCGTCGATTCCGTCTGGGGGGAGTACCACTACGCCGAAAACGCGGCCTACGGGTCGTTCCGGGGCGTGTGTTACTGGGTCGGGGACACCCGCACCCTGACCCGCATCGCGCTGTATGGTTATACCGACTACCTGTACGACCTCACCCACCGCCATATCACCAACCTGCCCGATCGGTCATGGTGGCCGGTTTTCCCCATCCTGACGGCGGGCATGATCGCCCTGACCGGCGACGGCGCCTGCTCCAACTGGACGGTCAACACGATCGCGGTCGTGCTGCTCGTGCCGGTCATCCAGGCAATCACCGGCACGCGACGCTTCAGCCTGCTGGTCGGGTTGATGATCGTGCCGTTCGCCGTGTGGCTGTACGTCGGCATGGCGGAAGGCACGTTCCTGCTTTTTTCAGGGCTGCTGTGGTGGGTCTGCCTTCAATGGCGACCAGGCCAGCGTCGCCGCAACCTGCTCATCGGAGCCGGGGCGCTCCTGCTGGGGGCGCTGGTCGGCCTGACCAAGCCCAACAGCCTCGCCCTGCTGCCGGGATTCCTGGTGCTGGCTCTGAGCCGGGGATGGGCGACCTGGCGCGAGACTGGGCCGGAGACCACCCCACGCCGCGCGCGCGGACTGGCCCTGTTGAGCGACGCCAGCCCGATCTGGCCGGGGCTGCTGGCCGTGACCGGGATCGCGCTCGGAAACGGCCTGTGGTTCTACCAGACCAGCGGCTACTACCCGTTCTACATCCTCCTGGCCCAGCGCACGCTGTGGTTCAAGCAGTTCTACCCCGGCGATCTGCCCACCCTGCTCGAATACCTGTCCGGCGGCTTCCGGCAGATGCTCGACGGCAAGCTCGACATCCTGGGCCTGGAACGGCTGATGCGCCTCAGCGCACCGCTGATGATCGGGGTGCTGGCATTGCAGGGTCTGCCCCCACGCTGGCCGGGACTGGCGGCCCGCCGGGTGCCCGGCTATGCGCGCTTCTCGCTGCTGGCCGTCCTGGGGGTGATGTTCTACAGCGGCCAGGCCCACGCCATCACCCGCTACGCGCTGGGCAACATCTTTTTCGTGGTACTCTATCTCCAGTACGTCTACGGCGGGGAAGACGAGCCGCCGATCTGGCGGCTGCCGGCGATCATCCTGCGCCGCAAGCCAGGGACTTTTCCGGCCGTGCTGCGCCTGACCGTGCTGCTCTTTGGCCCGCTGCTGACCTACACCGTCCTGTCGATTGGGCCGCGCCTGGGGATTTGAATCGATGCTGCGCAAGCCATCCTTCCTGCTGGCCGGGTTGTTCCTCGCCGCGCTGATCCTGGGCGGCATCCTGCTCGTCGGGATTCTGACTCCCAAGTACGATCCGTTCGAGGCCAACCATCACACCACCTGCAGAGAGCCGGTGGCGATGCGCGCCGAGGGCTACAACCTGCTCGGCGGGACGCGCTACGGCCGCGACGAAAACGACACCGGCGACGATTTTCCACTGGCCCTGCTGGACTTCTGCACGCCGATTGTCGAGCAGCGTCCCGATGGGGAAGAGCGGTTATGGTTCTGGCTGGAGATCGACGTGATCGGTCAGGTATTCCCATATGCCGCATGGGGCCTGCCCTGGGAAGACATGGGGCGCGTCAACCCCGCCGACGAACGCAATCCGATCGACCCGCTCTGGACGCCGGAGGCCGTGTGGGGCATCGCGGACGCCGCGCACAGCGGCTCGACCTGGGCCGGGCGGCAGGCCCACGTCTGCGCCGATTGGGACTCCTCCGGACTGGCCCAGTTCTTCAACAGCGCCAATGGCTACACGATCCCGTATGGGACGAGCCAATCCGGCTGGGTCTGCCTGACCTACAGCGACGAGGATACGGCGCGCCCACTGCCCGCCGCGATGGTTGTCACCACGCGCCCCATCCGCGCCCGCCTGACGCGCTGGGTCGACACCTGGATTCGCGTGCGACCCGATCCCGGTTACGAGAATCAGGTCGACCTGCCGCCCATCGCCAACACCCCGGCTGAACTCTGCGCCGAAGCCGCCCGGCTCCAACCGGGCAGCGTCCTGCCCGACGGCCCATGCGCCGCCCCCGCGACCAACCCGCAATGAGCCTGCCCAGCGCCTCCACCGCCGCCCAGACCCTCCGCCTCCGGCTGAAGGGCTACCCCTTCGATGCCGTGCTCTTCGCCATGATGCTGGTGCTGCTGATCGTTATCCTGGGCAGCTTCGCCGTCGACGCGGCCTGGACGGCCCAGTGGAACCTGCTGGATCGCCCCATCGCCGGGCAGTTTCGCGGCACCTGCTACTGGATGGTCGATGCCCGGATTTACACCCGCATCGCCGGCAGCGGCTACTCGGATTACGACGTCAGCCTGGTCTTCCGCCACCTGACGATCCTGCCCGATCGCTCGTGGTGGCCGGTCTTCGTCAACCTCCAGGCGCTGGTGTTACACCTGACCGGCGGCGATTACTGCTCCGGCTGGCTGGTCAATCTGGTCGCCCTGGCCCTGCTGCCGCCGGTTATCCACGGCATCACCGGCTCGCGCCGCCCCCTGTTCCTGGCGGGGGTCGCGCTGCTGCCTTTTGGCGTATGGCTGTATGCCGGGCTGGCGGAAGGGACTTTTCTGCTGGTTTCCGGGGTGCTGCTCTGGGTCTGCCTGCGCCGGCCTTCGGAGCGCTGGCGGGCTAACGCGGGCTGGGGGCTGTTCGCCCTGGCCTGGGGCGTCCTGGTCGGGCTGACCAAACCCAACGCCCTGGCCCTACTGCCCGGCTTCGGCCTGCTGGCGCTGACCCGGACCTGGACTCACCTCCGGGCCGGGGAAAACGTCCCGCGCCTGTTCAGCCGGGCCGGACTGGCCCGCCTGCTTGATGACGCCAATCCCGGCTGGACGGCCCTGCTCGGCACGCTGGGCATGCTGATCGGCCTCGGCGCGTGGTTCTACCAGACCAGCGGTTACTATCCACTATATGTCCTGATGGCCCAGCGCACCCTGTGGTACAAGGAATTCGACGGCGGCAACCTGCTGGCCTTCCTGAGCTACATCACCCTGGGCTGGCGGCGCGTGCTGGCCGGCCTCGGTCTGACCGATCCCACGCCCTGGAACATGATGGAATTTGGCATCCTGACCCTGGCCCTGGCCCTGATCGCGCGCGACCTGCCGCCACGCTGGCACTCGGCTCTCCATCCACGCCGCATGCCGTCATACGCTGCCGCCAGCCTGCTGACCGTCTTCGGGCTGATGTTCTTCAGCGGCCAGGCCCATTCGATCGAGCGCTACTTCAGCGCCAACATCTTCTTCGTGGTGGCCTTCCTGCGCTACGTCTACGGGGACGAGGACGAGCCGCCGGTGGCCGCCTTGCCTGGGATCATCCGCCGGCGCGGGCCGGATGCCCTGCGCGCCGCACTGCGGCTGGCCCTGCTGGCCTGCATCCCGGCGCTGATGATCCTCGAAACCGTGATCATGGTCGTGTATGGAATGTGAGCGATGATGACCCATCCCACCCGTTTTCTGCTGGCCGGGGTCGCCCTTGCCGCGCTGCTCGTCGCCGGGCTGCTGTGGCTCGGCTCGATCCAGGGGCCTTACACCCACTTCAAGCCCAACGTACACGAGGCCTGCGGCCAGCCGGTCGCCCTGCGAGCCGAAGGCTACAACCTGCTGGGCGGCACGCGCTACGGCGTGGATGGCGGCGATCCAGGCGACGACGTGACCCTGGCGCTGGTCGACCTGTGCGATTCAATCGTCCAGGTGCTGCCCAACGGGGAAGAGCGGCTGTGGGTGTGGCTGGAGATCGACTCGGTCGGCCAGACTTTCCCCTACTACACCTGGGGCATTCCGGAACAGGACATCAAGCATCCCAACGCCAACGAATGGCGCGATCCGGTCGATCCGCTGTGGGGGTACGGCGCGTTCGAGGTGACTCTGGTCGCCGATTCCAGCGGCGCATACTGGCCCACCACCCGCGGCGAAGTCTGCCCGCCGATCGCGGGCCAGGTGCCCGGCGTGACCCTGTTCATCGACAGCGGCAACAGCTTCACCATCCCGGTCGGACGGACGCGCGCCGCCTGGCTGTGCGTGCGGATGGGAGAAGGGCTGCCCCTCCCCGACGAACTTCAGATCACGGTCCGGCCCGGGCTTGCCCGTCTGACCCGCTGGGTGGATGCCCGGATCACCGTCATCTCCGAGACGCCCGCCACCACCCCGGCCGGACAGGTCATCGAGCGCGCTTACGCCCTGCCCTTTGTGCACACCAACGACGAGGTGTGCTACCACGCCCAGGATACCCACCCGGAAAGCATCATGCCGGGCGGCGGTTGCCCCCACAGCGGGTAGATTTGGCAAACCCCTCTTTGGGATTCGGTGGGATAAGTGGGGTTAATGCACAGGTGCGGGCGCTGCAGCAGCGCGATCCAGCCCGCTGCGATCGGGCGCATCCCGCCGCCAGGCCCGCTCCACGATCAGCGCCAGTGTGATCATGACGCTCATGCTCCAGCGGCCGGTGGCGAACGCGAAGGCCCAGGCCGCGATCCCGGCCACCAGCGCCACCGCCATCCGCCGCCGCTGGCCGACGAGAAACGGCAGCAGCACGATCAGATCGTAGTCGTTCATGACCGGGCTGGCGAATAGAAACAGCAGCGTCCAATCGTAGAACTCCAGCCGGCCGCGCCGCCAGCGCAGCAGGGCATACACCAGCACCGCCACCAGCAGGCAGAACAGGTAGACCACAGGCATCGGCAGACCGGGCCGATCGGGGATCAGGGCAATGCTCCCTCGGCCGATCGCGGCTTCCGTCCCCCGTCCCTGGGAGGAGTTGAGCAGCCATTCGATCAGCCAGGTCGGCCGCAGGAGGAAGGCCGGCACGGCCAGGGCGATCATGCCCAGGCCCCAGGCCAGATAGGGCTTCCACTGGCCGCGCCAGCGCCAACCCAGCCACAGCCATACCGGGAAGGCGATATGCGGCTTGAGCGCTCCCAGGGCCAGCACCAGCCCGTGCCACCAGGGGACATGCTGCCCTTCGCGGTGATTCAGGCCAAGGGTAAACAGCGGGATCATCATCCAGGTGTTCTGACCGAGCAGCACCATGTCACCCAGCGGGGCGAAGGTCAGGGCCAGCGCCCGGCCGCGCGCCAGCCAGAGCGTGATCCCCACCGGGGCCAACATCCAGACAACGTAAAAGAGCGGCTCGATATGCCGGTGCGGCCAGCAGAAGGTAGTGTAGTACGTGGCCGGGTACCAGGTTTCCAGGCGCAGGGTGTAGCTGAAGGCGGGGTTGTCGTAGCAGTACAGGTTGGCGGCGTACATCATCTTGCCGTAGTCGAAGGCGCGCTCGCCGGTCGCCAGCGCCACGCTCACGTATGCCAGCGGAATGCTGACCAGTGCAACCAGCAGGATTAGGTTCAGCCAGCGCCGCCACTCTCGCCCACGGATGCGCAGTCGTGCCATTTGCCCCCACTCCCTGTGTCACCGTCGATGTCTGCCAAGTCTACCTGAGCCACTTCCACAAACAAAACGGCTCTTCCCCACCGGGTAGCAGGGAAGAGCCATGCTGTCAGATCGAATGGCCTCAGGCCAGATCGGTCTTCAGTTCGGTCCTGGCTGACCAGTCCGGGATGGGCACGCAGCACAGGGCGAGCTGCTTGGCCGCCAGGACTTCGTCCACCCGGCCCACCGGCGTCACGTGTGGCGCGCTGTGGAGCAGCTCCGGGTCTTCGTGCGCCTCGCGGGCAATGGTCTTCATCACCTCCACGAAGGCGTCGAGCGTTTCCTTCGGCTCGGTCTCGGTCGGCTCGATCATCAGCGCTTCGGGCACGATCAGCGGGAAGTAGTTGGTTGGGGGGTGGAGGCCGTAGTCCATCAGCCGCTTGGAGATGTCCAGGGCATGCACCCCCGGCGCGTCCTTCCAGTGGCCCTCGATCACGAACTCGTGGCCACAGAAGCGGTCGTGGGGCACGGTATAGGTATCGCGCAACTGCGAGAGCAGGTAGTTGGCGTTGAGAACCGCATACTGCGACACCGCTTTGAGGCCCGTGCCGCCGTGAATACGGATGTAGGTGAAGGCACGGATAATCATGCCAAAGTTGCCGTGGAACGCCTTCAGGCGGCCAATGCTCTTCTCCGGCATCACCCAACCGTACAGCGGCGCCTCGTCGTCACCCGACGCCTCTTCCACGACTCCCGCGATCGGCCCCGGCAGGAAGGGCAGCAGCTTCTCGTTGACCGCCACCGGCCCGCTGCCCGGCCCACCGCCGCCGTGCGGCGTGGAGAAGGTCTTGTGCAGGTTGTAGTGCTGGACGTCGAAGCCAATCTCGCCGGGCTTGAGCACGCCCATCATGGCGTTCATGTTGGCCCCGTCCATGTACATCAGCCCGCCGCAGGCATGCACCAGTTCGATCACTTCCGGCAGGTGCACCTCGAACAGGCCCAGCGTGCTCGGCACGGTGATCATCATGCCCGCCACCGTGTCGTCGCAGGCCACACGCAGCGCCTCCAGGTCAACATCGCCGTTTTCATCCGAGGGCAGCTCGACGGCCTCAAACCCGGCCATCGTCACCGAGGCGGGATTGGTACCGTGGGCGCTGTTGGGGATCAGGATGCGGGTGCGTTTGGTGTCGCCGCGATCCAGGTGATAGGCCCGGATCATCAGCAGCCCCGCGAACTCGCCCTGGGCCCCGGCCGCCGGCTGCAAGCTGCACCCGGCAAACCCGGCGATCTCCGCCAGCCAACCTTGCAGGTGGTACATCATCGCCAGCGCGCCCTGGGCATCCTGCTCGTCCACCAGTGGATGCAGCCCGGCCAGGCCGGGCAGGCGCGCCGCGTCCTCGTTGACCTTGGGGTTGTACTTCATCGTGCAGCTACCCAGCGGGTAGAAGCCCTTGTCAATCGAGTAGTTGAGCGTGCTCAGCTTGACGAAGTGGCGGATGACCTGCACCTCGCTGACTTCCGGCAGGTCCAGATCGTCGCGCAGCAGCCCCTCCGGCAGAGCCGTCTCCGGCACATCCAGCTCCGGGAGCAGGACGCCGCAGCGGCCCGGTGAACTGAGTTCGTAAATGAGTGGCTCGGTCATTCCGCCACCTCCTTGAGCGCTTCCACGAGGGCGTCGATTTCCTCGCGCGTGTTCATTTCCGTGACGGCGATCAGCATGCAGTCCTTCATCTCCGGGTAGTCCCGGCCCAGGTCGTACCCGCCGATGATGCCCCATTCCTCCAGCAGATAGGCATTGATCTCGTCAACCGGAATCGGGCAGCGAACCACGAACTCCTTGAAGAACGGCTTGCCGAACTCGACCTCGAAACCGTCCAGGGCATCGATCTGCTGGGCGGCGTAGTGCGCCTTCTGGTAGCACAGGTGGGCCACCTTCGACAAACCGCACTTGCCCATCAGCGACAGGTAGATCGCCGCCGAGAGGGACATCAGCCCCTGATTGGTGCAGATGTTGCTGGAAGCCTTCTCCCGGCGGATGTCCTGTTCACGCGGGCGGAGGGTCATCACGAAAGCGCGCTGGCCGCGGTTGTCCTGCGTCTCGCCGATGATCCGGCCGCTGATCTTGCGCACCAGCTTCTTGGTGCAGGCGAAGAAGCCCAGGTACGGCCCGCCAAAGCTCAGCGGGATGCCGAGCGGCTGGCCATCCCCGACCACCATGTCCGCCCCCAGCTCGCCGGGAGTCTTGAACAGGGCCAGCGCGATCGGGTCGGCGACGATTGCCAGCAGCGCTCCCGCCGCGTGGACTTTGTCCGCCAACCCCTTGAGGTCCTCGATCTGGCCGAGGAAGTTCGGATAGGCCACGACCAGCAGAGCCGTCTCGCCGTCGAGCAGCCCTACCAGTTCGTCCAGGCTGCGAGCACTGTCGTCGCCGATGAAGGTGACGTTCTGGCCCTGCATGTACGTGCGCACGACCTGGCGATACTGTGGATTGACCGTCCGGCTCAAGATCACCTTGCGGCGCTTGCCACGCCCTTCGTTGAGCGCGACGATGACCGCTTCGGCCAGGCTGGTCGCGCCATCGTAGTGGCTGGCGTTGGCCGCTTCCATGCCCGTCAGCGCGCACATCATGCTCTGGTACTCAAAGATCGCCTGGAGCGTGCCCTGGCTGATCTCTGGCTGGTAGGGCGTATAGGCCGTGTAGAACTCGCCGCGCAGCAATATATGATTGACCGCGCTGGGCACGAAGTGATTGTAAGCCCCGGCCCCCAGGAAGATGCTGTAGTCCTGGGCGCTGGCGTTGATCGCCTGCAAACCACGCAGTTCGGCCATCACTTCCATTTCGCTGAGCGGGCCGGGTATATCCAGGTGCGGGAAGCGGTACTGCTCCGGAACCGCGCCGAAAAGCGCCTCGATCGAGTCGACGCCAATGGCGTCCAGCATGGCGCGCCGATCGGATTCGGTATGGGGAATGTAGGTCATCGGGCAACCCTCTCCGGGCTATTCGCGCCCTTCGAGATACTTGGCGTAGGCGGCCGCATCCATCAGCCCAGCCAGCTCGGATGGATTGGCCAGCGTGATCTTCACGAACCAGCCCGCGCCGTAAGGATCGCTGTTGACCGTCTCCGGCGCGTCTTCCAGGGCCTCGTTCACGGCTGTAATCGTGCCCGAAACAGGCATGTGCATGTCCGAGGCCGCCTTGACCGACTCGACCACGCCGAACGTGTCGCCCTTCTTGTATTCGGCCCCTACGTCGGGCAGCTCGACGTACACGATGTCGTTGAGCTGTTCCTGGGCGTAGTCCGAGACACCGATGGTCGCCTCATTGCCTTCCACGCGAATCCACTCGTCGGACTCGGTGAATTTCAGATCGGCCGGGATGTTTCCACTCATGATAGGTCGCTCCTTGGATAGATAGTCTGACCGGGTGATCGTGAGAGAAATCGCAAATAGAAAAGGCACACGAACGCTGTCACGCTGTGTGCCCCTGTCAAAAACCTGAGAGATTCGCCGGAGCCGTTCTTCGCACCCGCTCCGCCTTGCCCCGTCGGTGCGCCTTGGAGGCGCTTTCCAGGTCGGCTCGATCCGCGGGTCTCGGATACCTGAGAGTTTCACCGGCGGCCAAGCACGGTCAACCGGGTTGCCCCTTCGGCGCCTCGTTAGGGAGGTCTCTCCCCGACAGATCGCTCATCTTTTGCTGATGTTGAATTGTACATGACGGCCAGCGCATGGGCAACCGATTCCCAACGGCGAGCCTCACAACCCGCGACACAGACGCGCCGCCAGCCCGCTCAGGACCTCCGCCGCACCGCACCGCAGCCAGCCGGCGACCTCCTCAATCGAGATCGCCTCGCCCTCCTGCGTGCCGATCAGGACGACTTCATCTCCTGCCCGCACATCCGGCACGGCGCTCACGTCGAGAATCGTTTCGTGCGGGCCGGCCGATCCCAGGACGGGCACTCGCCGTCCACGGACGAGCACCCGCTGCCAGCGCTGCGGCTCCGACCGGAATCCGTCTGCATAGCCCACCGGGATCACGGCGATCCGTTCGGCGGGCGAATCTGCCCGCCGGGACCGGCTGCCCGTCCCGGCCACCATCTTGGCCTGCGCGATCACGGTCTTCCAGGCCAGGGCCGGTTTCAGGCCCTCTGGGAGAGGCACGCCCGCCAGCGGCGGCAGCCCATACATCGGGAGATCGGCCCGCACCAGGGTAAAACGCGCTTCCGGCAGGGCCAACAGCGCCGCGCCGTCCGCCGCGTGGACGTAAGGCAGCGGCAGTCCGATCGCCAGCAGCGGCTTGACCTGCTGCTGGAAAGAACTGAGCCGGGCGCGCTGCACGCCCAGGTCTTCCGCCCCTGAGGCCAGAATGGTATACAGCCCTTCCACGTCCAGGTGGGGCATCTTCTTGATCGCCCGGAAAAACTCGACCGACTCGTCGGCTGGAAAACCCAGGCCCGGCGCGCCACAGTCGAGGTGAATGTGCGCCCGCAGCCGGCGGCCCATTTCGCCGCCCACGGCGTTGGCCTGCCGGGCCGCCGCCAGGCTGGAGAGGCCGATCGTGAGGTCGTAGCGCAGCGCATCCCGCAAAGCAGCCGGAGATAGGAACCCCATCACCAGAATCGGCGCTTCCAACCCGGCCTCGCGCAGGGCCACGCCTTCATCGAGCGTGCCGACTCCCAGGTAGCCCGCCCCATTGAGCAGCGCCGTGGAAGCCACCCCGATCGCGCCGTGCCCGTAGGCGTCGGCGGGGACCATCGCCATCAGCGCCACCCCTGGCCCGACCAGTGCGCGCAGACGCCGCACATTCTGCCCAATCGCGGACAGGTCGACCTCGACCCAGGACGGCTGGACGATCCCGCCCAGCCAGGCGTCGACCACGACCGGCGCGGGGGCCAGCCGGCAGCCGTCGGCCTGATCCTGAAGCAGCCCGCGCACGACCTCGCCCAGTCCCGTCGTGCGGCCGCCCTTGACCAGGACAAAATCATGCGGCCCCAGCCCGTCGCGCGCCGCGGCCAGCGTGTCCGCCGGGCCGTGGGTGATTCGCACCCGGTAGCGTTCCAGGCCGTAGTCCATCGCCGCGCGGGCCACCGTGGCCGCCAGGTTGCCCTGCGCCACCAGCAGATCGGCCACCGCCGCGATCCGCTCTCCGATCTGCCGGTAGAGCGGCTGGGTGTAATCGGCGGGCAGGTCGAGGTCCCCGAGCACCACCACGGCCCGGCCCGCTTCGCTGGCGCGCATGGCCCCCAGCCAGTCCAGCGCCGTCGTGACCGACTGGATGCCAGGACTGCACGTATCGTCGATCACCAGACTGTCGCTGAGGCCCTTGTGCGGATGAAAACGCCCCGGCAGCCAGGGGACCTCGGTCAGGGCCCTGAGGCCGTCCTGAAGCGGCACCTCGTAGCTCAAGCCGACCGCCAGCCCGGCCAGGGCGGAATACAGGTGGTGGCGGCCCAGCAAGGGAGTCCAGCGGCCAACCGCGCGTTCCACGCCGTAGCGCAGGTCGAACCCGGTCCGGTAGCGTCCCAGGACGATGTTGTAGGCCAACAAATCGGCATCGAAGCTGTCGATGCCCACGGAGAAAACAGTCGCGGGAGTCTGTGCACCCAGACCACGCGCCAGCGCGTCGTCGAAGTTCAGGACGGCCAGCCCGCCGTCGGGCAGGGCTTCCATCAACGCGCGCAGGGCCAGGCCCTCCTGTTCAGGCGGATCGCCCTGCCCCGCGCCATCGTCGCCGCCGCACGTCACCACACCCACCATCGGCCGCGCCAGCGAAACCAGATCGCGCATATTTCCGGCGAGGTCGGGCGGCAGAACAATCACGGCCATCTGATGTTGGGCAGTCAACCCTCCCAGCGCGAGGGGCAGAGTCAGCCGTCCCGCCGCGACGAACGGCGCGTGGTACACGCTGTAGCGCGTGCTCAGCACGGCCGCAATCGCCGCGGCCGCGGTCGCCTTGCCCACCGCGCCGCTGACTGCGATGACCGTCGTGCCGAAGCGCTCCAGCACCATCCTGGCCCAGGTCAACAACGCTTTTTCGGCATCCCGAACCACGATGACCGTGATGCCGTCCGTGTTATACTCCGGCGGCTCGACACACATCACTCCCAGCGCCCCGCGCTCGATGGCTGTCTGAATCCAGCGATGGCCGTCGCCGCGCGCGGTCTGGGTCGCCACGTACAGGCAGCCCGGCACAACCTGGTCCGGCTCGATCGCAAACCCGGTGAAAAGCTGGAGCGTTGGCTCGCCGAAAAGCTGCCCGTCCGCCGATTCGAGAACATCATACAGGCTTATCATAACGGGCAGTATAGCATCCTTATATTGGGGCCGCTATAATGAGCGCTCGTACTTTGGAGAAACGGACCTATGCCCTTTGAGTTCACCCTGGAAGCCCAGGATCACAGCGCGCGCGCCGGCCAGTTCACCACGCCCCACGGCACGCTGCGAACCCCGGTCTTCGCCCCGGTTGGAACCCAGGCCACGGTCAAGGCGGCCAGCCCGCGCGACCTGCGCGAGGTCGGCGCCAGCCTGATTCTCGCCAACACCTACCATCTCTACCTGCGGCCAGGCGACGAGCTGATCCGCGACATGGGCGGCCTGCACCGCTTCATGGCCTGGGATAACCCGATCCTGACCGATTCGGGCGGCTTCCAGGTCTTCAGTCTGGCGGGCATCCGCCGGATCGACGCCGATGGGGTGACCTTTGTCTCCCACATCGACGGCAGCAAGCACCGCTTCACCCCAGAGAAATCGATCGACATCCAGCAGAATTTGGGGGCGGACATCATCATGGCGTTCGACGAGTGTCCGATCCCCGACGACCGGGCCTCGGTCGAGGCCGCGCTGGAACGTACGCACGCCTGGGCGACGCGCTGCAAGGCTTACCAATCCCGCCCGGACCAGGCCTTGTTCGGAATCGTGCAGGGTGGCATCTTTGAAGATCTGCGGCGCGAGTCGGCTGCGTTCATCACCGGGCTGGACCTGCCCGGCTACGCGATCGGCGGGCTGGCGGTGGGCGAAACCAAGCCCCAGATGCTTGCCAGTCTGGACTTCACCGTCCCCCTGCTGCCGGAGGATCGGCCCCGCTACCTGATGGGCGTTGGCAGTCCGGAAGACCTGGTGCACGGCGTGGCGCGCGGGATCGACATCTTCGACTGCGTGCTGCCCACCCGCATCGCCCGCAACGGGGCGGCCCTCACCCGGCAGGGACGGATCAACCTGCGCAACGCCAAATACAGCGCCAGCCCGGAGCCGATCGAGCCAGGCTGCACGTGTTACGCCTGCGCGACCTTCTCGAAAGCCTACCTCCGCCACCTGATCAAGGCCGACGAAATTCTGGCCCACAACCTGCTCACCCTGCACAACATCCACATGCTGCAGACCCTGATGCGTGAACTGCGGGAAGCGATCCTGAACGGCACCTTCGCCGAATGCGCGGCGGCATTCCTGGCGACCTATCGTCCGGTCGGCCAGCCTGACCCGCTGCCCCTCCCCGCCATTTTTTCCCGCTAGCCACGAAAGGACGTCCGCTTTTGAAGCTCGCGCGCGCCGTCAGCCTGAGGAACATTCCGGGTCGAGTCGAACCTCTGCCAGCCCGACCTGACCCCGCCGGTTCGACGCGCGTCAGGACTGTAGTTCCGTCGGGGCGATAGGTTCGCATGAAACCGGGTAAACGGGCGATCGTTTTCCTCGCGCTGGCCCTGGCAGGCTGCCAGAGCACGCATCTGGACATCCCGCCCACAGCCAGTCTGGTCACGTTGCGTCTGAGCTGCACCCCGGCGACGACCCCCCTGATCCGGGACCTGGCCCAGGGTTACCAGCGCGAGCATCCAGAGCTTCGCCTCGTGCTCGATCTGACATCCGCGACAGCGAGTCAACCCCCTCCCTCGGAAGATACCGGGCCACCCGTCACAATCACCGAGGCCCCATTGGCGGAGACCGGAGTGTGGTCCGCGCCGCTGGCTTACGACCGTCTGGCGATCGTCGTCCATCCGGAGAACCCGCTGGGCAGCCTGACTCTGGATCAGCTTCGCGCCATTTACCAGGGCCGGGTTGCCCGCTGGTCCGCGCTGGGGGGCAGCGACCGGCCGATCACCGTCGTCACCCGAAACAGCGGCTCGGCCCCGCGCCAGCTTTTCGACCGGCTGGTGTTGGAAGGCCAGCCCACCACGGGCGCGGCCCGATTGGCCTTTTCCGACGCGACCATGCTGGCCCTCGTCCAGGCCGATCCGGGGGCGATCGGGTTCCTGTCGCTGGCTGCGGTCGATACCAGCGTGCGCCCCGTCGCCGTGGAAGGAGTCAGCCCTACCGCCCCCACGAGGGACTATCCCTTGACCACGACCATCCTGGCCGTCGCCGCGACCGCGCCGGAAGAAGCCACCCTCGCCTTCCTCGCCTGGATTCAGAGTCCACCCGGTCAGGCCATCGTCGCTCGCCGTTACCTCCCCCTGGATTAACCGGACGCCCCCCTTTTCCCATTGCCGTCGCTCCAAAACACGCCATAATTGCAACGCGTTCGCCAGTCCGCGTTTTGCCACGGCGGGCGAGCCATCCTTCACCAAAAGATGGGAGAACCGTTGTGAAACGAGTGCTAGTTTCCCTGACCGTCCTGCTCCTTCTGATGGGCGCGCTGCCCCTGGCCGCGCAGGGCGGTGGACAGACCCTGACGGCGACCGTGATCTTCGATTCAATCCAGTTGCGCCAGGCCCCGGACCTCGCGGCCCCGGCGGTCGGCCAGGCCTTGCGCGGCGAGACCCTGACCCTCTCCGGCCGCAGCGCCGATTCGAGATGGTTCCAGGTGACGCTGGACACCGGCGAGACCGCCTGGCTGGCCCAGTATCTCGTCCAGCCGTCAGGCGATCCGGGCCTGCTGCCGGTGGTCGAAGCCGCCGGTCCGGCCGCCAGCGCCCAGATTTTCGTTCCCCCCGGCTGCGACTACTTCAACATCGGGCCGTTTCATGGGCGCAGCGGCCAGTCGGTCGTGCTGACCCAGGGCTGGGCTGCCGCCAGCCAGGCACTGGTGCAGGAATACATCGACGGGGTGCTCCAGATCGTCAGCGTGAATGGACGGCTGATCAGCACCTACGCCGCCTACGCCAGCGAGATTTTCTTCGACGAGCCGAGCAACACCTGGCGCGTCTTCTGGAGCTTCGACATGGGCCCCCTGGCGACGGGTACCTATACCACCGAATGGACGCAGATTTTCGATGCCCCAGTCACGGATGGCCTGGACGCCAACGCGGACGGCCAACCCGACACCTACGGGCCGGACCCGCTGACCTACACCTGCACGATCGTGATTGAGTAGCCGCAAAGCGCCAACAAAAAACGCCAGGGGAACGACCCTCTGGCGTTTTTGATTGTCCGTTTCTGGCTGCTAGCTGCCGGTCGTCGGCTCCGGCGTGGGCGTCCACAGCCGGGGCGCGGCGACCGTGCCGGTGGCCTGCATGTCCCCCAGCGCCTGGTCCACAAAGACGCCCGGCATGCCTTCCCGCACGACCTCGAACCAGGTATTACCCGGATGGAGCACGATCGGGGAGTTGTCGCCGAAGATGAGCTGGATGCCGTTCTCCGACCCCTGCCCATCGCGCCGCCACCAGCCCTGATAGTACTGCCCGTCGCGGAAGACATAGGCGTAGCCCTGGCCCCAGAGTTGGATCTCGAGCGAGGCCGTCTTACTCTCCGGCTCGAACAGGTCCGGCCGGTCGGCGTGCGGCACGCCCAGCACCACGACGTTGCGCGCGTGGAGCTGCTCCCCGTTCAAGGCATCCAGGTGCGGCACACCCGAATTCCAGCGGTAGTAGTAACCGTCGGCCGTGTTATACTGCCAGGTCGCGTCGGTCTCACCCCACCAGTCGATATAAATCTGGTTGGCGGTCTGGCCGCCGCTGGGCGGCACTTCGTTGAACGCCAGGCCGCGCACCACCATCCCGGTATTGACGTTCCGCTCGTCCGCCTTGGCCCAGATTTCGTCCAGGTTGGCGAACAGGGTATGCTCGAAGGGCAGCCCCTCCACCGGGAAGCGGGCGAACATCGGCTCGTTGTCCCCCAGATGGGGCGAAAAAATCTGCCAGCGCCAGGGCACCGACAGCAGCATCTGACGGATCGGATCGCTGGAGCCAGAATAGGCAAACAGCGCCTGGTACATCGGAGCCAGCTCCAGGTCGATCAGGCGGCCGCTGCGCACCGAGCCGACGTGATCGACACTCTGGCTGCGAAAGACCGCCGCGAAGCGCGTCACGCCGCCTTCTGCCTCGTACTCCCACACGTTGTCGGCGTAACTCAGCCCGCTCTGCGGACGCACGATCGGCGGGTAATTGGAGACCTTAACGATCAGCGGCCGGCGGCGCATCGAGGCTTCATCCGGGTAGGGCAGCCCGGTCAGCGGGTTGATGCCCTCCGGGTAGCTGAGCGGCCCGATCGGAGTCGGGGTGGCCGTCGGAGTATTGGATGGCGTAAACGACGGCGTGAACGTGGCCGACGGGGTGAACGTGGCCGAGGGCGTGAACGTCATGGACGGCGTGTAGGTCACCGTCGGGGTAAACGTAGCCGTCGCCGAGGGCGATGCGGTCGGCGTATTGGTCGAAGGCGGTGTGCCGGTCGTGATCGGCCCCGCCGCCAGCGGCGTTCCGGCCGCCATCAGCCCCAGCAACCCAACCACGGCAATGAGCAGGAACAGTGACAGTTTTTTCATACCTGTGTGATGACCTTTACCTGGTGCCCCCCAGGATTGGCGAGCGCATCACGCCCTGCCGGGCGCACGGCGCATAACTCTACCGCAAACAGTGGGGACAATCCACCGTTCTGTTGTACTATAGGTCACGGCGCAGTGGTATGGTGCGCCGGCTTCGGGGAATTCAGGGAGATGGCACCTTCGCCAGGGGGCCTGTGGAGGGATTCCCATGCTGTGCGCCGTCAACTACTCCCGTCCGCTCGCGGATCTCGTCCGCGCGGAGCGCGTCCCGCTCGACCTGTACAAGTGCCCGGCCTGGCCCGACCTCGTGGAAGAAGCCAGCGCCCAGCGGCCCGTCTACATCCACTTTCCGCTGGGCATTGGCCACGGGATCGACACCGCGTTCGACAGCGAGCAGAATACCCCGATCGATTGGGCCGCCCGGATCGACCCGCTGCTGGAGCGCACCCGCACCCCGCTGGTCAACCTGCACCTGGCCGTCTCCACCCAGGATGTGCCCGCTATCCCGCTGGACAGTCTCGATCCGGCCCACGCCGACCTGATCGTTGAGCGGGCCATACGTGACGTACAGGCGGTGGCCGCCCGTTTCGGTGCGGATCGGGTGCTGGTCGAAAACGACCACGACAACGGCGATCGCCATCCCCGGCCGGTCTACCTGGCCGACACGATCCGGCGTGTGGTGTGCGAGACCGGCTGCGGGCTGCTGCTGGATATCTCCCACGCGGTGCGCGCCGCCGACCAGTTGGACATGGATGTCCGCGAGTACATCAGCGCTCTGCCCGTGGAATCCATCCGAGAAATCCACGTGACCGGGGTGCACCGCATCGACGCAGCCTGGGCCGAGCGCCTGCGTGCCGCCGGGATGAACGCGGCCAAAGCGGAACGGTTGATCGGGCGGCTGCAAGATCATTTGCCGATGACCGAGACCGATTGGGGCCTGCTCGACTGGGTGCTGGGCCACGTCCGGCGGGGTGAATGGGGCCGGCCGTGGGTCGTGGCCTTCGAATACGGCGGCGTCGGCCCGGTGTGGGAGGCCCTCAGCGATCCCGATGTCCTTGCCCAGCAGGTTCCGCGCCTGTACAGGATGGTGCACGCGGATTGACGCGATCAATCACTGAGGCCGCCAATTCAATATCAAGCATGCGATGTTCAGAATTGGCCTATGGCCCACGCGGCGTGCTCCCGCACCAGGGCCGACTCGTCCCGCGCCGCCAGCCATTCCAACCGGGGGAGCGCCGCCGGGCCGCGCCAGTTACCCGCTGCGACGCAGGCGTTGCGCACCAGCCGTTCGCGCCCGATGCGCAGGATTGGTGTCCCGGCGAAACGCGCCCGGAAGCGCGCCTCGTCTAGAGCCAGCAGGTCGACCAGCGGCGGCGCGGCCCGATCGAGATCGGCGGCGCGAAAAGCGGATTCGCGCGTCTCGACCGCGAAGCGATTGAACGGGCATACCGTCTGGCACACGTCGCAGCCGTAGACCCAGTTGCCCATCAACGGGCGGAGTTCTTCCGGGATCGTGCCCTTGTGCTCGATCGTCAGGGCGCTGATGCAGCGCCGGGCATCCAACACGCGCGGCGCGGGGAACGCCACGGTCGGGCAGGCCTTCAGGCAGCGCGTACAGCGGCCGCAGTCCACCCCGCCCTGCTCCGGCGCCGGGAATGGCTCGTCGTAGGTCTCGAATTCCAGCGTGGTCAGGATTTCGCCCAGGAAGAAGAAGGAGCCGCGCCGGGGATGAATCAGGAGCGTGTTCTTGCCGGTGAAGCCCAGCCCGGCCTGGCGGGCGTGGCTGCGCTCCAGGATCGGCCCGGTGTCCACATAGACCCGGTGGGCGAATTCGGCGCGCGTCTCCGCCCGCAGCCATTCGGCCAGAGCTTCCAGGCGCGGGATCATCAGGTCGTGGTAATCCAACCCCCAGGCATAGTTCGAAATCCGCCCGCGCGCCGGATCGGCCAGGGCAACTTCTGGCAGCAGGCTGGCGTACTCCAGCCCGGCCACGATCAGCGACCGCGCGCCGGGTTGGATCACCCCCAGATCGCGGCGGCGGGCCACCCGATCCGGCCGGGCCAGGTAGCCCATCGAACCGTGATAGCCCGCCTCGATCCAGCTCAGGTAAGCATCCAGCTCAGGCGCAGGAACGGCGGGCGTGATCCCGGCCAGGCTGAAGCCCAGGACCGCCGCCTTCGCCTTGACCCGTTCCGCCAAATCGCCCTGCCGCCCCACGGCCATCAGCGCCCGATGAATACCGGCACGATCAG
Organism: Aggregatilineales bacterium; assembly: GCA_029976005.1. Taxonomy (GTDB): domain Bacteria; phylum Chloroflexota; class Anaerolineae; order Aggregatilineales; family Ch27; genus JARKOQ01. The sequence continues at coordinate 7,984 of JARKOQ010000079.1, read as the reverse complement.
GTTGAGCACCAGCCCGCCGATGAACAGGAAGCCCGCCAGCCGGGTATGCACGAATGCCAGGGATACGAACCACAGCGGCCAGACCGGGTAATCGGGCGGCGGCTCGCTAGGCTTGGGCTGGCTGAATGCCTTGAGCACCGGGATCAGGCGCGGAATCGCCAGCAGCACCAGCAGCACCCATACCCCAAGTTCTCCGGCCAGGACCATCCCGACCACGACCACGTAGAAAAGCACCATGAGGACCTGGGTGAACGTCCGCGCCGGGGCATAGCCCAGCACGACCGGCAGGGTGTGGATGCCCTTGGCCCGGTCGGACTCGAACTTGTCCAGGTGCTTGCCCATCAACACGGTCATGACCAGGATCGCGTACGGCAGCGAAGCGCCGATCACCGGCCAGGTGATCGTATCCGTCGTGACGAAGTACGTCCCGCCGATCATCAGCGGCCCCCAGATCAGGAACACGCTGAATTCGCCCAGGCCTCGGTGCTTGAGGCGCAGCGGCGGCGCGACGTAGAATACGCTGATGAACAGCCCCAGCCCGGCGAAGACGATCACCGGCCAGCCGTGCAGCAGGAACAAAACTACCCCGATCAGCACATCCAGCCCGTTGACGGTCAGGATCGCCCGGCGCAAGCCCTCCTTGGTCAGCATGCCGGAGAGCACCGGGTGCGGCGCATACTGGGCACGGGCATACTCGCTCGTATCGACGCCGCCTTCCAGATCGAAATAGTCGTTGATCAGGTTATTGGCGGCGTGAGCCAGCAGCAGCCCGATCACGGCCAGGATGAACGACAGGACGTTGAAGTGCGCCGCCGCGCCGGTCTGGACAGCCGCCGCAGCCAGCAGCCCGCCGATCAGTCCGGAGGTCAGCGTCATCGAAAACACGCAGGCCCGCACCAGAATCAACCAGCGCGATACCACGTCCATCGGCTTATCGGACGACAGATTGCAGGTTCTCAGAACCTCAAGCCAGTTACTAATCATCGATCGCTCCAAACACTATGGGCACAACAAAGAGAGGGCGAGAAGCTGCCCGCGATCCTCGCCAGAGACCCGCTATTGGCCGCCTGCACCACTCACAGCCGGGGTGACCTCGGACAGGGCAGCCTCGGCGTCGGCCTTCTCAGGCGCGTGCTGGATGGCCAGCAAACGCGCCGCTTCACCCAACAGTTCCCGCGCGCGGTCCGTCTGTCCGGCGGTCACGGCCAGCCGTCCCTGCCCCAGCAGCGCCATCGCCAGATCGCGTTGAGCACCGACATGCCGGGCGGTGGCGGCCGCCTCCGCGTAGTGAGTCTCGGCCAGCGCCACCTGGTTCTGGCGGCGGGCCGCGTCGCCCAGTCGCCACAGCGAACGGGCCAGCATCACCTGATCGCGGCTCGTCCGGCTGAGCGCGATTGCCTCTTCCAGTACGGCCCGCGCGCCGTCGTAGTCTCCCTGCCGGATCAGAGTCTCGCCCATGTTGCTCAGGAAATTCGCCCGCCAGCGCGGCTGGTCGCTGCCCTCGAGCAGGCCCAGCGCCTGCCGGTGCAGGCTCAGCGCGCGAGTCAGGTCGCCCAGCCGGGCGTAGGCCAGGCCCAGGTTGTTGAGTTGAACCGCCTCGATCAGCGGCGCGCCGTTTTTCTCGCTGATCTTGAGGGCATGTTCCAGCGTGTCGACCGCCTCGGTATAACGTCCGGTCACGATATAGAACCAGCCCAGATTGCCGAGACGCAGCCCTTCCGCCACCCGGTCGCCGGTATCACGCGCGATGGCGATTGACTCATCGAAGAAGGCCCTGGCGGTCTCGATATCGCCCGTGTCGGTGAACATGTTGGCGACGTTGGACAGCACCAATCCGCGTGTCGGCGGATGGGTCACGCTGTTGAGAGTGACCAGTGCCTGTTCGTACAGATTCAGTGCTTGTTTGTAATCACCCTGGTCGCGCTGCACGTTGGCAATGTCGCACTGGAGCGCCGCCAACTGGCGATAGTCAGCCTGCTGCTCGAACAGGTCGGCGGCCTCGCGCCACAGTGCCAGGGCTTCCGCAGGCCGTCCGGCGGCGTGATGGATCCGGCCCTGGTAGAGCAGTGCGCGGCCCAGCGCCTCCGTCTGGTCCGCGTCGCGGGCGGCCGCGGCCGCCTGCCCGTAACTTTCCAGCGCCAGGTCGGGATTCGTCTCCTGCTGGACGCGGCCCAGTTCCAACTGGAACTCGATCTTGCGGGCCGGGGGCGCGTCGGCGGGCAGACCGTCCAGCGCCTGTTTGAGGTGCATCTCCGCCTGTTCGCGGCGGCCCATCGTCCGGCAGGCCACCCCCAGCAGCCCGTGCGCCCGTGCGGCGTCTGCCTCGAATCCGTGCTGCTCCGCCAGGGCCAGCCCTTCCTCGGCGAAACGAATCGCCTCCTCGCCGTGGCCGGTCTGGTAACTGACCTCCGCCCGATCGAGCAGGAAACGCGCCTGGGCTTCCGGGGAGAGCGCCCCACCGCGCCCCATCAATCCGGACACGCGCTGGTAGAGCCGCCCCGCCTCGCTGAGCTTGCCATCCTCGGCATAGCGCCGGGCCAGGGCCATCGCCCAACGGATTTCCTCGGCGTTGTCGCCCAGAGCATGCGACAGGCGCAAGGCCTGGACGATCCAGCGGTGACCATCGGCTTCATGCCCGGTTGCGATCGCGGCTTCGCCCAGCCGCCCCACGTGGCCCGGCGTCTGGTAGTGGGTCAGCTGGCACGCCTCCTCGGCCAGACGGCGTGCATAGCTGGCGTTGTTGTCTTCCAGATAAAGGTCGGCCAACCGGCCTAGGACGTGCGCCAACAGGCGGGAATCGGTCCCCTTGCGCGCTTCGGCCAGCGCCTCGCCAAAAACCTCCTGCGCCCGCATCTTTTCTCCCCGCGCGGCCAGGCAGTCGCCCCAGTCGTTCAGCACGGCGGCCAGCAGAACCGGATCGGCCTGCGCGCGGGCCAGGCTCACCGCCTCCTGGAGCACCCGATCGGCCTCATCCCAGCGCTGACGCTCGGTATTCAGCGCGCCAATGTGCCCCAGTGCCGTCGCCTCGGCCACCCGGTTATGCGCCTGGCGCGCCTGCGCCAGCACGTCATCGAAAACCGCCTGCGCGCTGGCGTAGTCGCCCTGGCGACGCGCCTGCATCCCCTGGCTCAAGGCGATCTGCCAGCGCTGCATCTCGGATGCCGGCTCAGGAGTACTGGCGTTCAGCCCAAACAAAATCTCGAAGAAACGACGCAGACCCATGCACACCCTCTTCGTGGACGGTAGCCCGGACGCTGTGTAAGGGAGGATTATAGCCTAACCGCTCGGACCAATCACATCTTCTTGCCGATCCCGCATTGGTTAGGATTTCCGAACCAGGCCGGCAGACCGGTTGACAGGGCGGATGCCTGGGGGTATGCTGATGGTGAATAGAACATACGTTCTACGAGGTGCAGCATGACCATCCAACTCGGTCACCGGCGTTTGATCTTGAGGCGGGGCCTGGCCTGGTTCCTGATCCTGGTGGCGGCCCTGATCGCCTTCGAGCTGTTCAACTTCTCGACGACCGAATACGCACTCGGCACGTTCTTCGGCGGCCACGACGCGCTCGGCCTGGCAAGCTGGGCCACGGTGCTGGCGGTGGCCTTCTGCGGGATCGATTTCGCCGGGTTGTCGCGCCTCTTCACCCCGGAGAGCGACTTCCGCCGCGAGCCAAAGGAAGTCTGGCTGTTGACCGGCGCGTGGCTGCTGGGAGCATCCATGAACGCCGCCATGACCTGGTGGGCGGTCACCACGGCCCTCTCGGAAAATCCCGCCCTGGGCAATGCCCTGGTCGCCCGCGACCAGATTCTCCAGGCGGTGCCGCTGTTCGTGGCAATCCTGGTCTGGCTGACGCGCATCATGCTGATCGGCAGCCTGGCGACCAGCGGCGACAAACTGCGTGCCAGGAACGCCCGGCCCAACCCGATCCAGGCCGCGCGGGCCGCCCCCAAGCCTTCGACCATCGAACAAGACGCGCTGGCCGCGCGCCCGGCCTACAGCGCCGGTTTGCCCGGCCCCTCCTCGCGCGCCTCGTCCGTCCGCAGCTACCCGGCCCAGGAATCCGGCCGCTATGACCGCGTAACGGATAGCTCCCGCTGGGATAGACCCGCGGCAACCCACCACCAGTCCCGCAGCGGCCTGCCCTTCGGAACCCGCGTCCCGGAACCGGAACCGGCCCACGAACTGCAATACGTGGACGTGGAATGACCCGCCAAACAAACGGGGGCGATGATCTCACCGCCCCCGCCCGCATTCACCCTCACCGGTGCCCGTTCAGGTAGTCCTTCAGGAACTGGCCCGTATGGCTCGCCTCCACGCGGCAGACATCCTCCGGCGTGCCCTCGGCGACGATCATCCCGCCGGCGTCCCCGCCTTCCGGCCCCAGGTCGATCAGATGGTCGGCGACCTTGATGATGTCCGGGTTGTGCTCGATCACGACCACACTGTTGCCCTGATCCACCAGCTCCTGGAGGACCATGATCAGCCGCGCCACGTCCGCCGCGTGCAGGCCGACCGACGGCTCGTCCAGCACGTACAGCGTCCGGCCGGTCGCCCGTTTGCTCAACTCGCGGCTCAGCTTGACACGCTGGGCCTCGCCGCCGCTCAGGGTCGTCGCCGGCTGGCCGATCCGGATGTAGCCCAGGCCGACCGAGTCGAGCGTCTGGAGCTTGTTCTGGATCGTAGGGATGCTGGCGAAGAACTCCATCCCCTCGCTGACCGTCAGGTCGAGCACCTCGGCGATGCTCTTGCCCTTGTAGAGGACTTGCAGGGTCTCGCGGTTGTAGCGCGAGCCGTGGCACACGTCGCACGGCACGTAGATATCCGGCAGGAACTGCATGGCGATCAGGAGCTGGCCCTGGCCCTGGCAGTTCTCGCAGCGCCCGCCCTTGACGTTGAAGCTGAATCGGCCCGGTCCATAGCCGCGCACTTTGCTCTCCGACATGTCCGCGAAGAGCGTCCGGATGGCGTCGAACATCTTGGTATAGGTCGCCGGATTGCTGCGCGGGGTGCGGCCGATCGGGCTTTGATCGATATTGATGATCTTGTCGACGTTCTCCAGCCCGCCGATCGCCTCGTGCTCGCCGGGACGATCCTTGCTGCCGTGCAAGAGCTGGGCCAGGCGCTTGTACAGGATTTCGACCACCAGCGAGCTTTTGCCGCTGCCGCTGACGCCGGTCACGCAGACCAGCTTGCCCAGCGGGATGCGCACGTCGATGTTCTTGAGGTTATTCTCACGCGCGCCACGAATGAGGATTTCCTTGCCGCTGCCTTCACGCCGCTCGCGCGGTACCGGCACGCGCTTCCGCCCGGAGAGATACGCCCCGGTCAGACTGTTCGGGTCTTCCAGAATCTGAGGCACGGTACCCTGCGAGACGATGTGCCCGCCGTGCTCGCCCGCGCCAGGCCCCAGGTCGATCACCCAGTCAGCGTGGCGGATCGTGTCGTCGTCGTGCTCGACCACGATCAGCGTGTTCCCCAGGTCGCGCATCCCTTCCAGCGTCTTGATCAGACGGGCATTGTCGCGCTGGTGCAGGCCAATCGTCGGCTCGTCCAGCACGTACAGCACCCCGGTCAGCCGGCTACCGATCTGCGTCGCCAGGCGGATACGCTGGGCCTCGCCGCCGCTGAGCGTGCCCGCGGAGCGCGACAGGGTCAGATAGTCCAGGCCAACGTTCGCCAGGAAGCCCACCCGCGCCTCGATCTCCTTGAGGATCTGGTGGGCGATCTGCATCTCGCGGCTGGAGAGCCGGCCCGGCTTGCCATCCAACCCGCGCAGTTCGCGCAGCCAGGGCAGCAGCCGGGAGACGGTCGTATCCGTCAAATCCATGATCGTCCGGCCATCGACGGTGACGGCCAGGGCCTCCGGGCGCAGCCGTTTGCCGTGGCAGCGCGGACATTCCACGCCAGACATCAGTGACTCGTAGAACTGGCGCATCCCGTCCGAGGAGGTTTCGCTGTAGCGGCGCTGGAGCGTGCGCACGATGCCTTCCCAGCGGCCCTGATACTCGCGCTGGTAGCCCTCGCCTGTAGTGAATGTGCGTCTGACCACCCGCTGCGCGCCGTACAGCACGACGTTGCGCTGCTGCTCGGTCAGCTCGTTCCAGGCCCGGTCGGTCGGCACGCCCAACTGCGCCACCGCGTCGACCATCCAGCCGACCGAATAGCTGTCCTTGTTGTTCCAGCCAGGGGCAACAACGGCCCCGTCTTCCAGGGACAGATCGGGGTTGGGGATGATCAGGTCGGGGTCGAACTCCATCCGCACGCCGAGACCCTGGCACTCCGGGCAGGCCCCGTGCGGGGTGTTGAAGCTGAAAGTGCGCGGCTCGATCTCCGGCAGGCTGCCGTGCCCATGGACACAGGCCAGGCGCTCGCTGAACATGATGTCGGCCGGATTCTCGCGGTCGGTCACGTCGTTGACGATTACCACCCCATCGCCGTACTTAAGCGCCGTCTCAATCGCGTCGGTCAGACGGCTGGTCGCTGCCCGCGCTTCCTCGCTCGATTCGTCCTCGAAGTGGCGCGTCACCAGGCGGTCGACTACGATCTCGATCGTGTGCATCTTGTAGCGGTCGAGGTCGATGTCGTCGTTGACGTCGCGCACCTCGCCGTTGACCCGTACCCGGACGAAACCCGCCTTGCGCACGTCCTCGAAGACCCCTTCGTGGCGGCCCTTGCGGTCCTTGATCACCGGGGCCAGGATTTGAATCCGCCGGTCAGGCTCCATCGCCAGGACGGCGTTGACGATCTGCTCGGCGCTCTGAGCTTTGACCTCCTCGCCGCATACCGGGCAGTGCGGAATCCCGATCCGGGCGAAAAGCAGGCGCAGGTAGTCGTAAATCTCCGTCACGGTGCCGACGGTCGAACGCGGATTGGAACTGACGCCCTTCTGGTCGATCGACACGGCCGGACTGAGACCGTCGATCTGATCAACGTCCGGCTTCTCCATCTGCCCCAGGAACTGGCGGGCGTAGGCGCTCAGGCTTTCCACGTAGCGCCGCTGCCCCTCGGCAAAGATCGTATCGAACGCCAGGGAGGACTTTCCGGAGCCGGACAGGCCGGTGATGACCACCAGCTTGTCTCGCGGGATGTCCACGTCCACATTCTTGAGGTTGTGCTCGCGCGCCCCGCGCACGATGATCTTATCCTGCATGCCCCTGCCCGCTTCCCGTTGAATAGCACTAACGTTCTATTGTACATCGAAACATGGATGAAAACAACGCGATCTTCGAGTCTATCAAGTCATTGCGGCGTGACAAGGCTCAATTCTGAACTCACCCCAGGGCAATCGCATCAAATCGCAAAAGACATCTCACCACAGACTCGACTTTATCCATTTACTGGCATCGCCAACTGTGCCGAGGTAGGGTACGGTAGGCAAAGCGCTTGCGCCTCGATTTGAGCCGGGAAAACGGGCGAATTGTCCTACCCCGGCGCTTGTTTGGGTCGCGATTTTTCATAGAGCCCCATTAAATCCGTACTCTGTGAAAAATCTAGTCCGTTGAGGCAAGCTCAGGTGCTCCAATGACCCTCAAAATGGACAAAGTCGAGACAGAGGACACGAAGAACACAGAGGGCAAACCAGTTCACCAGCTTTCGATTCGCGGCTTCAGTGGTGCAAGTTTTCCTGATTTTCGCTTTTCTCTGCGTTTTTCTTGGTGTTCTTGGCGTTTTGGCGGTTCATTTTGTTTTTGATGCGATTGCCCTGACCAACCACCGCTTCCGCTTGTACCCCCCCGCCGCGTGTGTTAAAGTGGGGGGCGCAGCCTCTCCTGGCTGGCAGTCGGGGTGGGATAGGATGTCCCGCCCCGGCGGGGGACAGCCCCGTCCCTCGAAAAGCGCTGCTCGCCAGCCGGCCCACCCATCCGACTTGTCGCGCAGGATAGCATGATCATGCCCGCCTGGAAAGCCTACCACACCCCTTCGACCGTTGATGAAGCCCTGGCCCTGCTGGCCTCGTATGGTGGCGCGGCCCAGATCATCG
>JARKOQ010000208.1 GCA_029976005.1 Aggregatilineales bacterium | reverse complement strand
CGGGGAATATCCGGCTGGTAGATGCGGTCGAAAAGCGCCCTGGCCAGCTTCTCGCCAATGTCGCGCGAGTCCTGGGCAATGGTGGTCAGCGCCGGACGGACAATCGTCGCCTCAGGAATGTCGTCGTATCCCACGATGGCGACATCCTCCGGCACGCGATACCCGGCCTCCTGCAAGGTCAGGATCAGGCCGATGGCCATCAGGTCGTTCACAACCACCAGCACCGAGGGCAGGTTGCCCCTCCGGATCAGCTCGCGAGCGGCGCGCTTGCCCCCTTCCAGCGTGAAGTCGCCTTCGACGACGTGGGCGGGGTCGAGCGTCAGGTTCGATTCTTCGAGCGCCCGCATGAACCCCCGGAATCGCCGTGGCCCCGGCGGCAGGTTGGCCGGCACGCCGACAAACCCCAGCCGCCGATGCCCGCGCTCGCGGATCAGCCACAGCGTCGTCTCGTATTCCGCGTATTCGTCGTCGGCGTACACCACGTCGATGCTGGGATGATCGACGTGCTGGCCCAGGACGGTCACGGGGGTGTTGGTCCGGGTCACAAAATTGCTGAGGTCATCCGGCGTCAGGTGGATCGGGACCATCACCACCCCATCGACCGGCCGGCGGGTGACCGCCTCGCAGAAGTGCAGCTCGTTCTCGTAGACGTGATCGCTGTTCGCGATCAGCACGTCATAGTTGTATTCACGCGCCACATCCTGGATAGACCGCGCGATCAGGGGATAGAAGCTATTGGAGATATCCGCGAGCAAGACTGCGATCATCTGAGTCTGCTGGGTGCGCAGGCTGCGCGCCAGGATGTTGGGTTGATAGTTCAGTTCTTCGACCACGGCCAGCACGCGCTCGCGAGTCTCCTCGCTGATCGGCGCGCTGCCGACCCCATTCAACACGCGCGATACGGTCGGCTGGGAGACCCCGGCCAGCTTGGCGACGTCGCGCATGGTCACAGATTTGGTCCGCTGACCTGTTTTCTTCTTCATCGGAACATCGACTTTTCCAATCCAGCTCTGGGTGCTGGAACAAAGATCAGGTGGTGCATCCGGCGTCGTCATGCCCAACCACCCCTGGACCAACCAAGGGTGACCCTGGTGATCCGCATCGCCCAAGTCAGTTTCTCGCGCACGACGACTATGCAGGAAATAGCGGCGTGGTCTTCACCTCGCGTGCCGGAGCACAGCCCCTGGATCTGTGTTCCGACGATCACTCTCTAAAGGCATACTAATGCCAAATCGCTCAATCTTCAAGACACAGCAATTGCTTGAGAGCCTCTGAGGGCCAGACTCGTGAAAAAAACTCACCCTGACGGCCCGTGCCCACAGGCCGGAACCGGCCCAGGCGTCACCCGGCGGGATATCCCTCGCGGACGAGCGCCACGAACCGCTCCGCCAGGAAAGACGGCGTCCGGCCGGCATATGTCGCGGCGGCAATCTTGCGCTGCGGCGTCGCGTCACTCAAGGCCCGGTAGACGATCTGGCCGGAGGTATCCAGCTCGGCCAGAGCCTGTGGAACGAGCGAAACGCCCAATCCAAGCGCGATGCAGTTCTGCACGGTCGAGAGTTGGGCCGTATGGCAGACGATTTGCAGGTCCAGATTTTGCTGGCTGCAAAAAGCCTGAACCTGTTCGCCCAGGCAGTGGACTTCGCTGAGCGCAATAAAGGGGAGTTCGTCCAGCTCCTTCACGCAAATCGAAGTCCGGGTAGCGATGGCATTCTCGCGTGACGATGCCAGCACGAGCGGTTCGGTCAGCAGTTCCTCCGTCCGGATTAGCCGGTTGTGCACCGGCAGGCTGGTGATCGCCACGTCCAGCCGGCCATCGATCAAGCCGGTGGTCAGCGCCTCGGTCAGGTCCTCGTGAATCAGCAGCGTGGCCTGGGGATACAGCTCCCGAAAATGCTGGATGACCTGCGGTAGGACGAACGGCGCGACCGTCGGGATGAACCCGGCCGCCAGCGTCCCATGCCCGCCGCCAGCCTCCTGGCTCAGGTCATGTTTGATGTCCTGAAGCTCGGCCAGGATTGCGTGGGCGCGGGGCAGCAGCAGCCGGCCGGCATCGGTCAGAATCACCTTGTGGCGCAGACGGTCGAACAGCGGCGCACCCAATTCCTGTTCCAGCTTGATGATCTGCTGGCTGATCGAGGGCTGGGCCACGTTGCAGCGCTCGGCCGCCCGGCTGAAATTCCCCGTCTCCGCCACCGCCACGAAGTAGAGCAACTGGTGGATTTCCATATCCGATCCGCGATCTATAGGCCATGCCTATGAAAAAGATAGCTGAACGATATTTTACACCTATATGACCCCATTATAGAATGAAATTGGCTGGCTAATTTCCTGGCCGGCGCTTCCATGCGAAAGGAAAATAGCATGTCCGAACCCAAAAAACTTACGACCGCTCATGGCAGCCCCATTGCAGACAACCAGAATTCGCTGACCGCCGGTCCGCGCGGCCCGCTGCTGATGCAGGATTACCAGCTTTTGGAGAAGATGGCGACCTTCAATCGCGAACGCGTGCCTGAGCGTGTGGTACACGCCAAAGGCTCCGGCGCGTTCGGCACATTCACCGTAACCAACGACATCACCCGCTACTCCAGGGCCAAAGTCTTCTCCCAGATCGGCAAACAGACACCGGTCCTGGTCCGGTTTTCCACGGTGGCCGGCGAGCGCGGCGCGGCCGACGCCGAACGCGATGTGCGCGGCTTCGCGGTCAAGTTTTACACCGAAGAAGGCAACTGGGATATGGTGGGCAACAACACCCCGGTCTTCTTCGTCCGCGATCCCTACAAGTTCGGCGATTTCATCCACACCCAGAAGCGCGATCCCAAGACCAACATGCGCTCCAACACGGCCATGTGGGACTTCTGGTCGCTCTCCCCGGAAAGCCTGCACCAGGTGACGATCCTGTTCAGCGACCGCGGCCTGCCCCAGGGCTACCGTTTCGTGCACGGTTTCAGCAGCCACACCTACAGCTTCATCAACGCCGCCAACGAGCGCTTCTGGATCAAGCTCCACTTCAAGACCCAGCAGGGCATCAAGAACTGGACCAACGCCGAGGCCGCCCAAATCGTCGGCCAGGATCGCGAAAGCTCGCAGCGCGACCTGTTCGATGCGATTGAGCGCGGCGACTATCCGAAATGGCGCGTCTATGCCCAGATCATGCCCGAAGCCGAGGCCGAAACCTATCACCTTAATCCCTTCGACCTGACCAAGGTTTGGCCCCACGCTGACTATCCGCTGATCGAAATCGGCATGATGGAACTCAATCGCAACGCTGAGAACTACTTTGCCGAGATCGAACAGGCCGCCTTCGAGCCCTCCAATCATCGTGCCCGGCATCGGCTTCTCGCCGGACAAGATGCTCCAGGCCCGGCTGATGTCCTACGCCGACGCGCACCGCTACCGGATTGGCGTGAACTATGCCGCGCTGCCCGTCAACAATCCGCACGCCGAGGTCAACACCTACCACCGCGACGGCCAGATGCGTTTCGACGGCAACGGCGGCGGGTCGGTCAACTATGAGCCGAACAGCATGGGCGGCCCGGTCGAAGACCCGCAATATCAGGAACCGCCGCTCAGGATTTCCGGCGACGCCGACCGCTACGATCACCGCGCGGGTAACGATGACTACACGCAGCCGGGCAACCTGTTTCGTTTGATGAACCCCGACCAGAAGGAGCAGCTTTTCTGTAACCTGGCCGAAGCGATGCAAAGCGTCCCGGAGCGGATCATCGCTCGCCAGCTCGTCCACTTCTACAAGGCCGACCCGGACTACGGGCACGGCGTGGCGCAAAAACTGGGCCTGGATATCGCCCGCTTCGCTCCCTGGGCGAGCCTCTCCCTGGCCGAGTTGGCCCAGAAGACCTCGGAAGCCGGTTACGGCCGTTAGTTCGCACGGCGCATTCAAATCCGTCTAGAACACAACATCCCCACTCATCTGAGCTGGGGATTGTTGTTTCTTCCCAGGCCAATCGGGCTGTTCTACATCGCCCGGCTGGAGGGCACCGAACGAATGTCCAGACTGACCGGCTGTCCCCGGCCGGTGAGCCGCCGCCCCACCTCACGGATCAGCCCCATGGTAATCCGCCGCAACCCCAGCACGTTGATGACCAGTCCCGTCTTGCCATCGGTCGCCGGGGAAGCCAGCCACAGCGCCCGCGCGGCCGGCACTTCCGGGGAATCGGCCCACAACCGGATCACGGTCTTCAGCGGGGCCATCTTCTTTTCATAGCCGCCGATCGCCTGCGGGCGGCGCAGCAGATCGGTATCGACCAGTCCGGGGTTGAACGCGAAAACACCGATCCTTGGATAGGTCCGGTATTCCTTCGCCAGCGCACGGGTGAAGTTCTTGATCCACGCCTTGCTGGAGGCGTATCCGTTCTGGTAAGGCACCGGCCCGCTGTCCCCACGGCCCAGCAGATTGATCAGCTTGCCCTGGCCGCGCTCCAGAAAATGCAGCATCGCAACCCGCGATCCGTAATACGTACCCCGGATGTTGGTGTCTATAGTCGACTCGAAGTCATCCGGGCTGATCTCGAAGCTGGGGCCATACGGACTGGACAGGCCCGCGTTGTTCACCCACACATCGAAACACCCAAACGTCTCGATCGCATGGCGGGCCAGCGCCTCGACCTGGGCGCGATCTCCAATATCACAGGCCAGGCCGCTGGCCCGGAATCCAGCGTCCGTGAACTCAGCCACGGTCTTTTCGACCGCGGAAGCCGTCCGTGAGGAGACCACCACTGCCGCGCCCTCGGCGGCGTATAGACGGGCAATCGCCAGGCCCAACCCGCGCGTGCTGCCCGTAATGACCGCGATCTTGCCATCCAACTGTCCCATAATCTGTTTTGAATTCCTCCGTGCTATCCGTTCCTGAACTCCAGCCAACTCACTGAATCACCGGTTTGTGCCGCCTGAACAGCAGGCCGGGCATCGTGATCCCCCCGGCAATCGCGGCCAGGATCAGCCCGGTCTTGACCGCGCTGACAATCGCCTCGGTGAGCACGCCCAGGTCGGGCGAGGGCTGCGTGGCGATCCGTAAGAGGCCCATCATCGCCTCGAAAGCGAATACCCCCGGCACCATCGGGATCGCCCCGGCCACGGCATAGATCGTCGGCGGCGTATGCCAGTGCTGGGCGAAGCGCAGACTCAAAAAGCCGACTGCGGTCGCGGCAATCAGCGTGCCCGCCTCCATGCCTACGCCGAACTGCATCAACAGCGTGCGCAGCGCGTGCCCCAGCGCGCCAGCGGCCACACAGCCCGGCAGAGTCCGGACCGGAACGTTGAATAGCAGCGAAAAGCCCAGCGCCGCTATCCCGGACCAGATCGCGTCCTGCACGACCAATCCCAGCGCGTTCAGCCCGTTCATAGTCCACTGACCCCCATCAGTTGCATCGCCAGCAGCAGCCCCAGCGCGATGCACAGCGAGAGGATCAACCCCGCCACCCCCCGCGTGATCCCGACCACGACGTAGCCTTTGAGCAGGTCCTGTGCAGCATTGATCAGGGGCACTCCTGGGACCAGCAGCAGCACGGACGAGGCCAGGGCCAGCGGCGGGTTATTCCCCCATCCAAACTGGACCGCGGTGCTGGCCAGCAATCCGGCGACAAAAGCCGTCGCCAGCGTAACCAGAAACGGATTGAAGTAGCGCCGGTTCATCTCCTGCCGGACGAACATCGCCACCGAGGACGAGACGAACGTGACCACCAGAACCGGCAGATCGCCTCCGAAAAGCTGGCTGAACGCGCCGCAGGCCAGCCCCACCATCAGCACCACCAGCCAGCGGTTGTAATGCGCGCCGATCGAGCTGATCCGCTCCAGTTCCGCCCGGACATGAAAGCGGTCCAGGCCCTCGGCCACCACCCGGCGGCTCAGGCGGGATACGCCGGAGACGATCGTCAGATCAACCCCCAGGTACGGCACCCGGCGCAGCTTGGTGCGGAATTCACGGCCGCTGCTGGTTGTGATCATGATCCCATTGGGCGAGACGAGCACATCCAGCCATGCGCAGCCCAGCGCCGTGCCCAGGTAATGAATCGTGGTTTCCACCCGCTCTGCGTCTGCGCCGTGCTGGAGCATCAACTGGCCAGCCCAGACGGTCAGATCGATCACGTCGGTCAGCGTCTCGTGATCCAGGACGGGCTGGCCGTGATCCGGCATGGGACTTTCCTGGTCCACGACGGACCTCGTGTCCTCCGGCGGATGGGATTCATGCAGTTGCGTCATCCTGCCCTCCCCCCCTCAATTTTGTGGGTGTGAGGCTACCTCAACCGGGCGGTCCAGAGCAAAGCCATTCTGGACGATTCCGGTTGTGCATGCGATCAACTCACGGCCCCGTAGGCCGCCAGCGCACGCTGCCGCGCCAGACCATGATCAACGATCGGGGCCGGGTAATCGCGCCCAATCACGCACCCATAACGCTGTTGCTCGGCGGCCGTCAGCATCCAGGGCGCGTGGATGCGCGCCGCCGGGACTCCGGCCAATTCCGGCACCCAGTGCCGCACGTAGGCCCCCTCCGGGTCAAACTTCGCACCCTGCAAGACCGGGTTGAAGACCCGGAAGTACGGGGCTGCGTCGGTGCCCGTTCCGGCCGTCCACTGCCAGCCGCCGTTGTTGGCGGCCGGATCGCCATCCAGCAGGTGCTGCATGAAAAAGCACTCGCCCCAGCGCCAGTCGATCAGCAGATCCTTGGTCAGGAACGAGGCGGCGATCATCCGCGCCCGGTTGTGAATCCAGCCCGTCGCCACAAGCTGGCGCATGGCGGCGTCGACCACGGGGTAACCGGTCCGCCCGGCGCACCACGCCTCGAACTCATCCCGGTCGTTGCGCCAGGGGATGTCGCGCAGCCCTTCCCGAAAGGCAGTCCGCCGCACATGAGGAAAGTGCGCCAGGATGTGTACGTAAAACTCGCGCCAGATCAGCTCGTTGAGCCAGGTTTCGGCGCTCCGCGCAGCCCCCTGATCGGGCGCGGCCTCGATTGCCGCCCAGGCCGCCGCGACCACCTGCCGGGCAGGGATCATCCCCATCCGCAGGTAAGGCGACAGGCTGGAGGTGCCGTCCAGGTCCATCCGGTTGCGCGCGTCGCCATAGGCATACACCGCCGCGTCCGGCCCGCCTGCAAAAGCGCGCAACCGGCGCTGGGCCTCCCCCTCGCCGGGCGGAAAACCGGCATCCAGCGGGAGCGCGGGCAACGTCTCACCGGCCAGGCCATCCGGCGTCGGAATCCGATCCGGCGCTGGCCAGAGGTCGGCTTCGGCAGGTTGGGGTCGCGCTTTCCAGGCCTTGCTGAACGGGGTGAAGACCGTGTAAGGCGAACCGTCCACCTTGAGCACCGCGCCCGGCGGCTGGACGGTCAGCCCATCGACCAGGTGCAGCGGCAGGCTGCGGGCGATCCGTGCATCGCGGGCGCGGGCATAGGGTGAATAGTCCGCTTCAGCATAAAGAATGTCCGCTTTGGCCTCCGCCAGCAGCCTGGCCAGCACAACCCCCGGCCGCCCGCGCCGCACGATCAGGCGACTACCACGCCGGCGCAGATCGGCATCCAGCGTCTGCAACCCACCCAGCAGGAAGGTCCAGCGCCGCTCGCTCCAGTAAGGGGATGCGGCCAGCCCCGGATCGATCACAAAAACCGGGATCACCGTCCCACCCTGCGACGCGGCATGCGCCAGAGCTGCCGCCAGCGCGCCATTGTCCGTCAGGCGCAAATCGCGCCGGATCCACCACAGGCTGTTTCCCATCTCCTGCCCCAAAAAGTCTATCGAAGCCGGGCGCTGGCCTCGTCGAGCGCGGCAATCTCGTCCTCGGCCAGTTGCCAGCCGATCGCCCCGGCATTCTCCGCCGCCTGGCGGGCGTTGCGCGCGCCGGGAATCGGCAGCGCGCCCTTGCGGATCGTCCAGTTGAGCGCCACCTGGCCGGGCGTCTTGCCGCCGTGCGCCTGCCCGATCTCTTTCAGCAGCCCGACCAGCGGCTGGACGGCCGCCAGCTTCCCCGCCAGCGTCCGCCCACGCAGGCCATGAGGCGGATTCTCCGGCGTATATTTGCCGGTCAGCAGACCCTTACCCAGCGGGCTGTAAGCGATCAGCCGGACGCCCATCTCGGCGCAGGCCGCCTGCACCCCGTCAAATTCAGGGTTGCGCTGGACCAGGCTGTATTCGACCTGATTGGACGCCAGACGCAGCGCATGCCGGTCGAGTACCTCCGCCGCGCGGCGCATCTGGTCGACGTTGTAGTTGGAGACGCCTACCGCTGCGGTCAGCCCTTCCTGCACGGCCTCGACCATGGCCTCCATCCACGTCTCGATGGCGACCGGTCCGGCCGGCAAGTGCATCTGGTAGAGGGCCACCCGCTCGACGCCCAGCCGGTGCAGGCTGCCCTTGAGCGCCCGGCGTAGGCTGTCCTTACCCAGCCGGTAGGGCAGCGGCATGAACTTGGTCGCGATGATGGCCTTGTTGGAGCCGCTATCGCGCTCGCTATCGCGTATGAACTGGCCCAGCAGGCGCTCGGAGCGCCACGGCCCGTAAATCTCGGCCGTGTCGATCAGCGTGATCCCGGCCGCAAGGGTTGTCTCGAAGGCCGCGCGCGAATCGGCCACGGAATAGCGCGCCCGATCGCCCCAGAAGTAGCGGTCACCCCAGGCCCAGTTGCCGATCCCGATCGTGTGCCCAAACAGCCACTCTCCCCCGATCGCATGGGCAGTCATACCTGCGCCTGCCCCTCCAGCTTGGCGTCCAGCTCATCAATCGCGCGCCGGATGATCGAGGCGCTGTTGTGAAGCTGGGCCTGCTCCTCCTCGCTCAGAACCGGCGGGAAGGTCGCCAGGATGCCCGTCCCGCCCACCAGATGCGGCAGCGACACGGTCACGTCCGGCACGCCCGCGATCTCGGCCATCGGCGAGCAAACGGTGATGATCGAGCGCCGGTTGTCCAGCACCACATTGACGATCTCCGCGAGACCCGCCCCGATCCCGTAGTAGGTCGCGCCTTTGCCCTGGATGATGCTGTAGGCCGCGTCACGCACGCGGTGGGTAATCTCGTCCCGCACTGCCCGGTCGAGCATCACCTGGCGCTTGCGCCCGTATTCCTCCAGCGACAGGCCGCCCACGCGGACGGTCGACCAGGCGATCAATTCCGAGTCGCCGTGCTCGCCCAGCACATAGCCGTGGATGTGGTGCGGGTCGACGCCCAGGTAACGGCCCAGCAGCGCCTGGAAGCGCCCGGTATCGAGCACTGTTCCGGAGCCGAGCACGTGCTGGGTGGGCACGCCGCTGGCGGCCGCGTAACGCGCGGCCAGGTGGGTCATCACGTCGACCGGGTTGGTGGCGACCAGCAGCACGGCGTTGGGCGCGTGAGTCACGATCCTGGGGACGATCTCGCGGAAGATCGCCGCGTTGCGCTCCAGAAGTTGCAGCCGGCTCTCGCCCGGCTTCTGCCCTACCCCGGCCGTGACCACGACCACGTGGCAGCCCGCCAGATCGGGATAGTCCCCGGCGTAGACATGGGTGGGGTTGGTGAACGGCGTGGCGTGGGCGATGTCATCCGCCTCGGCCTTGGCCCGCGCCGGATCGCGATCGATCAGGACGATCTCGCGTCCCACCCCTTGAATGACCATGGCATATGCCGCGGTTGAGCCGACCATCCCACTGCCAATGATTCCGACCTTCATCGGATTCGCCTCCTCAGGGTTGATCACCACACACACCTTTAACCCAGCCCGGCCTGGATCGCCTGACTTTCGCGCGTCGCTCCGGTCCGGACGCCTGTCTGAGCCAGCACGGCTTCCGCCACACGCAGCCCGCCGAGCGCCACCGCCGCCGTCGACTGGCCTGGGAAGATGCTGTCGCCAACCATCCACAAGCCGGGACTCAGGCGCGGCCCCCAGGCCCGCAACAGGCTGGTCTGCGGGAAGCCGCCCACCCAGCCCCAGCGGCGGTGCGTGAAGCGCTCAAACGTGACCGGCGTGCCGGGCATGATCAGGTCCGCCGCCGCCCGCAGATTTTCCCCGCTCCGGATGCCGGGCAGCGCAGCGGCGGCCGTCTCCAGGACGCGGTTCAGATAGTCCTCCTTGCGCGCCTCGTAAGCGGCTTCATCCTGCCCGGCCAGCACCCACCAGTCCCGCAGGCGGGTATGGGTGCTGATCGTCATGGCGCGCCGCCCGGCCGGCGCGCGGCTTGCATCCCAGTTCGGACTGAGCGACAGGAAAACCGTGTTACCCTCGCCCAACGGCTCGCGCGCGATCACCTGGTGGTGCAGCGGGAAGTCGGCCGGGATCAGACCGCCATCCAGGCCCAGATAGACCACGAACGCGCCCCAGCCATCCTCCGGCTGGGGGGACAGGCGGCGCAGCGCCGGGGGCAGATCGCCCCGGCCATCCTCCCCGGCCAGCAGCGGCGCGATGTTCCAGGGCGGCAGGTTGGCAATCACCACATCCGCCGGGAAAGAATCGCCGCGCTTCGTTTCCACCGCCACCGGCCGCCCACCCTCGCGCACGATCCGCGTGACATGCTGGCGATGGATCACCCGCCCGCCGGCCCGGGTCACCGCCGCCGCCAGCTCCTCCGCGATGCGGCCGATCCCGCCCTCCAGATGGACGACGCCCCGCCGGGGCAGGTCGAGCGCCGACGCGCCGTAGAGCGCATTGGCGAAACCGCTCGTCGTCTGGGCAGAGATCAAAAGCTGCCCATCCACGAACAGGCGCAGTCGCTCCGGGGCGTTCCTGAGGTGGGCCGCTACCGGGCGGAAGGCATCCGCCGCCAGCCCCGGATCGATCCGGCGTCCATCCTCGCCCAGCCAGCCCAACCCGTGCCCGGCCAGGCGCAGCGCCTCCCCGATCGTCTGCGGCGGCCAGGGCGGCAGGCGCAAGGCCAGGGCCCACAGCGCGTCGGCGGTGCGCTCCTGCCAGCGCCAGAAGGAGTCCCCGGCCGTCCCAAACGCTTCCCGGTGAGCCGCTTCACGCCGGGCATCGTCCGTCCAGCGCGGCACCCGCGCCCCATCCGGCAGGTGGACGATCATCGCCGGGTTCGATTCGTGGGCTGGCCAGGCTTCAATCCCGGCCGCGCGGGCCACGCGATCCATCGGGCCGCCGGGGTAGAACCCGCCGGCCAGCGTCGCCCCGACCTCGAAACGGTAGCCTTTGTGAAAGAACGTCCCGGCGCACCCGCCCGGATAGATATGCGATTCGAGGACGGTCACGTCCAACCCGGCGCGGGCCAGCACGGCAGCGGTCGTCAGCCCACCCACGCCCGCGCCAATCACGACGATTTTATGCATCCCAGTAAGCCTCGGAAGTCCATCCGGCGGCACACCCGCCGGTCATTTTTCCAAAATCCGGCGCGTCTTCCATCCCCGGAACGCAAACAGGATTGGCAGCCCCAACCACATCCCCAGCCCGATCAGCTTCCAGCCCAGGGCCGGGTGCAGTTCGGCCGTGACCTCGTCCAGCACGTCGGTGGTCAGCTCGTCCACCGGCTGGAAGGTGTGGCGGTGGACCCACGCGCCAAACGGCCCGCTGATCTGCCGGTCGACAAAGCCCGCCTCGCTCACATCCTCAATCCGGGCCACCCAGCGCGCCGGAATCGGCCCCAGCCACATCGTGAAATCCATCGTGTCGCCTTCGCCCAGATGGGCCGGGGCCGCGTGAACCCGCATCACAATCGGCGGCGGGGTGATGGCTTTGAGGCTGGCCGCGCTGCTATGGAAGGTCGCCACGGCCTCCCGCCCGGCCCGGACGCGAAAGCGGTGGACGTACTTCATCGCTTCGTCTCCACCAGGTCGCGGATCGCGGCCTCGGCCTCAGGGAACTGAAACTGGAATCCCAGGTCCAGCAGCCGCCGGGGCACGGCCTTCTGACCTTCGAGCAGGATGACCGATGCCTCTCCAAACAGCAGTCTGAACGCCGCCGCTGGCACCGGCAGGAACGACGGCCGGCCGATCGCCCGGCCGATGGCTTTGCCGAATTCGGCGTTGGTCAGGGGATTTGGCGCGGACAGGTTGAACGCGCCTTTGGCTTCTTCATTAGCCATCAGGAAGCGGATCGCCGCCACCTGGTCGGCGATGTGAATCCAGGGGTACCACTGCCGGCCGCTGCCCACCGGGCCGCCCGCGAAGAATTTGAAGGGCAACATCTGGCGCGGCAGCGCGCCGCCGCGGGTGCTGAGCACGACCCCCGTGCGCAGGATCACCCGCCGCACGCCGAGCTTCTCCACCGGCGCGGTGGAGCGTTCCCAGGCCACGCAAATCTCGGCCAGATAGTCGCTGGCCGGGTCGGCGCTTTCGGTCACGTCCGTGTCGCCCGTCTCCGTGCCGTAGTAGCCCACCGCCGAGGCCTGGACGAGCACGCCGGGTCTGTTCTTCGCGGCCTTGATCGCCTCCACCACGGCCTGCCCGGCCTGAATCCGGCTCTCGTAGATACGCTTCTTGCGGCCGGGCGTCCAGCGCACGTCGAAGAACCCGCTCCCGCCGATTGACTCGCCCGCCAGGTTCACCACCGCCCCCGCGCCATCCACCCGGTCGGCCCAGCCCGCCCCGGAGTGCCCATCCCAGAACACGGCTTCGACCCCATGCGGCAACCGGACCGCATTGCCGGGGCTGCGGCTGAGAATGACAACCTCGTGCCCATCCGCGGCGAGGCTGTTCACCAGCGCGCGGCCAATCAGGCCCGTCCCTCCAGTGATCACGACACGCATGCGACTGCCTCCTGTGAAAAGAGCGATCAGGACTTGTTCATTCGTTCCGGCAAAAAGACGCCCTTGCTCCGTCCGGGCAATCAGAGTCCGGCCTGTTTCCAGCCAAAGGGAGTCTTGGGCGCGTCTGGCGTTAGTCTCATTCTACGCCATACCGCGCAAACAATGAACCGTGGCCGGCGCGGCCGGCCGCGCGAGGCCAGGGGCATCCATTCCCGCCGCATATCCCTGACCGGCGTTTTTCTATCATTATTGTCAAAATACGATTTTCATGATAACATTCTGATCAAGTAACGTCAAGATATTGGAGATTTTTTGTATAGATTATCTTGACAAAACATCGTCCGGTAGTTAAGCTCAACCACAGACTCTTGAACATCGATTGAAATGATGTATCCAACCATGATCCCACCCAAATCGCAAGACCCCAGTGACGAGCCGCTCTACAACATCGGCGTCGTCGCCCGCATGACCGATATCCCGGTCGCCACGCTGCGCGTCTGGGAACGCCGCTACGGCTTCCCCAGCTCGGCCCGCACGGGCGGCGGCCACCGCCTGTATTCCGAACAGGAGATCCTTCGCCTGCGCTGGATCAAGGCCCGGATCGACGAAGGGATGCAGACCGGACGGGCCATCCGCGCCCTCCAGCACCTGGAGCAGGAGAATCGCCTGAGCGCCGCCCTTCCGGCGGCTCCGGCAAGCCGCCTGGTCCAGCGGCCCACCCCCGCGCCCTACCCCGTCGACACCTCGCTGGCTTCCTACCGCCGCCAGTTGACCGAGGCGCTGCTCGTCCCCGACACCCAGCAAGCCGATCGTCTGCTGGGCGAAGCCCTGGCCCTCTATCCCCTGGAAAGTCTGATCCTGGACTTGATCCAGCCCACCCTGGCCGACCTCGGCGAAGCCTGGCGGGACGGTACGATCAATGTGGCGGTCGAGCACCTGGCCAGCAATTTCCTGCGCCACCGGCTGCTGATGTGGATGGCCACCGGCCCGCAGCCGCGCTCGGCCGCGCCCGTTATCCTGGCCTGCGCGCCGGACGAATTCCACGAGGGCAGTCTGTTGATGCTGGGCGTGCTCCTGCGCCGCCAGGGCTGGCCCGTGACCTACCTGGGCCAGTCGCTGCCCCTGCCCGATCTGGCCGCCTTCGTCGATGAGACCCAGCCCTCAGTCGTGGTGCTGATCGCCATGCGCGAGGAAACGGCTCGCAATCTGCTGGACTGGCCACGCTGGCTGCCTGAAGCCGCCGAGAGCGGACATCCCGTGGTGTGTTTCGGAGGGCGCATCTTCACCCAGGAGCCGGCCTGGCGCGAGCGCGTGTCCGGGGTTTATCTGGGCGAAACATTGCAGGAAGGCATGGGGACTCTGGCGCAGTTGCTCGAAAATCTTTGATGCAAGTCCACGCAATCCGGCCGGGCTGGCGCCACGCATCATCCGCGCCACCAGCCCGGCCAGGGCAGTCATTGAAGCGGCTTCACCGCTCGGTTATCCCAGCCGGAACAGGGGACGCGCCTGCCAGGGGATCGCGACCAGCACCAGCACCACCGCCAGCGTAAACAGCAGCGCGGCCCGCTTGTATTTGGCCTCTCCGGTCTGGGCGCGCTTTGCCAGCGTCCGCCCCACGTGAGCGACAATCACCGCCACGATCATCAACGCGACGTGCTCCACCGCGAAGAAGCGCACCCCGGACGTCGCCATCGCCTGACCGAAGTCGGCGAACGCACCCTGAATCAGCGGGCTGATGAAGTACAGAATCACCCCCAGCAAGAGCTGCACGTCCATAGCCACGGTGAAGATCAGGCCCAGCCGGTCGGCCAGCGAAGTCCACGGCCGCTTGCCCAACCAGCCCGTCCAGGCATGGATCACCGCGACGACGGCTGCGATCACCACCAGCCAGCGGACCAACGAATGCAGAGTCAGAAGCAAGGTATACACGCCATCCTCCAGAATGCCGCGCCACGCACAATCCCAGGCCCCCGGCCGGGCACGCTGTTCTGGCCGGGCCATCGCTCAACATTCTAGACAGTTTTAGGAGGAAACAAAATAAGAGTTCTACAAGAAATATCGTCTTCGAATTGTCGGGGAGACTATCCAGTTGAGCCGGCGGGCGACCTGGATCACTCCGGGTTCACAATGCGCTTGAGGGTGAAGTGGAAGGTGCTGCCCATGCCCGGCGTGCTTTCCACGCTGAGTTCGCCGCCGTGCGCCCGGACGATGTTCCGGGCGATGGGCAGGCCCAGCCCGGTGCCGCCGACCGCTTTCTCGTTGACGCGGAAAAACGGCTCGAAGATATGCTCCAGCAGATCGGCCGGAATCCCGATCCCGGTATCGCTCACCCGAACGTGCACGAGCGACTCCGGCTGAGTCTCCAGCTCGATTTGGATGGCGATTCGTCCCCCGGCCGGCGTATAGTTGATCGCGTTCGCCACCAGATTGGTCAGCACCTGCTCCATGCGCCCCGGATCGATCAGGACGACGACCGGCTCGACCGGCAGATCGACCGCCAGTTGAATCTGCTTCTGCTCCGCGTCGGAGTGGAGCACCCACACGGCATGCTCGATCACCGTCTGCAAGATCATCTCCTCCAGATGCAGCGTGATCTTGCCCCGGCCAAACCGCGAGAAATCCAGCAAGTCTTCCACCAGCAGGCGCATCCGCTCCGAAACGTAGTCCAGCACCGCCAGGTGCTCTTCCAGCCGTTCGGGCTGCCGCCGGGAGAGATACAGCCGGGTTTTGATATTGGCGATCGGAGTGCGCAGCTCGTGCGACGCATGCGCGATAAACTGGTCCTTCTGTTCCTGGAGGGCTTTCTCCTGGCTGATATCCCGCAGAATCGTCACGGTTCCACTGCCTGTCTGGTCCGGGCTGACCAGCGTTGTGGTTACTCCGACGTCGAATTCGCTGCCATCCTTCCGTCGCAGGAGCGCTTCCTCGCGCCACACCCCACCCAGCGCCAGGACGCGCGCCAGTCGTTCTGAGTATTCCCGGCTCTGGCCGGAGTCATGGCCGAGGGTCAGCAGTTGGGGATGCCCGCTCATCTGAAGCAGTTCTTCGATTGAATACCCGGTCATCTCGCTCAACGCCCGGTTGACGTAACGCGTGACGCCGTTCTCGACGTAAGTCACGCCTTCAGCCATGCCGTTCAGGATGGCATCGAGTTGGCGACGCTCGGCCTGAAGCTGCACGGTCTTTTCATCGACCAGTTCTTGCAGCGTCGAGGCATAGCCCTGGATTTCCTCGTAAAACTGGGCATTGACCAGCGCCGAAGCCACGTTCCCGGCGAAGAGCTGGATCAGGCGCTCGTCGTCCTCGCTGAAGCGCCGGTCAGGGCGCGCCATCACCGCCGTCAGAACCCCAACCGGCGCATTCTGCCACCACATCGGCACGGCCAGCATGGCGTGATAGGGCATCCCGCGCAGCGGATCGGGCTGGCCGACCGATCCGGCATAGGCATTGGTCCGCAAGGTCTGGCGCTGGGCCAGCGCCCGGCCAGGCATCCCTTCCCCCCATTCCAGCCGGGGCAGATCCTCGCCGCCGTGCTCGAAGCTGCGCCGGAATGCCATCGGGTAGAGCGCGTCCTCCATCCCATCCCACAGCCAGACCACGTGTTCGTCCGCGTCGAGCAGCTCCACGAACCGGTCGGCGACCACGTCCAGAATCGCCAGGCGAGCCTGCTGGCTGGCCGCCAATTCCAGGCTGATGTGGCGCAGGGCGAACATCTGGTTCAGATACTGCTGGGTTTTGTCAAACAACCGCATGTTCTGGAGCGCCAGCGACATCTGCCGGGCCAGGGCAGTCAAAAATGGCTCGTGTTCGGTCTGATACATGCCGACCTGATCGCCATCCAGGGTCAGGCGGCCAGCAAGCTCGCCGCGAATCACGAATGGCACGGCCGCCCAGGAACGGATCCACTCGAATCCCGGCTCGCGGCGCCATCCTGGGTAATCTCGCACGTCAGGGCGGATCACGATCGGGAAGTCTTTCAGGTCACCGTAGTCTGACAGATTAATGGCGGGTGGAAAGGCGAGCGAAAGAACCTGTTCGTACAGGCCCAGTTCCTCATAGCCGACAGTCGCCACCGCCCTGAGCAGGCCATCCGGGCTGGGCAGCCAGACCGCAGCCGTGGTGAAAGGCAGCGCGCGCCGCACCTGATGCAGCACTTCCGTGAAGATGCTGGTCCGATCCAGGGAGGACGAGAGCAGCAGCGCGATGTCGCGCAGCACCTCGGCAAAATGACGTTCCCGTTTTTCCGCCTCGAAAAGGCGCGCGTTCTCGATGGCGATCGCCGCCGAATTGGCGAACGACATCAGCACGGGCCGCTGCGCATCATTGTAGGCATCGGCCAACGCGCTGTCGAGCGCCAGGATGCCAGCGATCTTGCCATCCCTCAGGACGATGGGGACGCCGGCCCAGGATCGGATCCACTCCACCCCCTCGATCGGCAGCCAGCCTGGGTACTGGGTGACATCGGGAATGATCAGGACGCCGCGCTGATCCAACACCTGCTTCAGATTAGGCGCGTTTTTCATCTCGATGACCAGGCCGAACGGATCAAAGGGGCCGCGCTGCTCGTATCCCAACGCGCGCGCGACACGCGCTCTATCGCCTTCGATCATCAGCAGATTGGCGGCATCACAGGCCACCACCGTGCGCACCCCCGCCAGAAGCCGATCGAGCGTTTCTTCCAGCGAGAGCGAACTGTTCAGAAGCATGCTGAGATCGTGCAAGGCGCTGTCGATCCCGCGCTGGCGCTGGACGGCGCCAAACAGCCGCGCATTGGAAATGGCAATCCCGGCCTGGTCCGCCAGGGATTGCAGACGCCGGGCATGCTGATCGGTAAAGGCACCCACCTGGTCGCTGTAGAGCAGCAGGAACCCGATGACCACCCCTTCCATACAGATCGGCGCCCCAACACTGGACATCGCCCAGCCCGTTCCCGGACGGATCACCCAGCCCGGATACGCCTTTGTATCGGGGATCGCCAGCGCCTGCTGGTGTTCGTGCATCCAGCGCAGGTTGGCATACACCTGAATATCGCAGTGTAAGGGATCGTCGTCGAAGGCCAGGGGATATTCACCCTGCAAGCGCATGACCCGTCCTACGCCCTCTTCGACCAGGATGAGGACCGCATCCTCGTACTCTGGCATGACACTTCGAATGCCGTCCAGAATCCGGTCAAGAACTTCCTCCAGGTCCAGGGTGCGGGTGATCGCGGCCGCGTTGTCCTGCAAGACCTCGGCCCACATCCGCTGCTCGTGCTCGGCTTCCTGGGCGCGCGCCCGCTCGTTGATTTCGGCTTCGATCTGCTCCACGTAGCGCGCGTTGGAAAGCGCCACGCCGATCGTCTTGGCGATCGATTCGAGCGTCTCCAACTGCTGCGGCACCGGCTCGTAGACGTCCTTGTAGAGCAGGTTAATGGCCCCCAGACTTTGCCCCTGGTACAACAGCGGGATGAACACCCCACCGACATAGCCTTCTTCCCGCAGTTGGTCCCGGATGGTCACCGCCGTGCGATCGTCCTGCATCATGTCGGGGACGACCAGGATTTCCCCCTCGATCGCGGCAGTGCCGGTCAGACTCCGCATCGGCAGCGTGGCCATGACGGTCTGCATCGCCGGTGAGAAGCCCCGCGAAACCACCAGGCGCAGTTGGTCGCCTTCCACCGGCAGAAAATACAGGGCAATCCCTGGCACGCCGGTATAGGCCTGTGCGAAATTCAGAGCCTGCTGGGCCACCGTCCGAAAATCGAGAGACTGGTAGAGGAGATCGGACACCGCATTCAGTACTTGCAGCGAATAGCTCTTGCTGCGCAAATCCTCCTGGTACGCCAGCAGCGCGTGCTCGGCCCGTTTGCGGGCCGTGATATCGTAATAATGCTCGATCCGGCCGCCCGCGAACAGACCACTCGTGATTGGCTGGCTCCAATGCTCCAGCCAGCGCTCCTCCTGCTCAGGCCCTGCCAGAATGTGACACTCGAAGTTTTCGATGTAGGTGTTGTTCGCGTAGGTGGCCAGCACGCGCGCCTCGAACTCCTCAGGCGCTTCGAATTTCTGCCGGAGCCGTTCCCGGATCAGGCGCGGCTTGTCCTGGCCGATCACCTCCAGCCGGTCAATACCAAAGTAGCGCTCCATGGCCTGGTTGATCCAGAACACGCTGAACGTCGAATCCAGGATGAAAATCCCCACGGCGGAGCTGTCCAGCACGTCTTCGGCCAGGGAACGGTACACCGCCTCGCTGCGCAGCAGGGCTTCCGCCTGCCGCACGCGCTGGGTGATGTCTCGAATGCTCATCACCACAAGGCGCTCGCCCGCCTCCCAATCCATGGTGACCATCGAGACTTCCACCGGAAACCGGGTGCCATCGGCGCGCCGCCCCTGGGTTTCGAGCGGCGCGTTGGACGCATCCGGCCTCTGCTGTAGCCGCATCAGCGCGTCGACCGGACTGGAGCCATCCTCGGGCAGCGGCAGAGCGGGCAGCAGAGCAGCCAGCGGCAGGTGAGTCGCTTCCTCGGCCGAATGGCCGAACATCTGGCGAGCCGCGGCATTGAAGAACGCCACGCGGCCAGTGGAATCCAGCCCCAGGGTCGCGTCGAAAGCCATTTCCACCAGCGATTGCGCGCGCGCTTCGCTGTCGCGCAGCGCCTGGTTAAGCTCCTCCAGCGTTCGAGTCCGCTGTCTCAGATAGGCGTTCCTGGACACGAACACATATCCCAGTCCGCCAACCAGCAGAATCGAGCCGAGCGTCACGGCGATCGCCGCCAGAAGCGGCCCTTGAATCTGGGCCGCCCATCCACCTGCCGGCGCCAGGCCGATCTCCAAACGCTGCGCGCGAACCGCGAGCGACTCCAGGACTGGCTCTTGCTCGAACACGCCCGGATCGATCAGGACTGTCCCATCAGCCAGTCTCAGCCCAATCTCCAGGCCCGATCCAGACTCAGGCCGGAGCATGCGCTCGATCAGCAAGCCGATGTCCACGACCATTCGCAGGTGGGTTGGCGGCATGCCGCCGGTCTGGATCAGGTAGTCCACCCCAATCAGCCACTGCCCAGCGGCGAGTTCCACCGGACGGCCCACCAGCGGCACGTTCGGCTCTCCCTCGGAAAGAGGCAGCCGGTCCAGCAGGGCCGCCTCCCCGACCGGATGAATTTGCACCTCGCCTTCCGGGGAAAACGCGGCCAGGAGCCGGATCCAGGGACGCTCGGCCATGATCTGCTCGAAAACCTGGTCCGGCGTCTGGAGATCGGAGCCGCCGGCTCCGGTCAGAGTCATCTGAAGCCAGAGCGGCGCGTCGATCGTATTTTCCAGCTCGGCCTCAAACCGAAGCAGCGCGTCCGCCTGATTCTGGCGCAGGTCGCGCTGGGCCTGCCGGATCAACACACTGCGGTAGCCGCCAATGCCAAGGCTCAGCAACCCTGCCAGCAACAGCCCGCCTGCCGCCAGCAAGAGCGCCCGCCACCGCGCATCGAACCGGCCGACACGAACCTGAGGCATGAAATACCTTCCGAGTGAATCAGGAACCCGCCTGTATTCTAGCACCGCTGCCAATACAAGATAAATCGGGCGCGGGACCCGTTTCAGACAGTTTTTATTAGAATTGGATAAAATCGCGGATGCGGTTTGCCAAGCCCCGTTTTCTTACGGTAAACTGGCGAATCGAACCAAGCGCATATCCCCCCTTGAAGAGTGTTAAGACACACTCATTATTTGCGCATCGAGGAGTATTATGGCAGCACCTACGAAGGAAACCATGATCAACTGGTACCGCCAGATGGTTTTGATCCGGCGGTTCGAAGAGAAATGCGCGGAACTCTATCAGCAAGGCAAAATCGGCGGGTTCCTGCATCTCTATATCGGCCAGGAAGCCACGGGCGTCGGAATCGCCGCGGCGCTTCGTCAGAATGACCACGCCATCACTGCCTACCGCGACCACGGCATCGCCCTGGCGATGGGCCTGGACGTCAACGCCGTGATGGCGGAAATGCTCGGCAAGCGCACCGGCGTCAGCGGCGGCAAGGGCGGCTCCATGCACCTGGCCTCCCGTGAGAAGAACTTCTGGGGCGGCCACGGCATCGTCGGCGGCCATCTGCCCCTGGCCGCCGGGATCGCCCTCAAGGCCAAGTATCTCGAAGAAGATGAAGTCGTGGTCGCCATGATGGGCGACGGCGCGACCAACATCGGCTATTTCCACGAGTCCCTGAACCTGAGCGCGGTGTGGGGTCTGCCCGTCCTGTGGCTGGTGGAAAACAACGGCTACGGCATGGGCACCGCGGTCGACCGCGCCAGCGGCCAGGCCGATCTGGTCAAGAAAGGCATCGGCTACGGCCTGGAGCAGGACCCCGGTTTCTCGCTCAGCTTCAACGGCATGGATGTCGTGGAAGTGCACGAGGCAGTCAGCAAGGGCATCGAGTGGATTTCCAGGAACGGCCGCCCGCTGTTCATGGAATCGCGCACGTACCGTTTCCAGGGTCACAGCATGGGCGACCCGGAGCGCTACCGCACCAAGGACGAAGTCGCCCGCTATGCCGAAGGCGACCCGATCGGCGTCCTGCGCAACCGGCTGATTGAGAAACACAAGAGCGTGCAGGCCACCCTGGACAAGATCGAGGTCGAGGTCGTGGACGAAATCGCCAAAGCGGTGGAATTCGCCGAAAGCAGCCCCGTTCCCACCTACGAAGACCTGGTCAGTTACGTTTACGCCTAAAGGAAATGACTGTCATGGCTGAGAAGAATATCACCATTCGCGAAGCACTCAGCGCCGCCCTGCGCGAAGAGATGCTCCGCGATGAGCGGGTCTTCATCATGGGCGAGGAAGTCGGCGTCTGGGGCGGCACCTACGCGGTCACCCGCGGCTTCCTGGACGAATTCGGCGCGCGCCGCGTGCGCGATACCCCCATCTCGGAGATGGTTATCGCCGGCTCGGCGGTGGGCGCGGCCATGGCCGGCCTGCGGCCAATCGCCGAGATCATGACCATCAACTTCGCCTTCGTGGCGATGGACGCCATCGTCAACCACATGGCCAAGGTGCGCTACATGTTCAACGGCCAGTTCAAGGTGCCCATGGTCCTGCGTACCACGACCGGCGGCGGCAAGCAGCTTGGCGCGACCCACTCGCATGCGCCAGAAGTCGTCTTCGCCCATTTCCCCGGCATGTACGTCGCCGTTCCCGGCACCGCCTACGACGCCAAGGGCATGCTCAAGGCCGCCATCCGCGACGATAACCCGGTCATGTTCGTTGAACACTCGACTATGCTCCAGCGCCGCAGCGTGGTTCCGGATGACCCCGATTTCGTGCTGCCCATCGGCAAGAGCGATGTCAAGCGCCAGGGCAAGGACGTCACGATCGTCACCTACCAGAAGGGTCTGGAATGGTCGACCCAGGCGGCCGACATCCTCGCCAAGGACGGCATCGAGGCCGAGATCATCGACCTGCGCTGGTTGCGTCCGCTGGACCTGGAGCCGGTCTTCGAAAGCGTCAAGAAAACCAACCGCGCCGTAATCGTCGAGGAATCGCTGCCGCGCTACAATGTGGGGGCGGAAGTGACCGCCCAGATTCAGGATCAGGTCTTCGACTACCTGGACGCCCCGGTCAAGCGCGTCAGCGCCCTGGATAACCCCCTGCCCTATGCCAGCAACATCGAGATGATGGCCCTGCCCGACGCGCAGAAGGTCGTCGCGGCGGTGAAAGAGGTGCTCTAATGGCGGAACCCATTCAGATGCCCAAGCTGGGCTTCGACATGGCCGAAGGCACGCTGGTCAAGTGGGTCAAGAATCCGGGCGACACGATCAACAAGGGTGACGTGATCGCCGAGATCGAGACCGACAAGGCCACGATCGAAATCGAGACCAGCGCCAGCGGCGTGCTGCTCAAGCATCTGGCCAACCCCGGCGAAGTGGTGCCCGTTGGCGCGGACATCGCCCTCGTCGGCCAGGCCGGCGAGGCCGTGGAAGGCGGGGCAGCGCCCCAGCCCAAGGCGGCGGCCGCTCCGGCTCCGGCGGAACAGACCGCTCCGGCGGAACCAGCCGCCCCCGCCGCCGCGCCCTCGCTCCCCAGAGGCAATGGTCAGGAGGGAGGCCGGGTCAAGGCCAGCCCCCTGGCGCGTAAGATCGCCACCGATCGCGGGGTGGACCTGGCCCAGGTCGCGGGCAGCGGCCCCGGCGGCCGCATCGTCAGGAAGGACGTCGAGAGCGCCAGGCCCGGCGCGGCCCGTCCGGCGGCCCCGGCTGGCGCAGCTCCGGCGGCCATCCCGGCTCCCAGCTTCGGCGCGCTGCCTTCCGGCCCGGACGTCGAGATCATCGACACCAACAAGCTGCGCGCCCGGATCGGCAAGCGCATGGTCGAGGCCAAACAGCAGGTCCCGCACTTCTACGTGACCACCGAAATGGATGTCCAGGCCCTGCTGACCCTGCGCAAACAGATCAACGCGACCCTGCCGGAAGAAGCCCGGATCAGCGTCAATGACCTGATCGTCAAGGCCGCCGCCCTGGCCCTGCGCAAGTTCCCCAACCTCAACTCGCACTTCTACGGGGACAAGATCGTGCGCCACAAGCGGATCAACATCGGGATCGCCGTCGCCCTGGAAAGCGGCCTGATCAACGTGGTCGCCAGGGACGCGGACAAAACCGCGCTCGGCACGCTGGCCGTCCAGACCAGGGAGATGATCCAGCGCGCCCGCGATGGCAAGGTTCGCCCGGATGACGTCGAAGGCAGCACCTTCACGGTCAGCAACCTGGGACCATTCGACGTCGACACCTTTGTCGCCATCATCAACCCACCGGAAGCGGCCATCCTGGCGATTGGCGCGGCCAAACAGGTCCCGGTCGTTCACCCGGACGGCACGCTGGGCGCCGGCGCGCGCCTGAAGATCACGATCAGCGCCGATCACCGCGTCACCGATGGAGCCGAGGCGGCCCAGTTCATGCAGGAAATGAAGCGCCTGATCGAAAACCCGCTGAGTCTGCTGATCTAGGCGATAGTCACCGGATAGCAAACCGGGATGGCGCGGATGCCATCCCGGTTTTGATTCGACATGGGTAGTCCCCCCGCCGGGACGTTTGATTTTCTCGCCCTTCCAACCTAGCATTGGGGCATGATCCTGACGGATCGCGGCCGAAAAGTCGGGCCTTTGACTGCTCCGCATCAGGAAACGGCCGTCCTGGCGAGATACACTGAGTCTGCGTCTGTTTTTGGAATACAACACGTTTTCACTGCCAAGCAACGGGCATTAGCGCATAAGGAGCAATGGTATGAATCGTGGCCGAGTCGTGTTATTTTTGTTCATCATCGTCGTTGCGCTGATCGTGATTGGGGCGAGCCTGGTCAGCCAGACCGGGATTCTGAAAGGCCCCACCCCTGTTCCCAGCGCCACCGTCGCCGTCATCGCCCCGCTGCCCACCGAAGTGCCCATCCTGGCCGAGCCGCTGTTCGCGGCTGGCGTCAACCGGAATGATGGGCTGCCGACCTACGTCTGCGCCGCCGACTCCTTCGGCAGCTATTTCACGCTCCAGCAGATGGTCGTGGCGGGGATCGACGTCGAGAACGGCTTTCACCTGGGCCTGATTCCCTTCGATCTGGACGGCATGAGCGACTTCAGCATCACCGAAGACCGGCGCATCGCCGCGCTCAGCGCCGGGCAATGGGACTGCCTGCTGACCACCGCCAACAGCCTGGCCCTCAGCAGCGCCGGGGTGATCACGGCCATTGTGGACGAAAGCGCCGGGGCCGACCAGCTCTGGGTGCGCGATATCCCCACGATCAACGACCTGAGCGGCAAGCGCATCGCCTTTTCGCGGGGCAGCGTGGGTGAGTATTTCACCCTGTTCGCCCTCAACGTCGCCCGTCTCAACCCGCGCTCCAACGTGACGCTCGTTCCGGCCAGCTCGGTCAGCGAAGCGGTCGACCTGTTCAATCGCGGGCAGGCCGACGCGGTATCCGGCTGGGAGCCGAACATCTACGACGCGGCGGAAAGCGGCGGCGTATCCCTGCTCAGTTCCGAGCAGCTTCGCATCATCATCGACGTAATCGCCACCTCCAAACAGGCCATCGAAGGCAAGCCGGACGTCGTCCAGGCTTTCCACAACGCCTGGTTCCAGACCCTCAAGGCCCAGTTCGAGGACTTCGACACCGCCGCCGGCCAGATCGCGGCCTGGGGGCATAATGACTGGACGTTCGTCTACACCGCAACGGCCAGCGCCGACCTGACCGCCTGGCTGGAGCACATCGCCCAGGCCAGTCTGCTCAATAACCTGACCGTGATGCGCGATACCAGCGCCCTGGCCCAGCGCCTGGACGTGGCCCGCCGGGTGTGGGCCGCTTCCGGAGTCGCGGTGCCGCAGGACGCCGTGGCCGACCTGATCGATCCCCGCTTCGTGCTGGAAGCCGGGGCGCGCCCGGAGCTTCAAACCAGCGCCCTGCCCATCAACACCACCTTCTCGATTGGCTCGCGGCCCGACCTCTCCACGATCGCGCCCGAATCCGGCGAGACGCTGGGCGTGCTGCCCTGCCGGCGCTTCACCTTCCTGCCCGAGTCGGCCGAGCTGACGCTTGAATCGCGCCGCATCCTGGACGACTGCGTGATCCCGATCATGAGCAGCAGCGTGGGCATCTTCCTGCGCGTGACCGGCTCCTCGGCCTGGCCTGGCCCGGCCGGCACCTACACCGAGCAGGACATCTACGACTTCGGGCTGGCGCGCGGCCAGGCCGTCGTGGATTACCTCGTCACGCAGGGCCTCGACCCGGCCCGCTTCGTGGTCGATGCCGCCCTCCCCCCGGAGGAGCGCCGCAACACCGACGATCCCGATCTTCAGGCGCTCGACCGTTTCGTCGAAATGTCGCTGATCACGGTCGGCCGCTAGCCAGGAGGAGACCATCACCATGCCTCACTCGAACCTTCCGCGCCGGCTGGCGCTGGGGCTGCTGGCCGTCGTGCTGCTGCTTGCCGCCTGCGACGGCAGCGGCCTGGGCGGCCAGCCCAGCAATGCCCTGGTGCTGCGCTGGGTGCACAGCACCAGCCTGAACGCCTGGGCCGCGCAGGTCACCGATGCATTCAACCGGCAGCGCATCAACGCCGGAGATGGCCGCCCGATCTACATCGAGGCCGTGAGCGCCGACGCCGGCCAGGCCGTGGCCGACATGCTGGCCGGGGCCGAACTGCCCGTCCTGTGGACGGCCGCCGATCCCCAGTGGCGCGAGGTGCTGCACCAGTCGGCCGGGCGCGAGATTTTCCTGCCCAACTGCGTCAGCATCGCCGAAAGCCCGCTGGTGATCGCCATGTGGGAGCCGGTCGCGCGCGCCCTCGGCTGGCCGGGCAGCACCCTGGGTTGGCTGGACACGGCCAGTCTGGCCGCCGATCCCTCCGGCTGGGCTTATTACAGCGGCGGGGAATGGGGCCAGACCCTGCGTCTCGGCCACAGCCATCCCGGCCTGTCGGAGAGCGGCGCGCAAACCCTGCTGGCGCTGGTTTATGCCGCCGAAGCCTCGCCCGACCAGATTTCGGTCGACGCAGTCCAGAACCCGATCGTCCAGGCCTCGGTCGGCGCGTTCGAGAGCGCCGTGGCGTGGTTCAGCACCAGCACGGATCAGCTCGCCGCGACCATGCTGGAGCGCGGAATCACCTACCTCAACGCTGGGATCATGTACGAAAACGCCGTGATCACCCAGGGCGAGCGCGACCCGCGCCTGGTCGCCATCTATCCCTACGAGGGGACCTTCGTGGCAACCTTCCCGACCTGCGTCAGGGCGGAAATGGACGACACGACCACCCACGCAGCCGAGACGTTCCTGGCCTACCTGCGCGATGTCCCGGCCCAGACCCAGGCCCTGGCGCTGGGCCTGCGCCCGATCAACGACGCGGTGGCCCTCGGCGCGCCGATCGACGCCGCGCATGGGGCCGATCCGGCCCAGCCGGCGCGCGTGTTCGCCTCCACCAGCCCGGAAAGCGTCTTCGCCATCCAGGAACTGTGGCAGGCCCAGCGCAAGAACGTCAATCTGGCGATGGTGCTGGATATCTCCGGCAGCATGGAAGGCCAGAAGATCGAACTGCTGCGCCTCTCCGCGATCGAGTTCGTGGCCCAGATGGGCGACCGTGACCAGGTGACGGTGATCATCTTCGATAACTACCCGCGCATCCTGGTTCCCGCCACCCGAATCGAGGGCAACCGCCAGAACATCATCAACCAGATCAACACCATTACCGCCGGGGGCGGCACGGCGCTGTATGACAGCATCGCCTTCACGGCGGAGGCCATGCTCAAGACCAGCCGGGCGGATACGGCCAACGCCATGGTCGTCCTGACCGACGGCCAGGACACGTCCAGCAGCCGTTTCCACAGCCCGGACGCGACGTTCTCCCGCATCGTCTTCGACTCCGGCGCGTCAGTCTATACCATCGCCTACGGCGACGACGCCGACCGGACGACCATGCGGAATATCGCGCTGGCGACCAACGGCATCTTCTACGAGGGCAACGTGGGCAACATCGGCGCCATCTATGCCGAAATCTCGGCGGCCTTCGGCGGCAGCGCCGGGATCGGCCGCTAAGGAGAACATCTCACCGCGGAGGACGCAGGGATGAGCAATTCGCCTCTCTGTGGTCTCTGCGTTCTCTGCGGTGGGCGTTTTTGTTGTTATCGTGCACAAAATGCTTGACAGGCTTGCCGAGCACCGTTATCATGCTCAGTAATTGAATCAATAAAGACGTTGAACCGGAAAAGTAAGCGCGGTGTTTCCTCCCAGAGAGCCGGACCCTCAGGCTGCAAGGCCCGGCGTGTGAACGAGCGCTGAATGGGCCGGGGAGTCGCGCGGGGGCAATCCCGCGCCGGGTTTGCCGCCGTTACACGGCCAGAGAGGATGGCGTTTGGTGTTGGTTCACCCCATCAAACGCTGTCAAACGAGGTGGTACCGCGGGTAAGCTCTAAGCCCGTCCTCTGTCGAGGACGGGCTTTTTTGTTGGTCGGGTCGGGATCGATCCCTCTCCGGCTGGCAAGGAGCACTCGTCCTCATGCGGCATCCGTGCGGCGCATGGGGATGGGTGCTCTTTTGTTTGGCCCGAATTCGCACGGCAAGGCCGCATTCCTGCTCGCCGGAAGGTTTTTTTTTAACGAGAGAGGTTTGCCATGCCCGACAAGAGTACCATCAAATACGTCCTGACCGAAGACCAGATGCCAAAGACCTGGTACAACATCGTGCCCGATCTGCCCGTGCCGCCCGCCCCCGTCCTGCATCCCGGCACCCACCAGCCGATCGGCCCCGACGATCTGGCCCCCCTGTTCCCGATGGCCCTGATCATGCAGGAAGTCAGCCAGGACCGCTACATCGAGATTCCCACCCCGGTGCGGGACATCTACCGCCAGTGGCGGCCCTCGCCCCTCTACCGGGCGCGCCGCCTGGAAAAGGCCCTGGATACCCCGGCCCGCATCTATTACAAGAACGAGGGCGTCAGCCCGGTGGGCAGCCACAAGCCCAACACCGCCATCGCCCAGGCCTATTACAACCGCGAGGAAGGCATCCGCAAGATCGCGACCGAAACCGGCGCGGGCCAATGGGGATCGGCCCTGGCCATGGCCGGCTCGCTCTTCGGAATCGACATCGAAGTCTTCATGGTCAAGGTCAGTTACCAGCAGAAGCCCTACCGCCGCAATCTCATGGAAGTTTACGGCGCAACCGTGCACGCCAGCCCGACCAACCTGACCAATGCCGGACGTGGCATCCTGGCGCAGAACCCGGACTGCCTCGGCAGCCTGGGCATTGCCATCAGCGAGGCGGTGGAAGTCGCCGCCACCCACGACGACACCAAGTACAGCCTGGGCAGCGTCCTCAACCACGTCATGCTGCACCAAACCATCATCGGCGAAGAGGCCCTGCTCCAGATGGCCCTGGCCGACGACTACCCGGACGTCGTGATCGGCTGCGCGGGCGGGGGCAGCAACATGGCCGGCCTGCTCTTCCCGTTCATCCGTGAGCGGCTGGTCAACGGCAAGGCGACCCGTTTCCTGGCCGTCGAGCCAATGGCCTGCCCCAGCATGACCAGGGGCACCTACACCTACGACTTCGGCGACACGGCTCACCTGACCCCGCTGGTCAAGATGTACACGCTCGGCCACACTTTCATGCCGGCCGGCATCCACGCGGGCGGTCTGCGCTACCACGGGATGTCCCCCCTGGTCAGCCTGCTGCACGACGAGGGGATCGTCGAGGCCGTCGCCTACCATCAGAATCCGGTCTTCGAGGCGGCCATCACCTTCGCCCGTGCCGAGGGCATCACCCCCGCGCCGGAAAGCGCCCATGCCATCAAGGCCGCCATCGATCAGGCCCTGGAAGCGAAGGAAGCCGGCCAGGAGCGCGTGATCCTGTTCAATCTGAGCGGGAACGGCTACCTGGACCTGGGATCGTACGAAGCCTACCTGTCCGGCAACCTGGACGACTACGAATACCCGGTCGAGGACGTCCAGAAGGCCATCGCCGCCCTGCCGGCGGTCGAGCCTGCCATGGCGGACTGATCCGCACCCCTTGTCTGTCCCGGAAGTCTTCTCTCCTCCTCAAGGCCCTGCCCTCACCGGCAGGGCCCCACCCTTTTTCGCCCTCATGGCCCGCGCCGGCTGCTTTTGGCTGCGGCCCTGACTTCGCACGGTCGAACCGGCACAAAACAAAACGGCCCGCCGTGAGTGGCGGGCCGTCGCGTTTCCAGGCAACTGGATCAGTCGGCTGCGGTCGCCTTCTGGCGAGCCTCCGGTACGGCCGAAGCCAGCGGAATCGTGACATGGAAGGTGGAGCCTTGGCCCAGCTTGCTCTCCAGCCAGATCTGGCCACCGTGCTGCTGGATGATCCCGCGCACGATGACCAGCCCCAGCCCGGTCCCCGGCTGATCGAGCGCCTCCGGGTTGGTCGTGCGGAAGTAGGGCTTGAAGAGCTGGGCCTGGTCTTCCTCGCTGATCCCGATCCCATCGTCCTTGACGGTCACGTGCAGGACTTCCGGCGCGCCCTTCGAATCCCACACGTTGCGGCCCGGCCGGGCCGTGATCACGATCGTGCCCTCGTCCGGCGTGTACTTGTGGGCGTTGGTGATCAGGTTGGTCATCACCTGGATCAGGCGGTTCTGGTCGGCATAGATCGCCGGCAGTTTGTCGGAGACTTGAAGATCAATGCGCTGTCCCTTGTCCTCGATCAGGCGCTGCAATGGCCGCAGGGTCTCCTGAACCACATCCCCGAAGTTGATCGGGGCCATCTCCATAGCCATGCGATCGGTCTGGAGTTTGGTCACGTCGTTCAGATCGTTGATCAGGGACGTCAGTCGATCTGCATTGGACCGGATCGTGCCCAGGAAGTTGCGCTGCTGCTCGTTCATCGGGCCAACCACGCCGCCCAGGAGCAGGTCGGCGAAGCCCCGGATGCTGGTCATGGGGGTCTTCAACTCGTGCGCCACCACGCCCACGAACTCGCTGCGGGCCGCATTGGCTCGCTGGAGCTGGTCGAACAGCGAGGCGTTGGCCATGGCCGGGCTGGCATGTTCGGCCAGACGGGTCACGAAGTCCAGGTCCAGCAAGGAGAATGCGTTCTCACGGTCGCTCTCCAGCAGGATCACGCCGCTGGCTTTACCGCCGGTCACCAGAGGCACCGTGAGCTGGCTGCGTCCACCCGGCAGAACTTCCATGTAGTCATCGTCGAACCGGACGTCCGAGACAAGCTCCGGACGGCCGGAACGCACCACGCGCCCGGCGACGCCGTGATCGACCGGCAGGGGCATCCCAAACATCCCGGTTTCGACCCCGTCCGGATAACCCTGGTGCGCCACCACCTCCAGCGCATCGCCCTCGCCCACGAGCATCGCCACCGCCCCGGCCACGGCATCGCTCTCGCGCATGGCCCAGCCCAGGGTCAGGTCGAGCACGCGCCGCAGTTCCAGGGTCTCGTTCAGCTCGCGGTCGATGCGCTGCATGGTGTCCAGCTCTTCCACGCGCGCCGCAAGCTGCTGGTCGGTCATCTGGAACAGACGCGCGTTTTCAATGGCGATGGCCGCCTGCCCCGCGAAGGTCATCAGCAGGCGTTTGTCATCCTCGACGAACACGCCGCCATCGTGCTTGTTGATCACTTCCAGCACCCCGATCACGCCGGCCGAGCCAATCAGCGGCGCAGCCATCAGGGTATCCGTCCGGAACTGGATGTCGTCGTCCACGCCGGAGAACCAGCGCGGGTCGCGGGTGGTATCGTTGACGATCACCGGCTCGCCCCGGTCGGCCACCGTGCCGACCAGGCCCGTGCCGGGGGCCAGGCGCGTCCCGACCAGGTGATCGGCCTCGCTGCCGATCGCCACCTTGAATTCAAGCTCGTTGGTTTCCGAATCGATCATCAACAGCGACCCGGCCTCGGCTTCCAGAATGGTGACCGCGCTTTCGGTGATCAGCTCCAGCAGGCGTTCCGGTTCCTTGAACACATTGGCAAGCTGGGTGCTGATCTGGTTCAGGGCGCTGAGCTGGCGGGCGCGGATTTGCGTCTCCCGGAACAGCCGCGCCTTGTCGATGGCGGTCGCGGCCTGGTCGGCAATCTGCCACAGGATTTTCAACTGGTCGTCGCCGTAGGTCACATTGGCCTGGGTGCTGCCCACGCACATCACGCCGATCGCCGTGCCCGGCGCGCTGAGGGGTACGCCGATCCACGCTTTGAGGTTCGGGTTCTTAAGCGGCTGGAATCCGCCACGCCGGGCCGCTTCGGCCGCGTAGTTCTCGACGCGCATCGGCTGGCCGCCGCGCACGATCTCGCTCAACAGGTCGCGGCCCATGCGCCAGCGATCGCCTTCGTTCTCCTGGATGCGCTCGTCGCTCTCGGAGTAGAAAGCGAAGTACATCTCGTCGGTATTCGGGTCGCGCAGGGCGATGTAGAAATTCGGCGCGACGATCACGCGGTTGGTCTGGGCGTAGATCAGCTCCAGCAGGTCGTCGAATTCGATCGTGAAGTTGACCGCCTGGGCCACCTGGCCGAGCACGTTCATCTCGCGCACGCGCTGCTCCAGGTTGGCGATAACCTGGGCGCGTTCGACCGCCAGCGCGGCCTGATCGGCCAGACTCTGGATGAAGCGCAGGTCGTCGTAGTGGTAGCGCTCGAACGACTGGCGCGGCCCGACGAACAGAATGCCGCTCAACCGTTCCTGCCCGCGCAGGGGCACCAGCACCGGCGCGCCGAGCACCGCCAGCCGCGCCCGTTCCGGGGCCAGATCGGCCGGCAGCGGCTGCCCGGCTTCCAGGTACAGAACGCGCTGCTGGCGGCCCAGAAGCTGCACCAGAGGGCTGCGCGCGCTGAAGCGCACATCCGTCTCCGGAACCGGGACGCCGTGTGCGATGTACTGCTCGGACTCCGGGTCGGGGAAGAACAGGAAGGCGTGAGTCGGAGCCAGGGTCTCGGTCAGATGGCGCCGGATGGCGTCCACGATGCCGCCCAGGGTATTGACGCGAGTCAGGTCTTGCGCCAGGCTTTCCACCCGCTGCTGGTACAGCCGGTGCGTCCGGAAGTACGCGCTGTCGACCCGTCGTTCCAGCAGGTTGCGCACCGGCACGAACAGGAGCGCCATCAGGAACACCAGGACCGCGATCACCACCGGGTTGTTCATCTGGACGGCCGACCCGGCGAACAGCGTCGCGCCCGCCACGACCAGCCCGTATCCCACCCCCACGCCCCCGGCCATCAGGCCGTATACGATCCCGCGCGTGATGACCCGGTCGCTGTCAGGCAGCCGGTCCTGGGCCAGGGCGTACACCAATCCCAGCGGCAGCAGCAGGAAAAACGGCGTCGCCAGCGAGAAGTGAAACGTGAGATTCTCCGCCGGCAACAGGGATTGCAGCCCGATGGTGATGACCCACACCACGCTCGGCGCGATCGCCAGCAGCAGGCTTACCAGACCAATCGTGGTTTGATCGCGCGCCGTTGGGGAAACGCTCTGATTCAGGCGGCGCGCCAGCGCCACGACATAGATCGCGGCGCAGATCAGCACGAAGCTGTAGGCCAGCGGACCGGGGAACCACACGCGGTCCGGACTGGGAGAATACAGCATCAGCGCCATCAATCCCAGCACGATCGCCACCGGAGCCAGCGGCGCGAAGCGCAGGGCCGGTCGCCGCCGCAACGCAGCCTGCGCGGAGGGGAAAGTCAGCGCCAGGATCAACAGCATGCCCCCGACCAACACCATGCCGGAAAGCTGCACCAGCGGCGTGATCTGATGGCCGGTATACGTGTCGTACAGGCCGCTCGCCACCACGCTCAACAAAGCGCTCAACACGGCGATCTGGCGCGCGACAGGCTGATTCCAGCGCTTCCAGAGCAGCACGCCGGCAAAAATCACCCCCAGCACGCCCACCCCGAAGCTGACCACGAACAGGCTGACGAAATCGATGGTCTGCATCGGCGCCAGGCGGTACATCGTGCTGCACAGGAGGCGGTCGCCGGCCCCCGACGCGCTGTCCGGCGCGCACTGCGTCCGCGTCTGGACCGTCGGCCCCCCGGCGGCGCGCGCCAGCCGCATTGTGACAAGTTGGCCCGGCTCCAGACGGGACAGCTCCTGCTGGAACTGGGCCTGAGCCACGTGCGGGTTCTGGCTGAGCCTGACGTCGTTGATGGCGATCAGCCGGTCGCCGGGCCGCACGCCCACGGCGAATGCCGGCAGCGCCTCGCCCGAAATCGACGGGATGTTTTCCACCCTCAGCATGTACGAAAAGAACGCGCCAACGAACGGCTGCTGCTGCCAGCGCAGCGCCAGCCACCCATACACGATCAGGAGAATCGCGGCGGCAGCCACCGAGACGAGCGCCAGCAGCTTGCCTGCCGCTTCACTCCAGAGTAGCTTGCGTTTCGGGGTCGAGTCGTTCCTGGTTGCCGATGCCACGTCTTGTCCTCTACTCCGGCGGAATTCCGCGCCAACTCCATAAACGCTCAGGTTCGGTATAGACCCGCAGTCAATGATAGCTTATGATTCTAGCACAATCGGGGGATGGTCGCTGTTTCATGGGACGGGTAGCCGGTGTGTGTTCTGTTTCAGTATAGCAGGAATCCGGCTATAATGTTCCAGAGTTTAGCGTTGTTCGCCCATGTGAAAAGGTTGGCGTTTCATGCCCGAACGGAAACTCCGTGTCCTGGTCGCCAAGCCCGGTCTGGATGGTCACGACCGGGGCGCTAAAGTGATTGCCCGCGCCCTGCGCGACGCCGGGATGGAAGTCATCTACACCGGCCTGCGGCAGACGCCGGAGATGATCGTCGAAGCCGCGCTCCAGGAAGACGTGGACCTCATCGGCCTGAGCATCCTGAGCGGAGCGCACATGGCCCTCGCGCCGCGCATCCTGGAACTGCTGCGCGAGAACGACCTGGCCGAAGTCCGCGTGATCATCGGCGGGATCATCCCGGAAGAAGATATCGCCGCCCTGAAGGCGATGGGGATCGCCGGAGTGTATGGCCCCGGCTCCAGCACCGCCGACATCATCGCCGATATCCACCGGATGGTCGGAGCCGCAGCGGAGTAGGCATGCTTGAGTTGGTGGAACAGCTCCGCGCTGGCAATCGCCGCGCCCTGGCCCGGCTGCTGTCTTACATCCAGGACGAACACCCTGAGGCCCGCGCCGCCCTGGCCGAACTCTATCCCTTCACGGGCCGCGCCCACCGAATTGGGGTCACCGGCTCGCCGGGCGCCGGGAAAAGCTCGCTGGTCAACAGCCTGGCCCATGCCTACCGGGCCAGGGGACGCACCGTCGGCATCATCGCCGTGGACCCCACCAGCCCGTTTTCGGGCGGCGCCGTCCTGGGGGATCGCATCCGGATGCGCGATCTGGCGGGGGATCGCGGCGTCTTCATTCGCAGCATGGCCACGCGGGGCAGCCTCGGCGGATTGGCCCGCACGACCGGGGACGCCGTTCACGCCCTTGACGCGGCCGGGTTTGACGTTATCCTGATTGAGACGGTCGGCGCGGGCCAGAGCGAGGTCGACATCGCCCGCGAAGCCCACACGACCCTGGTCGTCGAAGCGCCCGGCCTGGGCGACGATGTGCAGGCCATCAAGGCCGGCATCCTGGAGATCGCCGACATCCTGGTCGTCAACAAGGCCGACCGGCCGGACGCCCAGAATACCGTCCGGGCGTTGAAAGCCATGCTCGACCTGGGGCGTTCGCAGGCGGGCCGCGCCTGGCATCACGGCCGGCTGCTGGATCAAAGCGAGACGCCGTTGCATGCGGAACCCGACGGT
This sequence comes from Aggregatilineales bacterium, assembly GCA_029976005.1. GTDB lineage: Bacteria > Chloroflexota > Anaerolineae > Aggregatilineales > Ch27 > JARKOQ01. Next base: position 101,265 of record JARKOQ010000208.1, on the reverse strand, counting down.
GAAGGCTGGCAACCGCCCATTATTGAGAGTGTGGCGACTGCCGGTACCGGGATCGACGACCTGCTGGCCGCGATCGACGCGCACCGCGACTATCTCCAGCGCAGCGGGTCCCTGGCCCGCTGGGAGCGGGTGCACATCGAAGCCGACCTGGCCGCCCGCCTCCAGCAAGCCCTGCTGGCGGATTTCGTTCGCGCGGTCGGGCCAGCCACCCTGCGGACGACGATTGACCGGCTCGCCCGGCGCGAACTTGCCCCATCGGCGGCGGTGGACCAGCTCCTCGACCGGACCAACCATCAGGCGCATTGACGTAGCATCAGGTAGACAGAGAGATCAGGAGTCATTCAAGCCCATGTGTCCCACTGCGCACAAGGTTCCCGGAACCCGGTACTTCCGCAAGTATCATGCCCGCTCGGAAAGCAACCTGTACGGCGAGATCAAGGTCTTCTGCGGTTCAGGCAGCCAGGAAGTCGGCAAGGAAATCTGCACCTACCTGGGCCTGGAACCGGGAGAATACGACCGTGTGCAGTTCTCCAATGAGAACATCTTTGTCCAGCTTCAGGAGAGCGTCCGGGGCCAGGACGTGTACCTCGTCCAGACCCTGTGCTCGCCGGTCAGCGACAACATCATGGAATTGCTGATCATGATGGACACCTTCAAGCGCGACTCGGCCGGGCGTATCACCGCCGTGATCCCCTACCTCAGCTACGCCCGCTCCGACAAGAAGGATCAGCCGCGCGTCCCGATCACGGCTCGCCTCATCGCCGACATGATCCAGGTGGCCGGGGCCGACCGCTACATCACGGTCGATCTGCATTCCGGCCAGATTCAGGGTTTCTTCAATATCCCCGGCGACACGCTGAGCGCCTTTTATCTGCTCAGCGATTACCTGCTGGATTTGAAGATCGAAGACGCCGTCGTGGTCACGACCGACCTGGGCTTCGCCAAGCGCGCCCGCAATTACGCCAACCGGCTGAACTGCCCGCTGGCCTTCGTGGAAAAGCGCCGCTCCACCAACGCCGAAAGCCCGGAAATGCTGTCCATGATCGGCGACGTCCAGGACAAGAACGTGATCCTGGTCGACGACGAGGTCAACACAGCCAAGAGCGTCGCCAACGCGGTGCGCACCGTCAAGGATCGCGGCGCGAAGGACATCTACCTGGCCTTCACGCACGCCATCCTGAGCGGCACCGGCGTGGAGCGGCTGGCTTCCCTGCCCATCAAGGAGATCATCACCACCAACACGGTGCCGATCCCGGAGGCCAAGCGCCTGCCCAACATGACCATCCTGTCCATCGCCCCGCTGCTGGCGGAGGTCATCATCCGCGCCCACGAGGGCAGCAGCGTCGGGCAGTTGTTCGACGAATAGTCCACCTCACCCAATCTGGCCCCTCCGCTCCCCGGAGGGGCTTTTTTGTGCCAGCAAGGCGGGGATGCGCACTAAAGAATTGTGATACAATCGAACTGACTTTGCGCTTCGTCAACACAATGTCGCACCACAGGTCCGTGTGATGTCCCCTACCGCTCCATCCCCCCGGCCCCGCTGGATCGGGCCAGCCCTCCTGCTCGGTGGAATCGCCGCGATCGCGCTGGTCGTTCTGCTCGTGGTCGTGCTGCTGGCGACCCAGGGTTCGCGCCCGACGAGCCTGGCCGCCATTCCAACCGTGGCGGTCCTCCCCTCGGCGACCGCCGGGGCCGAGGAGACCAAAGCAGCCGCCAAGGCCACGCCGACCGATCCCCCCACCCGGCCGCCCGCCGAACCCGCCGCGCGGGCCACGCTGCCGCCCACCTGGACGGTCACCGCGACCCTGGCCCCCACCCTGACGCCCACGCCGACCGCGACTCTGCCCCTGCCGACTCGCGCGCCGACGCTCTCCCCGACCCAGCTTGCCAACACCTATTGGGAAGGCGACGGCGAGGGCGGCATGTGGGACTACCAGTTTCCGGATGGCAGTTTCGCCCGGTTCACGGTCTTCCCAATCAACCTGTGGGTCGGCGGCTACGGTGGCGTCGAGCTGACCCCGCAGCAGGAAGCCATCGTCGACGCCGCCATCCGGGAAATCAACCAGGTCGTGCCCATCCAGCGCGTCGAGGATCGGCTTTTCGCGCACATCACCCTGTGGCTGATGACCGATGAGCAGTTCAACACCTACGCCAGTTGCAATCACATCGAGGTCGCCGCGGGTTGTACCTCGCCGATCTTCACCAGCGTGGGCATCCTGATCAACACGGTATGGATGCACGCAACGGATGACTGCTTCGCGAATACCCTGCTCCACGAGCTGACCCACGCCCTCGGCCTGCTGGTGCACAGCCCCAGCCGGGGCGACATCATGTACTTCATGCAGACCTGCTCCGAAGCGCGCTACAGCCAGCGCGATCTGAACACCCTGCGCGCCCTGTATGCCGCCCCGGCCTACAACCCGCGCGCGGAATGACAATGAGGCAGGCGGCGAGGAAACAAGCGGCAAGCGGAGAAATCAAAAGGGGGCATCCCCACCCCGCCAGCGCGGAGTCGCAGCCCCCATCAAACGGTGTCTTTCCGTTTCATCCATGTTATCTGTGTTGAATTGAAAAGCTGCCCGGCCGCCAACTCGACCGGCGCTCAGCACGCCCCGTCCAGCACCCGCCTGGAGACCCACACCTCGCCCCCGCCCTCGATCCGGGCCGCCTCGATTCGCCCGGCCCCAACCAGGCTCTCCAGCGCGCGCTCCAACTCGCGGGCTGTCGGCTCGAACACATGGAAGAGCTGGCCGATCTGCCGGGTGCTGGCAACCACGATGTTGTCAATGTGCTGGCCGATCAGCAGCTCCCAGGCCTGGCGCGTCCCGATCTGGCGCGCCTGCTCCGCCAGGCCCGGATAGTGGCGCATCGGGATGTCGTAGACGAAGCTGTAGCGCCACGCCCCGGCCTCCGCCACTCCCACCGGCAGCGCCTTCATGTCCACCTGGAGGGCCAGCAGGCCGCGCTCGAAGCGCGCCTTGCTCTCGTTGGCCGTCATGCCGGTCTTGCGCCGCAGCTCGACCGTGTGCAACGGGCCGTGCTCCAGCAGCGCCTCGTAGATCAGGCGCGCCTCGTGCGTCATGATCCCGTCGCGCACCTGCTCCAGATAGTCGCGCAGGTCGCCATAGTTGCGTGTCAGAGCGTAGAAAGCCGCCCACAGGCGCGGCGCAACCAGGGTCGCCTTGCGGCGCAGCAGGTGGCTGTAGTACCAGCGCGGCCCGCCCAGCGAGTCGTCCTTCCAGCCCCAGCACTTGCTGATGTCCGGATCGTCGTGCTCGTTGGGGACGCTGCGCTCGCGCCCGGCGATGGCATGGAACAGACTCGGCGCTTCGATGTCCTTGATCGGCCAGAACATGGCAAAGCCCACGTCGTCGATGAATGCCGTCGCGGCCTCGATGGTCTGCACGCGCAGCGCCGGCAGGCGGCGGTAACGTCGCTCGCGCTCGGTCGCAATCCAATCCGGCTGGAGAATCAACATGGCAACCCACCCCTGAGAACAAATTTTCTAACAGGGTTCATTATAAACACAACCGGCCGGGAGATCAATTTCCCGGCCGGCGTCGATTCATGGGGAGAGTCCCGCCCGCTTACTCGCGGGAGAAAGTCGAGCCAAGCGCGCCCGGCGGATCGGAGCGCAGGAAGTTGCGCAGCACCCGACGCAGCCGGCCCGGCGTCCGGCTGGCGGCGGTCTCCTCCTGGCCGCGCACTCCAAACAGCGCCAGCAGCCGGACCACCCAGCGCAGCCGGCGCGGCGTGAAGCGCATCAACCAGTCCACCGCCCCGCTGGAGACCATCAGCAGGGTCAGGATCATCAACACCCACGGCACCGCGTTGACCAGCACCAACGGGAAATCCGTGGTCTGCTGGATCGTGCTTGCCAGGATGCGCAGCCCGGCGAACAGGTACGCGCCGAAGGCCACCCGCACCGGATGCCACCCGCCGAAGATCACGATCGCCAGCGCGATCCAGCCGTCGCCGCGCATCACGGGCGGATTGGCCCAGCCCGCCTTGATCGCCAGGGAGTAGCTCGCCCCGGCCAGGCCGACCAGCGCCCCGCCCAGCGCCGCATACAGGTAGCGCGTGCGGTTGACGTTGGTGCCGCGTGCGAAGGCCGTCGCCGGACGCTCGCCCACCGCCCGCAGAGCCAGCCCCCAGCGCGTGCGGTACATCACGTACCACGTGGCGAAAAGCAGCAGGAAGCTGAAATAAATCAGGATGTTGTGATTGAACAGGAAATTGCCCAGGAAGGGCACCTCCGCCAGCAGCGGGACCGGCACGGTTGGGAAGGTCGGCCCCGGACGGCGGGTGTAGTTCTGGCCCAGGAACTGGGCCAGGTCGGCCGCCAGCATCGTCAGCACGAAGCCAACCGCCACCTGATCCTGGCGCAGCTCGATGCTGGCCACGACGATCAGCAGCGCGATCAGCATGCCCGCCAGCATACCCGCCAGCAAACCGGCGGCGGCGCTGCCCGTCGAATAAGCCACCACGAAGGACAGCATCGCCGCCAGGGTGATGCTCCCGTCCAACGACAGGTTGATCACCCCCACCCGCTCGGTGATGGTCTCGCCAATGCTGGCGATCACCAGCGGGGTGGCGTTGGCCACCACCGATCCCAGAATCCGCGAAAGCTCATCCATGCGCCGCCTCCTTGGGTGGGATCGAAGCTGCCTCGGCCGCCGGAGCCTGCCGCCGCGCCCGCAGCCGGGCGCTGATCCCGTTGGCCAGGATGAACACCAGCACCAGGATGCCCTGCACCACCCCGGCCAGGCTCTGATCCAGTTGCAGCGCGATGTTCAGGCGCGTACTGCCGACCATGATCGCCGCGAAGAAAAAGGCCACGATGGGCGCCCACAGCGCCCGCGTGCCCGTGAGAAGCACGACCAGCACGCCCAGGAATCCGATCCCGCCGCTGACCAGCGGGCGCAGGTTGCCATAGGTGAACAGCACCCGGATCGATCCGGCGATCCCCGCCAGCAGGCCGCAGATCGCCATCGCCAGCAGGGCATTGCGCTGGGTCGGCACGCCCAGCAGCAGCGCCGAGCGGGCGCTCTTGCCCAGGGCTTTCAGTTCCAGGCCCCAATGCGTGCCGCGCAGGGCCATCACCACGACCACGAAGGCCACCCCGACCATGACCAGTGCCACCAGACTGACCCGGAACTCCGAGCTGGCGGGCAGCAGCAGCGCTTCCTCGCGAAACGGCGGCGTGGCCTGCCCGCCCTGGTTGCCCCACGGGCCAGAAATCAGGTAGATGCCAAAGATGTTCGCCAGGTTATTCAGCGCGACCCCGCCGAAAATCTCGTGCACGCCGCCGCGCGTCTTGAGCACGCCCGCCAGCAGCCCCCATAGCGCCCCGCCCAGCGCGGCCGCGGCCATCTCCAGCGGGACGAGCAGCACGGACGGCAGGCTCACTTCCTGCGCGACCCAGGTGGCGAAGATCGCACCCATCACCATCTGGCCCTCGACGCCGATATTCCACAGACCGGCGGTGAAGGTCACCAGCAGGCCGGTGCACACCAGCATCAGCGGGATCCAGAAGTTGATCACGCCGGAAAAGCGCGGCATGTCCAGCCTGCCACCGGCCAGTCCCACACCTTCCCAGATTTTGTCGAACACGTCGCGGGGTGAAGCGTTGACCGCCACGATCAGCAGGGCCGTCAACAGAAGGGCCACGGCGATCGATCCCACGGCCACGCCGATTCCGATCAAGCGCCGGGCAGGTATCGACTCTCGCGTCATGCAACGGACTCCTTGGTCAGGCGTTGGCCGCCAATCAAATGGCCCAGCTCATCGACCGTGGTCCGCCGCGCGTCGGGCACTTCGCTGATCTGCCCGGCATAAAAGACCAGAATCCGGTCGCTGTAGGTCACGATTTCGTCCAGGTCGGCCGAGGTAAAAACCACCGCCGTCCCCTCCGCGCGCCGGGCCAGGATTTGCTCCCAGATCCAGCGCGACGATTCGACATCCAGGCCGCGGGTCGGATGCTCCAGCACCAACAGCCGGGGCGCGGCGGCCATCAATGCCATCAGCACGCGCTGCTGGTTGCCGCCGGAGAGCGTTTCAATCGGGCTTTCGGGACGGCCGTAGATATTGTAATGCGCGATCTGCTCGCTTGCGATCCGCCGGGCGCGCTCCCAATCGATCCAGGCCCCTTGCTCCGGGTCCACCAGGGCAAAGTGCTCCGTCAGGGTCAGCCCGCTGACCAATCCCTCTTCCAGCCGGCCCGCCGCCCCAAAACAGACTCGCGCCGCCAGGTATTCGCGGTAGTGCTTGCCGGTCAGGTCCTGGCCGCCCACGCACACCTGCCCCGCCGCTGGCCGCCGCAGCCCGACAATCGCCCGCGTCAGCAATTCCTGCCCGCTGCCATCCAGCCCCGCCAGACCAATGACTTCGCCGGCCCGCACACTGAGGTTGCAGCCCTGGATCGTCACCCGCTCGCTGGTCAGGGACAGCTCGCGCACTTCCAACATTGAGTCTCCCAACACCACGTCGGAGCGCGAGGCGGGTGCCAGCTCCTGGCCGAACATCATCGCCACCAGAGCGTTAGTCGTCACCGGCAGGTGCGCCTGGCCGACCAGCCTGCCCAGGCGCAGCACGGCCACCTCGTCGCACAATTCCAGGACGTCTTCCAGCTTATGGGAGACGAACAGCACGGTCAGGCCATCCTCGCGGGCCAGACGCTTGAGCGCCTCGAACAGAATCGTCTTCTGCTCGGCGGAAATGCCGGTCGTCGGCTCGTCCAGGATCAGGAGGCGCACGCCGAAGGCCAGCAGGCGGATGATCTCCAACTGCTGGCGCTGGGCGATGCTGAGGTCCTCGATCAGCGTGTTCGGGCTGATCGTGAATCCCAACCGCCCGGCCAGATCGACGAACTGGGCGCGCGCGCCGTCCCAATCAGGCCGCACCGCGCCCGGCTGTCCGTAGATGAAGTTCTCCAGCACCGTGAACGGCCCCACGTCCAGCGGGTCCTGCTGCAACATGCCAATCCCGGCCCGGATCGCGCCCTCGGGCGAGGCCACGCTGACCGCGCGCCCGTCCACGAGAATCTGGCCACTGTCGGCCAGATAGAACCCGGACAGAATCTTCATCAGGGTGGACTTGCCCGCCCCATTCTCGCCGAGGATGCCGTAAATTCGTCCGTCTTCGAAATGCAGGGAAATGGCGTTGTTGGCGTGAACGGGGCCGAAGCGCTTGTGGATATTGCGGACTTCAACGCTCATGCGGACTCCTACAGCCGATGATCGGAGGAAAAAGGGCGACCACCCGCGGGTGGTCGCCCTATTCTCGATACCAGTTTGACTACTGAGCCGAGCTGTCGCCGGTCATGCCTTCCAGAAGCTGTTCCAGGTACCACACGCTGCGCGGCGGGACGATCTCGCCCTCGGCCGCCAGGGGAGTGCCGTCCTGGAGGTTCAGCGGGCCGACCCACAGCCCCAGGCTCAGGCCCTCATCGTCGATGTTATCGGCGGTGATGTCGCCCGTGCCCGATTCGGCCAGCATGGCGATGAACTCGTCAAGCTGCGCGGCCTGTTCTGGGCTCAGCGCCTCGCCGTTGACCCAGCCCACCGGAGTCTTGCTGTTGTCGGTCAGGTCTTCCCAATAGGGGGCCGTCCACGCCCACCCCTGTTCCCAGGTGCCGTCCATAACGGACTGGACGATCTGGACGTAGGAGGGGCCCCAGTTGAAGTACGGGACGCCCAGGCAGACTTCGGGCGCTTCGGCGCAGGCGCCCGCATAGTCATACGGGATCGCCCAGACTGCCTGGCCCCGGGCCGCGCGCTCGCCGGCCACGACCACCGCTTCGGTCGTGTCGATGCCGCTGATGACCACATCCGCGCCCTGGTCGAAGAACAGGTTGCTCTGCTCGGTCGGGTCGAGCGTCACGCCGGGGATGTTGAACCAGAAGCCGATCCAGGTCACGGTAAAGGTCAGGTCGGCGGGGTCCATGCCACGATAGTTCTCGTAGCAGTAGCGCGCGCCCAGATACACGCTGGAGGCCAGGCGGCGGGTCTCCGCATTGATTAGCGGCCCAAGGTAGCCGATGCTGCCGGTCTCGGTCGCCAGGGCAGCCGCGCAGCCCGCGATTTCCTTGCCCCACTCCATCGCGCCCATGACATTGCCCAGGTTCGAGGGCGCATCGCCGGTCAGGGCGTCATCACCAGACACATTGATGAAGGTGACATCCGGATACTTGGCCGCGACGGCCAGGGTATCTTCTTCGAACTCGTCAGATGTGGTGAGGATCAGTTTGGCGCCTTCCAGGCTGACCATGTCTTCCACGACCTGTTCCAGGGTCGTTTCAGGGCGGTCCGCCGCGTTCAGGCTCTCCAGGTACACCATCCGCGCGCCGGGGATCATCTCCTCCACGTACTGCCCGGCGGTGTAATGAGCCTCACTCCAACCGTGGTCGTTGTGGGGTCCGACGAGGATCATGCCAAACACGAATTCCTCGCCACCCTGAGCGAAACTACCGGAGGCCGTAACCAGCATCGCAACCAGAAGGACAAGAATCACCAAAGACCTACGAGTCATGGAGTATTTTTCTCCTCTCCTCCAACCACTGTGACACGAGGGCAATCAGGCATCGAGCATGATTCTGGGGTGATGCCTGACAACCTCAGTGTACAGAAATCGAGGAAAAAACACTAGTCCATTTCATCTAAGGGATGTCATATGTCTCGCCAAAGACAAAAAGGGTGTATCGGGATAAATTCATCCGATACACCCTTGATCGCCCGGCGGCCTGAGCAGCTCTAGCCGAGGTGCGCTTCCAGCTTGCTCGCGATCCGTTCCTTGGGCATATAGCCCGTCAGGCGCTCCACGGGCTGCCCGCCCTTGAACAGGATTAGGGTCGGGATGCCCATGATGCCGTACTCCATCATGACGTTGGGATTGGCATCCGCATCCACGCGTCCGACCCGCATCTTGCCCGCGAATTCGCTCGCCAGGGCCAGCACGTGCGGCTCGATCATCTTGCAGGGGACGCACCATTCCGCCCAGAAATCGATCAGGACAGGCAGTTCCGACTCGAGCACGTCCTGTTTGAAAGTCGCCTCGGTGACATCGAATGCAGCCACAGACTCAGTCATTACGCACACTCCCTCTTGGTCGCTTCCACGAACGATCCGGCTTCACATCCAGCCCGGACAATTGCACTGGCACATCTTCAACGCAACGCCGGCTATTGTAACACCTCGCGCAGGCCTCGCATCCACCCGAAAAGGCCCAGGGCCGTCTCAAAAACAAATGGAACCGCCAAGGCTGCGAATCAAAAGCGCGTGAACCTGTTCTCTCTCCACGTTCTCCGTGCCCTCCGTGGCGAGAGGACTTTTTCGGCCCGATACGATTGCCCCGCAAAAAGGGGCGCGTCCCTTTTGACGCGCCAATTCGCGCATGGTATCATGGTGTTTTGAATTGATAGCACTCTCACCACAAGAGTGCTAAAAATCCATTCGCCGAGGCTGGATCATGACTACTGACGCGGCCAACTCACCTGACCTTACGGAGCGCCAGGAAAAAACCCTGGAACTGATCGTCCAGCAGTATATCCACAGCGGGCATCCGGTCAGCTCCAAGTCGCTGATGGATGCGCTGGGAGTCAGCTCGGCCACGATCCGCAACGAGATGTCCGCGCTGGAAGCAGCCGGGCTACTCGGGTCGCCGCACACTTCCGCCGGGCGGGTTCCGACCGAGGCCGGGTACCGCTACTTTGTCCAACGCCTGGCCGGCAACGGCCAGATCAGCCTGGACGAGCGGCGCATGATCACCCACCAGTTCCACCAGTCCCCGCTCGACATCGAGCAGTGGATGCGGCTTTCCGCCGCCGTGCTGGCTCGCACGGCTCAGGGCGCCTCACTCGTGACCGCGCCCTACAGCCAGGTCAATCGCTTCAAGCACCTGGAACTGATCGCCACCCAGGGCCGCCTGGTACTGATGGTGCTGGTGCTGCACAACGGCGACGTTCGCCAGCGCATGCTGATGCTGAACGAGCCGGTCAGCCAGGAACAGCTCAGCGCCATCGCCGCGCGGCTGACCACGCTCAGCCTCGGCCTGCACGTCCAGCAGCTTCGCGACCGGCTCAAGGGCCTCTCCACCATGGAGCGCGAAGTCATGGACCTGGTGATCGCGCTCATCGAGGAAGCCGACCGTCCCCATCAGGTCTACCGCGATGGCCTCGCCGAAATCCTGACCCGTTTCGATCAGAGCGAGGGCGCGGAACAGGCCCTGCGTGTGCTGGAGGAGCAGTCGATCCTGGAAACCCTGATCGACGAGGCCAACCCCAGCGTGGGCGACGTCCGGGTCGTGATCGCCGGCGAAGGCCGCTGGGACAGCATCAGCCTGTTGAGCATCATCCTGGGACGTTATGGGGTGGCCGGTCAGGCCACCGGCATGCTGGGCGTCCTGGGACCAACCCGGATGCGCTACGGGCGGGCCATCAGCGCCGTCCGTTTCATGTCGGACCTGATGACCAGTCTGATCGTCGGCATCTACGGCGAGGAACCCGGCGACCCGGCTCCCTGATCGGACCCAAACGGAGCCTGGAAACGCTTGCACGAATCTGATGCTTTGCTAACGGAATTCTATTAGAGATGCGTTACACTGCCCTCAGCATAGGGATGGAAAAGCTTGTGTCCACCGGAGAATCGTCGTGAATGACAACGTAAACCAGCCAAACCCACCCGCCGACGCGCTTGATACGGCTGCGCCCGGCGAGATGCCGGAAGGTCTGACGCTGGAACAGCTTCAGGCCGAGCTGGACAAGGCACGCGCCCAGGCCGCGGAATACCTGGACGGATGGCAGCGCGCGCGAGCCGAGTTCATCAATTTCAAGAAGCGCGTCGAACGGGAGCGCGAGGATCACGGGCAGTCTGCCTACATCGACGTCCTCAAGAAGCTCCTCCCGGCCATGGATGACTTCAACCGGGCCCTGGACAACCTGCCGCAAGATCTGCAGGATCACGCCTGGGCACAGGGAATCGCCCTGGTCGGTCAAAAGTTCAACACCATTTTCGAAACCTACGGCATGCGCGAGATCGACCCGCTCGGCGAGGCCTTCGATCCCAATCTGCACGAGGCCATCGGGGTCGACGCCGGCACGGAAACGGAAAGCGGCCACGTCACGGTCGTCCTGCAGAAGGGCTACGTGTACGGCGATCGCGTCGTGCGGCCGGCACTGGTTCGGGTGGCGCAGTAATCCGCCCGGCGACGGGCCATTGGACATCGGCTATCATCTCAGATCTGACACTTCAGGAGACGGACTATGGGTAAGACGATCGGTATCGACCTCGGCACGACCAACTCGGTCGTGGCGGTCATGGAAGGCGGCGAGCCAGTGGTCATTCCCTCGCAGGAGGGTGGCCGTCTGATTCCTTCCGTGGTCGCGCTCAGCAACAAAGGCGAGCGGCTGGTGGGCAAGGTCGCCCGCAACCAGGCAGTAATCAATCCGGAGAACACGATCTTCTCCGTCAAGCGCTTCATGGGCCGCAAGTTCACCGACCCGGAAGTCCAGAAAGCCATCAGCGTCGTGCCGTACAAGGTTTCCGCCGCACCCAACGGCGACGTACGGGTACACATGGGCGACAAGGCCTACAGCCCGCCGGAAATCTCGGCCATGATCCTGCAAAAGATCAAGGCCGACGCTGAAGCCTACCTGGGCGAGACGATCACCGAAGCGGTGATCACCGTCCCGGCCTACTTCAATGACGCTCAGCGTAACGCCACCAAGGACGCCGGCCGCATCGCCGGCCTGGAAGTCAAGCGAATCATCAACGAGCCGACCGCCTCCAGCCTGGCCTACGGCCTGGGCGAACACAAGGACGAGACGATCGCCGTCTACGACCTGGGCGGCGGTACGTTCGACATCTCGATCCTGGATGTCGGCGACGGCGTATTCGAAGTCCGCAGCACCAACGGCGATACCTTCCTCGGCGGCGACGACTTCGACCAGCGCATCATCGACTTCCTGGCGGCCGAGTTCAAGAAAGACACCGGCATCGATCTGCGCCAGGATCGCCAGGCCCTCCAGCGGCTGAAGGAAGCTGCGGAGAAGGCCAAGATCGAGCTGAGCACCACCATGAACGCCGACATCAACCTGCCGTTCATCACGGCGGATGCCAGCGGCCCCAAGCACCTCAACATCACCCTGAGCCGCGCCAGGCTGGAGCAGCTCGTGGAAGACCTGGTGCAGAAGACGGTCGGCCCCTGCGAGGCCGCCCTGCGCGACGCCGGCCTCAAGACCTCGGATATCGACGAGGTCGTGCTGGTCGGCGGCATGACCCGCATGCCCGCCATCCAGGAATCCGTGCGCAAATTCTTCGGCAGGGAGCCGCACAAGGGCGTCAATCCGGATGAAGTCGTTGCCGTCGGCGCGGCCATCCAGGCCGGCGTGCTGACCGGGGATGTTAAGGATGTCCTGCTGCTGGACGTCACCCCGCTGACCCTCAGCATCGAGACGTTGGGCGGCGTCGCCACCCCGCTGATCGAACGCAACACGACCATCCCGGTGAAGAAGAGCCAGATTTTCTCCACCGCCGCCGACAGCCAGACTCAGGTGGAGATTCACGTCCTCCAGGGCGAGCGCCCGATGGCCGCCGACAACAAGACTCTGGGCCGCTTCATCCTGGATGGTATCCCGCCCGCGCCGCGCGGCGTGCCGCAGATCGAAGTCACCTTCGACATTGACGCCAACGGCATCCTGAACGTCGGCGCGCGCGACAAGGCCACCGGCCGCGAGCAGAGCATCACGATCACGGCCTCCAGTGGCCTGAGCGAATCCGAGATTCAGCGCATGGTCAAGGAAGCCGAATCGCACGCCAGTGAGGACGCCAAGCGCCGCGAGCGAGTCGAAATCCGCAACAACGCGGAAGCGACGATCCATACCGCAGAAAAGATGCTGCGTGACTTCGCGGACAAGATTCCGGCCGATGTGAAGTCCAAGACCGAGGAACGCGTGGAGGCCGTCCGCAAGGTGCTGGACAGCGACGACACGGCCCTGATCAAGCGCGAGGCGGAAGCCCTGGCCCAGCAGCTTCAGACCATCGGCGGTAGTATGTACCAGGAGAGCGCCGGCCCGACCCCTCCGCCAGGCGGTGGTAGCGCGGGCGGGCCCGGTGATGGCTCCTCCGAAGATGTGATCGACGGCGAATACAGCGAAGCCTGATCCGCCGCCGAATGACAACTGGTTGACTCCCTGCGCACCCGTCCGCCCTCGGACGGACGGGTGCGATTTGTCGTCTAGATGAACCCCGGCATGGCGCCGGGGTTTGGCACTGAGAAGAGACCGGAACGCAGCATGGCAGACAGAGACTACTACGAAGTCCTCGGGGTCCCGCGTGACGCCTCCCAGGCGGATATCAAGAAGGCGTTCCGCCAGCTTGCCCGCCGCTATCATCCGGATGTCAGCCAGGAATCGGACGCCGAAGAGCGCTTCAAGGAAATCAACACCGCTTACGAAGTCCTCAACGACCCGGACAAGCGCACCCGCTACGACCGCTTCGGGCCGGCGGGCGTCAACGGCAACGCAGGCTTCTCGGACTTTGGCGGCGGCATGACCGGCTTCGAGGACATTATCGAGCAGTTCTTCGGTGGTTTCGCCGGCGGCGGTCGCCGGGCGGACAGCCAGCGTCGGGGACCGGCGCGCGGCCGCGATCTCACCTACGAGCTGTCGATCGCCTTCGAGGAAGCCGTGTTTGGCGTCGAGAAGGAAATCGAAATCACCCGCCGCGAGGTGTGCGACGAGTGCAATGGGTCGGGCGCGGCCCCCGGCACGACTCCGGCCCGCTGTCCGGACTGCAACGGGACGGGCGAAGTCCGCACCGTGCGCCAGACCTTTCTCGGTTCGATGATCAGCGTCAACACCTGCCCGCGCTGCCAGGGCCGGGGCGAAGTCGTCACCAGCCCCTGCGCCACGTGCAGCGGCACCGGCCGGATGCGCGCCACGCGCCGCCTGAAAGTCTCCGTCCCTGCCGGCGTCGACCAGGGGATGAAGATTCGCATCGCCGGGGAAGGCGAACCTGGCGATCTGGGCGGACCGTCCGGCAACCTGTACGTGGTCATCAACGTCCGGCCGCACAAGTTCTTCAAGCGGCGTAACGATGACATCCTGCTGGAAATCTCGATCAACGTAGCCCAGGCCGCCCTGGGCGACCGGATTACCGTCCCGACCGTCGAAGGCGATACCGAGCTGGCGATCCCGGCCGGGACGCAGACCGGCGAATCTTTCCGGCTGCGCAACAAGGGCTTCGCGCGGCTGCGTCGGGATGGCACCAACGCCGGGCGCGGCGACCAGTGGGTGATCGTCCAGGTCGGCGTGCCTAAGACCCTGACCGACAAACAGCGCCAGCTTTTCGAGCAGCTTGCCGAAACCCTGGACACCAACATCATGCCCCCCCAGAACAAGAGCTTCTTCGACCGCGTTCTCAATTTCTTCAGTGGTGAGAGTTAAGTGCGCTCAGGCGCCGGAAAGAAGATGATGATGAGCAAGCGATCGGTCTGGCTATTCAGCACGTTGTTTGTTCTGGCATTGCTCGTGGTGTTTGTCCTGACTACACGTCCCGCGGCAGTCGCGCAGAACAACCCGGATTCAACCGGCCAGTTCCTGACCGAGCTATGGGATCGGGTGACCACGCAGCAGACCGGCGCGACCTCGTCCAGTTTCGTGTTCACCATCAACTTCAACCAATCCCTGTCGGGGATCGGAGGCACCGTCACACTGGGCCAGAATCTGAACTCCCTCCAGATCAGCCGTATCGGGCAGGATTACTTCTGCCTGTCGCGCGCATTCAGCCGTACCTCCAACATTGATTGCGTCCCGTTCGCCAACATCAAGAGCATCAGCTACCAGGAAGCAGCCCGCTAAAGGATTCCATGCCCGCATGAACTGGATCGAAGTGTCACTCCATGCCGACGGCGAGGCCGTCGAAGCCATCGCCGACCTGCTCCAGCAGTACGGCTACCAGGGCGTCGCCATCGAGCAGTTGGGCATCGTGGCCGACGCCTGGGAAGACGACCTGCCCGCCCCGACCGACATGATCGTGCGGGCCTACCTGCCCGAAGACGCCCAGGCCGCCGAACTCAAGCGCCGCCTGGAAGACGGCCTCAACCATCTGGCGATGATCTACCCGATCGTGCCGCGTCAGCCGACCTATGCAATCGTCCAGGAGCAGGACTGGGCCGAAGCCTGGAAGGTGCACTACAAGCCGGTGCGCATCGGCCGCCAGATTTGCGTCCGGCCGGAGTGGTGCGCCTCCGAAGCCAGGCCGGGCGACCTGGAGATCATTCTCGATCCGGGCACGGCCTTCGGGACGGGCACCCATCCCAGCACCCAGCTCTGCCTGATCGCCCTGGAAGACCTGCCCCGCCCCCTGCCCGCCCACGGGCTGGACCTCGGCTGCGGCTCCGGCATCCTGGCGATCGCCGCCGCCAAACTGGGCGCCGAGCATCTCTGGGCGCTGGACATCGACCAGCTTGCCGTGGACGCCACCCTGCGCAACGCGGGGCTGAACGCCGTCTCCGACCACCTGACCGCCGAGCAGGGCAGCCTGGAAGCGCTGCTGGCCTCTGGCCGGACCTTCGGGCTGATCCTGGTCAACATCCTGGCCAAGACGATCATCCCGATGTGCGAGCAAGGCCTGGGCCGCCTGGTCGAGCCGGGCGGCGTGGCGATCTTCAGCGGCCTGATCCACGAGCAGGCCGACGACGTGGAAGCCGCCCTGCGCGCCACCGGCCTGATCCCGGTGCGCCGCCGCACGATGGGCGATTGGGTGGGCATCGAAGCCCGCAAGGAAGCGTAGGCACAAAAAAGCGGGGGCCTGTGGGTCCCCGTTTTTTGTGCGTTATGCGCTTTCTTTCCTGAAACAGGCTTCTACCGTGCGTTGACGGTCCCCCCATTCGCCGCCGGGTTTTTGAGCCGAGTGTCGATCAGGTGGCCGTCACGCAGTTCGTGGACGACGTCGGCCTCTTCCATCACCTGCGGGTCGTGGGTCACGATCACCACGGTGATGGCCTGCTCGCTGACAAACCGGCGCAGCAGGGCCAGGATTTTCTTGCCGGTCTGGCTATCAAGCTGGCCGGTTGGCTCGTCGGCCAGGATGAAGTGCGGATGGGCGGCCAGGGCGCGGGCCAGCGCCACGCGCTGCTGCTCCCCGCCGGAAAGCTCGTAGGGCCGGTGGTGGGCGCGCTCGTTCAGCCCAACCCAATCCAGCGCGTTCTTCACGGCCTGCTGGCGGTCGCGCCGGCTCAGGCGGCGCATGCGCAGCGGCACACCCACGTTCTCCTCCGCGCTAAGCAGGGGCAGCAGCCCGAAGCTCTGGAACACGAATCCGATCCGGTCGCGGCGCAGGGCCAGGCGGGCCACCGGGTCGAGGTCGGCCAGACGCTGGCCTTCGATCCAGATTTCGCCCTCGGTCGGATCGTCCAGCCCGGCGATCAGGTTGAGCAGGGTCGTCTTGCCGGAGCCGGAACGGCCCACGATGGCCGTCATCTGGCCGGGATGGATGTCCAGCGACACGTCGCGTACGGCGTGGATATCTTCCCCGCCCAGGTGATACACCCGGTGCAGGTTCTTGATGCGGATGATTGGGTCAGCCTGGCTCATCAGCGTTCCCTTTCCTTCCCATTCGCTCCGTCCCGGTCACTCTGGCCGTCACGGTCCGGGTAAACGCCGACGTGGTCCTCGCGCAGGCGGAGCTTGACCCGGTCGCGCATGTCCAGCGACTCGATGAACACCTGGGGAAGCTGCAAGCGCCCGGCCCGGTCGAGGATGGCGAACTCTTCCTCGGTGATGTCGACGCCGTTATCGCCCCGCCGCCGGAGCACCTCGATGCTCGTCCGGCCATCGCGGAAGCCCACCACCCGGTCAACCCGAGTGGCGACGGTGTAGTCGTGGGTCACGATAACCACCGTCACCCTGGCCTCGTCGGCCAGGGCGCGCATCGAATCGAAGATCGTGTTGGCGGCTTCGCTGTCCACCTCGCCGGTCGGCTCGTCGGCCAGCAGCAGCGAGGGCTGGTTGGCCATCGCCACCGCGATCGCCACGCGCTGCTGCTCGCCGCCGCTCAGCCGGTCGGGGTGATGGTTGAGCCGCCCGCCCAGCCCGACCATCTCCAGCAGGTGTCTGGAGCGCGCTCGGCGTTCCTTGCCGGGGACGTGGTTGAGCGACATGGGCAGTTCGACGTTCTCCTGCGCGGTCAGGTAGGGCAGCAGGTTACGGGCCGTCTGCTGCCAGACAAAACCCACCATCCGGCGGCGGTAGAGCACCTGCTGGCGGCGGTTCATGTTGAGCAGGTTGTAGTCCCCTACCCGCACCTTGCCCGCCGTCGGTTGGTCCAGCCCGCCCAGGATGTTCATCAGGGTCGATTTGCCGGAGCCGGACGGCCCAACCAGGGCCATCATCTCCCCTTCGGCGATCTGCAAGTCAAGGCCCTGGAGCGCCACCACCTCCAGGTCCGCGACCTTGTAAATCTTGACCAGATTGTCACACTCGATAAACACGTCGCTCATACTTTTCCTCGGCTCTCACCGGGCTAACGCGGGCTTTCTAGCGCGCGGCCGCATTCCGTGCAGGTCTCAACGCCGGAGGCGTAGGTCAGGTTGCAGGCCGGGCAAGTGCGCCGGGTCGCGCCCAACTCGCGCTCGACGATGGCCCGCGCCATGTCGTAGTCCAGGCCGCGCCCGGTCAGGGCGCGCACCACGAATTCCACCGGCGTACCGCCGGCCAGTTGCCTGCCCACGCCGTTAATCAGGGCCGCCAGGTCGGGCGGAGTCTGGGGCGGCGCGGCATTGAGCGCATCCGGCGCGAACAGCGTCCCACACGTCATACACTCAATCACTTCGCTGCCATGCCCGATCGGAAAGACCGGGATGAAATACAGCGCGAAATACGGGCGGGCTTCCTTGCGCTCGTAGGGCCGCTTCGTCCGGCAGTGCGGGCAGTAGAACTCCCCGCGATCGATCGTCTTGAGTTTGTGGCGCGTCCCGAAAATGATCATGGTTATTCCTCACCCATGCGCAGTACCTGATGCACCTGCCGCCGCCGCAGGAACAGCGCGGTCATCCCCAGCAGCAGGCTGAACGAGATCACGAGCGCCAGCAGCAGCCCGCCCACTTCCAGCAGCGGGAAGCGCAGGGCCTCCCCGCCGACCAGTTCCAGGAAAGGCAGCAACAGGTAGGCCAATGCCCCGCCCAGCGCCACCCCGACCAGCAGCGCCGGGGCGATTAGCGCCGCCTGTTCGACCGCCAGTTGGCTCCAGATATTGCGCGATTCCCAGCCCATCGACTGGAGGATGGCGAACGAGACAGCCCGGCGGCGCGCCGTGACGGCCAGATAGAAGCCGAAATCGAGCACGCTCAGGGCCAGCGACACCCAGAACCCCGCGAACAGCATCCCGGTGACCGAATTGGGCAGCGGCTCGCGCTGAATCTCGTTGAAGCGATCCCAGGCATACGACGCCTCGATCAGGCCCGGCAGACCGGCCGCTTCGAAGCGGAAGTCCTCCGAAGGCTGGCGTTCGTCCAGATCGAGCCAGACCCGGTTGAAATCATAGAAACCGGTCAGGGAGGAGGTCCGGTTGAGTAGCGCGCGCAGGGTCTCGCCCTCAACCAGCATAAACTGGGCGCGCTCGTCCTGGGTCGGGAACGAGTCGGCGATCCCCACCACCCGATAGCGAAACGCGACGTTCCCGTAGGGCATCTGCAACTCGACCGACCCCTCGTCCCCGACTTCCAGCGGGGCGCGGGCGCTGGTCAGGCCGCCCAGGCTCTCCGCCATCCGGCGGGACATCACCACCGGCACAAAGGTGCTGGCGGTCTCGTTCACACCGATCAGCGGCTCCAGGACGCCTCCGCCCATCCGCCGGATGCGGTAGGTCACGCTCAGGCTGCCCACGCCGCTGGCGGCCCGATCCGCGCCCGGCGCGACGGTCAGATCGTCCGGGCGCTGGAACTGGGCCGAACTGGGCGCCCAGCCCGACGCCCCGGCCTCGAAGTCCTCGACTACCGTCTCGCTGCCCTCGCCGTCGATCGCGGCCAGATCATCCAGGTAGAGGGTATGGGTGAAATCCTGAAGCTCGCCGCGCCGGCTCTGCACCTGGAGGCCCACCACCCGCCAGGGGGCCTGCCCGACTTCGGGCAGGGCCGCGCTGTAGGTCACGAAGCGTCCCGAATCGGTCGCCGCGACCGTCTCCAGCGGCAGGCTGACCGGCACGCCGCGCGCGTCGGCCAGTTGCACGGCCAGGGCAGTCTCGGTCGGCTCATCCGGGCTGGCTTCGGCATACACCTGGAGGCTCACTTCGGCCGCGTTCTCCGGCAGCGCCAGACCGGGCAGGGTCAGTGGCGGCGTGGAGGCCAGCGGGGCCACGGTCGCTCTCAGTTCCGGATAGGTCTGGCCGAAGGAAACCGGATCGAGGCCGAACAGGGTCGTATCCGCCCGCCCGGCGCGGTGGACGGTTTCCGCCGCCAGTAGCGCCTCGCCGCCGGTCACACCCGGCAGCGCCCGCCACGCGGCATCGTCCACCCCCGTACGCGGGTCGAAGCTCAGCCGGGCGTGGCCGCCCGTTTCCGTGCGGGCCAGAGTCCACGCCCCGGCGTCGCGGGTCGCGTTGAGCGCCAGTGAGGCCGTCCCCAGGGCCAGCGTCCCGATCAGCAGCAGCACGAGCTGGGCGTAGTGCCCCGGATCGCGCTCCACGCTCCACAGGGCCAGCGGCAGGGTCAGGCCGTCGTCCGCGCTGAACAGCCGCCCAATCAGGCGCATCAGCAGCGGGAACAGGCGCAGCCAGAGCAACGCCGCCCCGGTCAGAATCAGCGCCGGGCCGAGCAGGTTGAACGGATCGCTCAGCCCGCCTGCCTCGTTCGCGCCGGAGGCGATCAGCCGAATCAGCGAAGCCGGGTCGTGCAGCAGGTTTTCCAGGCTGCCACCGACATCCCCGCTGATCAGGAAGTACAGGCGCAGCATGAACGCCAGACCCACGAGCAGGAAGATCAGGTCCAGGAAGTAGCGCGCCCAGGCGGGATGGGTCGGCGGGCGGCTGATCAACTGTTTGAGGCGCAGCAGGCTGCGCCGCGCCGCCGGCCAGGCGGGCAGGGTCAGCACCACCACCGAGGCCAGCGCCGCCGCCGCGCTCAGGCCGAAGATCGAGGGCGGCAGGCTGCGCACGCCCAGCGTCGCACCGTTCAGGGTGCGCGCCAGCGGGCCAATGTGCTCCAGCAGGATCAGAATCCCCTGGGCGATGAACGGCCCGACGACCAGCCCGATCGCCCCCAGCACGCCCATCGTGACCAGTTGCATCTGAATCAACTGCGGGATGCTCCCGCCCCGGCTGGTGATCGAGGCCCACTCAGTGCCCTGCTGTTCCAGCACCAGCGCCACCGTGGTCACCAGGTGATACAGCATCAGGATCAGCACCGCGCCGGAGAGCAGGACGATCGGCCCTTCGGTGCTGCGCAGCGTGCTGCGGAAGGTCGCCACCAGGTCGGACAGACCGCTGATGAACACGACGTCGGGATAGCGCGCCCGCAGGCTGTCCTGTACCCGGCTCAACCGGGCGTCCAGTTCGTCCAAAGTATCGGCGTGCACCACGTCCGGGCTGAGCTTCAGCCGCCATTCGTAGGTATTCCCGGCCGTGGCCGGGGCGACCCAGTCGTCGTAAGCGCCTTCGGGCACGATCAGCGCGAAATCATAACGCTCCTGGAGGGCATTGATCGGCACGTACTGCCCGGTCAGCACCACGCGCATCCCTTCCCAGAAGGGGTCTTCCGCCGGCAGGGCCGGCTCGACGATCCCCACGATGCGCACGATCGCGGTGGTATCGATGTCCTGCCCGATCACGATCCGGTTGCCGATCTCGAGGTCGGCTTCCTCAGCCGACTGGCGGGTGATCACCGCCTCGACCTGCCCCCGGCTGTAGACCCCCAACTGGCGCTCGGCCAGCTCGTCGGCCGACAGGCCGCGACTCAGCGCACGCAGTTCCTCCGGCGTGGACAGGCGCGCCGGCCAGCGCCCTTCGCTCAGGGTGAACAGGTCGCGCAGGTTGGAGAAGGCCGCCATCTGGTAGTTGTTCTCGGTGCGGCTGCTGTAGACGCTCACCGGCTGGCCCAGCTCGTAGCCGAAACCGGGCACGACCCGCGTCGAGCGGGTAATCCGCACCAGATCGGAAGCCAGCCCGCCCAGTTCCCGGTTGAGCAGGTCGTAGACCTCCGGGCCGAACGGCTGCAGGTTGCTGAAGACCAGGTTCAACTGTCGCGGATCGGCGTTCTCCACGGCGAAGCGGATGCCCGCCTCGGAGACCGCGCGGACGTACAGCGGCCCCAGCGCGAAGAAGCCGGTCACCAGACAGACGGCCAGCAGCAGCACACTCAGCAAGCGGCGCTCGCGCCAGATGCGGCGCACGATCATCCCCAGAGGCATGGGCTACTCCTCACCGAGCCGGAGCGTCTGCGCCAGCGACAGGCGGCGCACCAGCAGCAAGCTGGCCGTCAGCACTCCCGCCAGCACGGCCAGCATGATCAGGCCGTACTGGAGCAGAGCCGCGACCTCCACCTGAACCACGAACGGCGGCGTGATCGCCTCCCCGGTCGCGCCGATCGCCAGCGTCGGCACCACCCGGTCGCTCAGCAGCGCCCCCAGCACCCCGCCCAGCAGCGCGCCGGTCAGGATTACCAGCGTTTGTTCCAGCGCCAGACTGAGCACCAGCCGCTTGAGCGACAGGCCCAGCGCGCGCAGCACGCCAAACTCGGCCCGGCGGCTCTGGGCGGTCAGCCCGGCGTAGGTCAGCAGGCCGACCACGCTCAGCGCCAGGGCGACCATGAAGGCCAGGAACAGCAGCCCCATCAGGCCCAGCGCCAGCGGGTTGGTCTGGATGGTGCGCAGCGTCCGTTCGAGCGTGACCGCGCGGACGACCGCGCTCGAATCGCCTTCAGTGTCCACCCCCGCCGCGAACGTTTGCGACGAGACACCCGGATTCAGGCGCAGCCACATCTCGGAGGGGTAGGCCGTGGCGCTCGGCCGCCGGTTGATCGCGTACAGCAGCGCCGCCTGGTCAACCACCAGGAACGGCCGCCGCTCGTCGTAGAGCGTCGGGTAATAATCCACCACGTCCAGCACCTGGACGGTCGGGCTGACCCGGCCGATGTTGACCAGATCGTAGGTATCCCCCGGCTGGAGGCCGTTGCGCGCCATCAGCGTCCGGCTGGCCACCGCCGGGATCGGCCCGGCTTTGGGGTAGTTGAACACGATCCCCAGCGTGCTGATCATGCCGTCCTGATCCCAGACGACCTGGCGGGCGGACAGATTCGGCCGTTCAGGCGCGGAATAAATCCCGGTTGTGCCCCGGATCAGCGCCCCGGAGTCGTAGACCAGTTCCCAGCCGGATTCGGCCAGCCAGTCCAGCTCCGTGACCGCGCCCCCGCCGTCGATCAGACGCAGCCCGGCCAGCGAGAAGCGCACGTCGTTTTCCGCGTTGGCCCGCCCCCGGTTCGTCCAGTAGATCGATTCGAGGCGCAGCTCGCCCTGGGGGGTATAGGCCAGTCCCGCCAGGTCGGCCTCAAAATAGGCCCAGCCGGTCGTCAGGAAGGCCCGCATCGACAGGCCGGGCTGATCCAGCCCGGAGCGAGTCCATTCCACCTCGACCGGGGCGAACTTCACCACGACGAAGGTCCCGGTCGCGTCGCGCAGCCGCATGTGGATCGTCATCCGGTTGAGCAGCCGGTCGAGGTCGGGCTGGTACAGCCCTCCGCTGGAATAGCTGAAGCGGGGCAAATCCACCCGCGCCCACAGGCCGATCCGCGCCGGAGTCAGGGGCAGCGCCCGGCCCGGCGTGGGCAGGCTGACCGGCTGGCCCGGCGCGCGCGGGGCCTTGACCGGCCCCAAATCGCTCCGCCAGTAGACCACGCTGCCGAACGAATCCGAATCGATCGCCAGCACTTCGCCGGCCAATGGCTGGCGGCGGTCGATCGAGACGTCGGCGTTGACGAAGCGCGTCACCGGGCTGGCCGCCTCGACCCCGTCCATCGCCAGGAAGGTTTCGGCCGGGCGCGTCCGGTCGACGTCGAGCGCCACGTCGCGCTCGGTCAACCGGATGTCGGTCCCGACCTGGTAGCGGGCCTGGTCGTTCTGGCTGCGGCTGACCGTCGCCCGGAAGCTGGTGGCGAACCAGCCGATCCCGATCGCCAGGGTCAGCAGGAAGGCAATCCGGCCGTAATGCACCGGCTCGCGGCTGACCTGCCACGTCGCCAGCGCCCCGCCCAGCCCATCCCGCCGGGCAAAGTAGCGCGCCAACACCTGCATCACCGCCGGGAACAGGCGCAGCAAGACACTGCCCAGGGCCACGAATAGCAGGGCCGGAGCCAGCAGCAGCAGCGGATCGGCTTCCAGGCCGCCCAACTGCGTGCCCGACAGCGGCGAAGACGTGCTGACCAGCCGCCACAGGGCCGCCCCGCCGACGATCACCAGCAGCACATCCAGGTAGTAGCGCTGCCACCAGGCCTGTTTGTCGCTGCGGGCCGCGCTGCCCCCGGCCAGGATCAGCGGCAGGCGCAGCACCGGGCGCAGGGTGCCCATCAGGGCCAGCAGGGCCGCGCCCCCGGCCAGCGCCGCAAAGATAAATGCGCTGCGATCCAGCGCCAGCGGCAGGCGCTCGATCCCGGTGAAGACCGGGGCCAGTCCGATCAGAAACTGCTGGGCGACCAGCGGCGCGGCCAGCGCGGCCAGGACCGTGATCAGCAGCGCCTCCACCCCGCGCAGCAGGATCAACTGGCGGTCGAACGCGCCCCGGCTCTGGAGCATCGCCAGCTCGCGCCGTTCGCCGCGCCGCACCAGAGTCGCGGTCGCCACCAGGAAGAACAGCACCAGCGCCCCGATCTGCAACAGCAGCAATCCAAACGGCGCGCCCAACAAACTGACCTCGCCGGCATAGGCGGACAGCAGCGGCCCCAGGTTGGTCTGGTAAACGAAGTTCAGTTGCGGACCGCCCGGCGACTGGAACAATTCGCCCAGGTTGCGGCTGAACGCCTCCAGCCGGGCCAGGGCCGCCGGAGTCTCCGAGAACGGCAGGCGGGTATGGTCGAACAGCACGCGCCAGCCGATCAGGGAGCGCGTCTCCGGGATGAAGGCGACGACGGCCCGCAGGAAATCCGCGCGGGAGACGAGGACGTTGGTCTCGGCCTGGTACTGGCCGGAGGCTTCCAGGCGCAGCGGCGAGGGGGCCATCCAGTACGGGCTGCTCTCGTCGGCCTCGCGCACCACGGCGCTGATTCGCGCCCGGATCGCCCGGCTGCTCTCCCAGCCGCGCTGGTCGAGCACGATCACATCGCCGACCTCCAGATCGAGGTCGATCGAGGCATTCAGGCCGAGCGCCACTTCCATGTCAACGCCTTCCGGCGGCGTGGCGGACGGCCATTCGCCCTCGACGATCTGCGTCGACTCCTGCCAACCGTCGTAGTAGGCCACCCGCATCCGGACGGCCTCCAGGTCAGCCCCATCCTTGACGACCAGCATCGGGGCCGACTCAGCCCAGGTGACCGTCCGGGCGGCCCAACCGGGCAAAGCCGACTCAAACACCACATCGACCTGCCCGCGCACCGCCGCGTCGGCGGCCGTCCAGGTCGCGTCCAGGTCGGCCACGTCGAGCGAGGTCAGGCTGATCCGGCTGAAGATGTTGGCGTCGGCGTCGGGCTGCTGGTCGAGGCGCTGCACCATCCCAACCTGGGCCACGGCTGCCGTGTACAGCGGCGCGTTGGCCCCGATCACGGCCGCCAGCAGCACGCCGATTACGATTGTCAGAAGCGACTGCCACTGGGCCAGCAGCCGCAGAAGGGCCAGGCGCAGCGCCCAACCGAGCGGAAGACGGTGAATGAGGGAACGGAGCATGGGTTTCCGGCTCAAGACAAACGGGGGATGGCGTCCGCCACTCCCCCGGACGGCACAAACACTCGATTTTCGGGAACAGATCAGGTAGATTGTAACGCACCCGCGCCAAGTGGGTATAAAATTGGGCTTGAAAGTATTTTGGAACGAATGTTATGGTGATGGACGCTCTCCCTCCCCTGCGCCTGCGGCGCGCCACCCCGGACGATGACCCGGCCATCGCGGACCTCCTGGCCCACGCCTTTCGCGGCAAGTACGCCGTGGCCCTGGGCTGGTCGGCGCATGACCGCGCCCGGCGCATGCTCGCCCTCCTGCCGGCCGGCATCCTGTGCCCTGGCCCGATCTATGTCGTCGAGATGGAAGGGGCCGTCGTCGCCACGCTGACCCTCCGCCTGGCATCCACCACCCCGACCGCGCGCAACTATCAGGCCGCCAGGGACGTATTGCAGTCTGAAGCGGGCCGCTGGCGTGCCTGGTGGGCGGTGGCGGTGCTGCGCCGATCCATCGGGCCGCGCGTCGCGCCGGACGAAGCCTACCTGGACAACCTCGTGGTCGCCCCGGCCCACCGCCGCCAGGGCATCGCCACCCAGGCCGCCCCGCTGATATACGAGGAATGCCGGCGGCTGGGCCTCAAGGGGCTGGTGGCCGACGTGATGAGCAGCAATTATCGCGTGGGCGGGCTGTTCCGGCAGCAGGGCTGGGCCATCATCCACCGCAATTACTGGGTTGCCCCGCTGACCTGGCCGCTGTTTCGCACAGCGGGGATTATTCGCGTCCGAAAAGCATTGGATACGCCGATCGCGTCATGAACCACGAACATTGGGACCACATTTATTTGTCGCCTCACCTGGATGACGCCGCGCTGTCCTGCGGCGGCCTGATCGCCACCCAGACCGCGCGCGGCGAGCGCGTGCTGGTCGTGACCATGTTCACGGCGGGTCTGGAACCCGACAATCTGCCCGCGCACCTGCGCCGGATGCACGCCGCCTGGGGATGCAGCGGGATCGATCCGTTCGCCGTCCGCCGCATCGAGGACAGCACCGCCCTGCGTCGCCTGGGCGCGGACTACCGCCACATGGGCTGGCAGGGCGCGCTCTACCGCCGGGGTAAAAACGGTCGCTTCCTCTATCGAGGGTTGAACTATTTCGGCCGGATTGCGCAGAGCGACGCCCGGCTTCAGGTACAGATCGGCCGCCTGCTGCGTGATCTGCGCCGCGACAATCCCGACGCGATGTTCTACGCGCCGCTGGGGATCGGCGTGCATGTCGATCACGCCCTGGTCTACACGGCTGCACGGCGAACGCCAGGGCCGGTCTGCTTCTACGAGGACATGCCTTATGTCCTGCTGGGCAACCTGGCCCCGCCGATCCTGCGTCTGTTGGCCGCGTTCTCCGAGCGCCTGCCTGCCGCGCAGGGCTACAGTGGCGGACGGCTCGCCCTGCCGGTTGCCCGCCTGCAGAGCCTCCCCGGCCTCCACAGCGGGCCGCGCCTGACCCTGGTCGCCAGCCGGATCGCCCAGGGCGAGCGCTGGCTGGCCAACCTGTACGCCATCAACCTGGCTGCCAAGGTCGACGCCGTGCTGGACTACCGGTCGCAGCTCCCCATGCTCTTCGGGACCGAAAGCCTGGCCCGCCGCGCCCTGGCCCACTATGCCGCCCGCCTCGCCCCGGAAGGCGTCGGCCTGTGGGAGCGCCTGTGGCAGCCCGCCCCCGACCAGAGCCGCTGACCCAGGCGCTTGCCCCGGCTTACTCAACTCGCAGTCTACGGATTGGACGGGTCTACACGGCCTTTCCTTCAAGAAAACCGCGTTCATCCATCCAATCCGTGTTGCATTGAAACGTCGATCGCCGCGCCCGCCCCCCCGCAATGCACCCGCCTCGCGCCCGCACGCGAAATTTCAAATTGATCTATACTGAAGGCGTGCGCGACGCCTTCGCGCCAACCCAAGGCTTTATCCGTCTCGACAACCCAGGGGGAATGTGATGCCCATCTACGCGAAATGGACCCAACCCGGACTGGTGCTGCTGTGCCTGGCAGCCCTCTTGATCGCCGTCCCGCTGGCTCTGGCCGGTCCGCTCGGCCAGGGCGGCCCCGTGGTCGTGGTGGATACCAGCGCGCTCAACCAGCGCACCGGCCCCGGCCCGGAATATGCCATCCAGGGCACCCACCCCGGCGGCACGATCCTGCCCGTCATCGGCCGCACCAGCGACCGGACCTGGTGGCAGGTCGTCTCCGAGTTCGGCACCGGCTGGGTCAGCAACGAGTTCGTGGTCACCCGCAACAGCTTCCGGGGCGTGCCCATCGTCTCCGAATTTGGCATGTTGGAGGAGCCGCGCGCGATCGTCGTGGGCCAGCCGATGGCGGGCTATGCCGTGCCCAATCCCGGCGGGCAAGTGCTCGGCCGTGCTCTGACCGATTCCAGTTTCCCGATCGTCGCCCGCAGCTACTTCAGCGGCACGGATACCTGGTACTGGCTCGTGGAAACGACCACCGGCCAGGCCTGGCTGCCGCAGATCGAGGGGCTGGCCCTGTATGGCTTCGTGGATCGGGTGCGCGTCTACACCCGCGAGCAGGCCTTCGCCCTGCCGCGCTCGACGCCTTCCGCCGATGGGATTCTCGTCCCGCCGCCGCCCGCCCCGGTGCTGGATGCCCCCGTTGCTCCGCAGGTCGTCCCGACCCTGACCGCCACCGTCCAGGCTCCGGCGGCCGTCGCGGAAGTCACCGTCGAGGCCACCGAGGCGCCCGCTGCCGCCGCCCCCACCAGCGTCCCCGCCGCCCCGGTGGGGCGTTTCGGCATGGTCCTGGGTGGGGACTGCTCGCCGCTGGCCCTGGTGAACTACCTCGTCCAGCGCAGCCCGGCCCGCGCCACCGGCCTGATCTGCTCCAACAACGCGCAGGGGGCGAATGCGGTCGAGGTCGGTGTGGTCGACCTGAGCATGGCCGTGGACGCGGGCTGCGGCGCGGCCGTGACAGTCCCGGTTGCCACCCTGTACAGCGGATCGGCGGCCCACACCCTGAACTTCTGCATCAGCGGCAGCCCCAACACCAGCACCCGAACTTTCGTGGACTGGGTGCGCGGCGCGAACGGCGCGGCGGCGATCCTGAGCTATCGCGGTCTGGCCGGAACTACCGCCCCCGAACGGGCCGAGCCGATCGGTTAGCCATTGAATCGACACGGGCGCTTGCGGATAATCGCAAGCGCCCGTGTTTTGTTGTCCGGACTCTGGCCGCTCAGGCCTGCCAGGTCTCCTTGAGCAGCGTCTGGAAGTTCGGCCCAGGGATGATCGCCCCCAGCGGGGTCGCGCGCTGCACGCCGGTCAAGGAAGGCAGCGTGCCGGGCCGGTTGTGCCACGCCTCATAGGCCAGCACCGCCACGCCCAGGGCCTCCTTGCTCTCCGAATCCATCCCGATGTCCTCGTGCGACAGCACCGGCACCGGCGCGAACATGCCCCGCACGAGCTGCATCAGATGCGGGTAGCGCCGCCCCTTGCCGGTCAGGATGATCTCCTCGATCGGGCCGGGCGCGAAGCGCTGGTACGCCTCCCGCATGCTCTCCACCACGAAAGTTGTGAACGTCTCCATGATCGTCGCCGGAGACAACCCGGCCGCCCCCGCCTCGCGCCACAGGTCTTCCACCACCGCCCGGCCAAAGGTCAGGTGGCCGACCGTCTTGGGCGGCCGCCGGTGGAGATAGGGATGCCCCATCAGGCTGCGCAGCAGCGATTCGTCGATCACGCCGCTAAGGCTGTGCCCATTGGGCTGGTGGTACTCATCCAGCCGGGCCTGGGCATAGTCGAGCAGCACCGTGCCCGGCCCGATATCGAAGGCCACCGGGGCCAGCTCCGGCTGGCTGAGCGGCGGCAGGAACGACACGCTGGCGATATCGTTGAGGTAGTGCACGGCCCGAAAACGATGGGGATGGCGCACCAGCAGCCAGTCGACGAACCCCAGCAGGGGCGCGCCCTGCCCGCCGGCCGCCACGTCCCGCTGGCGGAAATCGCTCACGGTCGTGATGCCCGTCCACTCGGTCACGATCGCGGCCTGGCCCAGGTGCAGCGAGGTCTCGACGTGCCCATCCTCGCGGACCTCGTGGCGCACGTTCTGCCCTTGCAAGCCGATCAGATCGATTTGCTCCGGATAGTAGCCCACATGGGCAATGCCCTCCAGTGCGGCAGCCGCGAACGCCTCGCCGATGGCGACATCCAGCAGGCACAGATCGGCGACATCAATCGGACCTGGCTCGCCCGCTTTTTCCGCCATCTTCTGGATTTCCAGCGGCCAGGGGATATTCAGCGAGGAGAGGACCTCGGCGCGCAGGCCGGGAGGCGCCCCGACGATTTCGCACACCGCCACCTCGATGCCATCCGCCGCGGCCCCAGACATCAATCCAACCACGATCATGGCGTCCTCTTTTTCTCCAGGTTACACCCTGCATCACGCCCGGCCATGCTGGCCGCTGCAAGCCACCGGCCAGCGCCAACCGGCCATAGAAACCGAACCGGCATGGTCAAAGGTTGCCCCCGCATCCCACCGGCCGGGGGACGGCTGCACCACCCAGATAAGCGTTTCTATGTCGAGCAAAGAGGATATTTACTGTTTCTACGAGCTTGAGGCGCGACTATCGCAAATCTATTATGACCTGGTCCCGCATGGGTGTTTCTCCACGGCCAATCGCCCGCCGGGCCGGAACCACCCCGAATGTCGATGAATTTCACCATACGGCCAGAGCACTAACCTTCCGCTCCCAAAACGGATCGGTGATGATCTGTCATGCCTTACTATACACCGATCTAGCATGCAAGGAAACTCGTCGTTCCGCCCGAAGTCTGGTATGTTCATAGGTCGTGCGCTTTCTTGCGGGCGGTTTTTCCCCGCCTGTGTCGAGGAGCAATCCCCCCATGCCCAGCTATCCCTTCCGCCAGGTTGACGCCTTCACCCGCCAGGCGCTCGGCGGCAATCCGGCCGCGGTCGTCCTCGATGCCGACGACCTGAGCGACGAGCAGATGCAGGCCATCGCCATCGAGATGAATCTGTCCGAGACGGCTTTCGTCATGCGCTCGGCCGTGGCCGACTTCAAGGTTCGCTTTTTCACCACCTTTGGCGAGATTCCGCTGGCCGGACACCCCACCATCGCCACCTTTCACACCCTGGCCGAGGTCGGCCGCATCCAGGGCGAGGGCCGCGTGCGCGTCACCCAGGAACTCAAGGTCGGCGTGCTGCCGGTCGATATCGACCTGTGGGATGGCGTTCCCCAGCGCGTGATCATGACCCAGCGCCCGCCCCAGTTCCTGGCCCGGCTCGATCCGGCTCTCTATGCCGAGGCGCTCGGCCTGGGGGTGGAAGACCTCCTGCCGGGGGTCGCGCCGCAGACCGTCTCCACCGGCACGCCCCAGGCCATGATCCCGGTCCGCTCGCTGGACGCCCTGCGCCGCCTCCAGGCCGACGAGCGCAAGCTCAAGGCCCTGCATGCCGGCGGCGACTGGTTCAGCCTGCATGTCTTCACGCCGGAAACGCTCGATCCTGGCAATGCCGCCCACGCCCGCCACTTCGCCCCCGGCGACAACGTCTTCGAAGATCCCGTGACCGGCTCCGCGACCGGCGGCATGGCCTGCTACCTGTACCGCTATGGCCTGGTCGACCGGGCCATCTTCACGGTCGAGCAAGGCCACATCATGGGCCGCCCCGGCCTGGTCGACGTCGAATTGGAAGGCACGCCGGACGCGATCACGGCCGTGCGCATCGCCGGCACGGCGGTCACGGTCATCACCGGCGAGCTGATTCTCTAGCACATCCCGAAAGCATTCGATCCTCTTATGCGCCTGTTCAAGTCCTCCGAAGTTACCTATTCGTCCCAATTCTGGCTCTTGTTCTGGGGCACCCTCATCAGTTCGACGGGGCAAAGCCTGGTCTGGCCGTTCCTGACGATCTTCATCCGCCAGCAGCT
Source organism: Aggregatilineales bacterium (assembly GCA_029976005.1). Classification (GTDB taxonomy): domain Bacteria; phylum Chloroflexota; class Anaerolineae; order Aggregatilineales; family Ch27; genus JARKOQ01. The sequence continues at coordinate 70,468 of JARKOQ010000208.1, read as the reverse complement.
CGGCCTGCCCCTGACCGAAATCACCCTGCTGTTCACGATCCAGTCGATCACCGCCCTGGTCGGGACGGCCATCGCCGGGCCGGCGATGGATCGCTCCGGGCGCAAATGGGGCATGGTCGTGGGCCTGGTTGGCAGCGGCGCGGCGCTGATCGTCATGATCGGTACCAGCACCTTTCTCGGCTGGGCCGCCCTGCTCTCGCTGTACGGCATCGCCGGCGCGCTGTTCCGCATCGGCAGCCAGGCCATGATCGCCGACCTGCACCCGCCGGAAGAACGGATAGAAGCCTATGCCCTGCTGCGCATGTCTCACAACGTGGGAATCGCAATCGGCCCGGCGATTGGCGGATTCCTGGTCGCCGTCTCCTACGACCTGACCTTCCTCATCGCCGCGATCTTCCAGATCGTGATGGGGCTGCTCGTCCTGGTGGTGATCCGCGAATCCCTGACCCCGGAGATCAGGCACGGCGGTGGGCTGACCGTGCCGGGCGGCCAGGGGCTGGGTTATGGCCCCGTCCTGCGCGACCGGGTCTTCATGAGCTTCTGGGGGGTCTACCTGCTGGTGGAGATCGCCGCCTCGCTCGTTTTCACCCTGCTGGCGGTCTACGCCAAGGAGCAGTTCAACATCCCCGAAGCGCAGTACGGCTGGCTGCTGACCACCAACGCCCTGATGGTCGTCTTCTTCCAGTATGCCGTCACCCGGATTTCGAAGCGCTATTCGCCGCTGGCCGTCATGGCCGTCAGCGGGCTGTTCTACACCGTGGGCGTGGGCATCTACGCCGTGGGGAGTAGCTTTCCGGCGTTCTGGGTGGGCATGGTAATCATGACGACCGGGGAGCTGCTCATCTCGCCGACCTCGACGACCCTGGTCGCCGACCTCTCCCCGGCGGACATGCGTGCCCGTTACATGGGTCTCTACAGCCTCTCCTACCGGGTCAGCGGGGGTATCGGCCCGGTCGTCGGCGGCCTGCTCAACGATCGCGTCGCCCCGGCGGCGACATGGTGGTTTGGCGCGTTGGCGGCGCTGCTCTCGGCGGGCGGCTTCGCGGCCATGGCACGTTCTGCTGCCTTCCGATCCAAAGCGGCGAGCGTGGAGTCCGCGCCCGCGCCCCAGACAGCCGATCGCTGATCCCATCCGGGAAAAAGAAGAGGAAACAACATGGACTTTCAGATCATGAGCCCGACCGAGATCGCCCAGGCGACGGCGGACCTGCTGCGCGACGGCTGCGTGCTGATCGACCTGGAGACGACCGGCCTGGACGACAACCCGGCGGTCGAAGCAGTCGAGGTCGCCGTCGTCAGTCACCGCGACGAGACGCTGTTGAATACCCTGATCAAACCGCGCAACCCGATCCCGCCGGACGCCTCGGCCATCCACGGCATCCGCAACAGCGACGTGAGCTTCTCGCCCACCTTCCCAGAGGTCTACCCAGACCTGGTGCGCCTGCTCAACGGCCAGATCGTCGTCTCGTACAACTACACCTTCGAGCTGAACATCCTGCGCGCGGTCTGCCGCCAGCACGGCCTGGCGGAGCTTGCCCCCCGCGAATGGTGGTGCGCCATGCGGGCCTATGCCGCCTTCCGCCAGAAGGAACGTTACGTGGCCCTCGGCCAGGCCTGCAAGGCGGAGAGCGTCCAGGTCATCAACGCACACCGCGCCGCCGCCGACTGCCACATGACGCTCTACCTGCTGCAAAAAATGGCCGCCGAAGCCCGCCCGACCCAACCATCGCTGTTCTAGGCAGCTCAGAGAGCCTCCGATCTGACCCTCGCAAAGGCGTCGGATCGGAGGCATCGTTTCAGACGGTCGTGATGACAACTTTGCCTTGGGCGTGCACTTCCTCGAAGTACCGGAAGGCGTCGGCGGTTTCGCTCAACGGGTAGCAGGCGTCGATCACGGGCATGAGCTTCCCGGCTTCCAGGAATTCCTTCACCAGGCCCAAATCCTTCCGGCCGTCCACGAGCGTGAGAATGGTAACCTTCTGGCCGCCGGACTGTGCATTCCGCCGTCCGCGCAGTCCCGCCTGGAACAATTGCGACATCGCCCCGCCAACGATGACGAGCGTGCCCGCCGGAGTCAGCGCCCGCAGATAGTCCCTGATCGGGTGCGCGCCGTTCACCGCCAGAATCAGGTCGTACTGCCGCCCATTCCGCGTGAAATCTTCTTGGGTGTAATCGACGACATAATCCGCTCCAAGCGCGCGCACCATATCCAGGTTCTTCGTGCTGCATACGCCCGTGACTTCAGCCCCGAACGCTTTCGCGATCTGCACCGCGAACGTTCCCACCCCGCCCGATGCGCCCTGGATTGCCACCCGTTGGCCTGGCTGGATATTGCCTTTGTCCCGCAGACCCTGCAAGGCCGTGATCGCCGCCAGCGGCGCGGCTGCGGCTTGCTCGAAAGATAGATTGGCGGGTTTCAGCGCGATCTCGTCCTCCCCGGCGCAAACGTATTCGGCCAGGGTCTTCCCCCCATACCTGGACAGGTACCCGAAAACCGCATCCCCCGGCTTGAACTGCCGGACGCTGGCACCCACCGTCTCCACATGCCCGGCCATGTCCGCGCCGAGGATCGGCTGGCTGGGCCGCAGCAGGCCGCCTTTCATCAGGCGGATGAAGGGTGGATTGGCTCTCATCCGGCGCAAGTCCCGCGAGTTGACGGATGCGGCATGCACGCGGATCAGGACTTCATCGTCCTTAGGTGCGGGTGTGTCCACTTCCTGGAACTGCAAAACATCCGGGGAACCATACTTCGTGCAAACGATCGCCTTCATGCCTCTCCCCCCAATCAAGAACTTCGTTATGTCTCATCGCTGCAATGCTATACGGGGAAATCCAGGAGAGGGTTGCCGCATTAGAGACGGCAAACAGACAATCGAACCGCAAAGGCGCGGAGGACGCAAAGAAAGGCACAAACCAACATGCTTTTCCTTGGCGCTCTTTGCGTCTTGGCGGTTCAGAAATGCTTTTAGGGCGCCTTCGGCCCGCCGACCTGAGCCGTTACGGCGGCCATCAGCTTGCCCTTGCGCACCAGGCGGTGCACGGCCTGGATGTCCGGCGCGAGGATGTGGTCGTGATCCCAGAACTGGACGACCGAGCGGATCAGGTCGTAGGCGACCTGGGTGCCCTCCCCCAGCCGCGCGTCGGCCGGCAGGGATCGCCGCCGGAAGTCGGCCGCCTGGGCCGCGCACAGCAGCTCGATCGCGATCACGGTCTCGGTGTTGACCAGCACCTCGTGGGCCTGGCGGGTGGCCGTCGCCCCCATGCTGACGTGATCCTCCACGTCGGCCGAGGTAGACATGTTATCGACCACCGCTGGATGAGACAGCACCTTGTTCTCGGAGACGAGCGCGGCGGACGTGTACTGGGCGATCATCAGGCCGTTCTCCAGGCCGCCGTGCTCGGTCAGGAAGAGGGGCAGCGCGCCGTCGTGTTTGGTCGGATCGACCAGCCGGGCCTGCCGCCGCTCGCTGATGCTGCCCAGGTCGGTCAGGGCCATCGCCAGGTAGTCCATCGCCATCGCCACCGGCGCGCCGTGGAAGTTGCCGCCGCTGATCACGTCGGCGTGGCCGGTCTCGTCCACGAAGACCAGGGGATTGTCGGTTGCGGAATTCAGCTCGATGTTGAGCACCCAGTTGGCGTAAGCGACCGCATCGCGCACCGCGCCGTGCACCTGGGGCATGCAGCGCAGCGAGTAGGCATCCTGGATGTCGGCCGGATCGTGCGGGCGCAGGAAGGTGCTGCCCGCCAGCAGCCGGCGCAGGTGGTAGGCCGCGTCGATGGCACGCGGGTGCGGCCGCACCGCAACCAGCCGCGCGTCGAAGGCAGCCGGAGTCCCGCGCAGGGCCTCCAGGCTGAGCGCCCCGGCCACGTCCGCCGCGCAGACCAGGCGCTCGGCCCGCAGCGTGGTCAGCGCCCCCAGAGCCGTCATGAAGGCCGTGCCGTTGAGCAGGGCCAGTCCTTCCTTGGCCAGCAGGGTCAGGGGCGGGATTCCGGCCCGGCGCAGGGCTTCGTCCCCCGGCAGGCGCTCGCCGTCGATCACGGCTTCCCCCTCGCCGATCAGCACCAGGGCCAGATGCGCCAGCGGAGCCAGATCGCCGCTGGCCCCCAGCGATCCCTGCACCGGCACGACCGGATAGACCCGCTTGCGCATCAATTCAAGCAGGGTGTCGATCACGACCGGCCGCACCCCGGAATAGCCTTTCGCCAGCGTGTTGGCCCGCACCAGGAGCATGGCGCGCAGGGTCTCCTCGTCGGCCAGCGGCCCGACCCCCGCCGCGTGGCTGCGCAGCAGGTTGACCTGCAAGGCCGCCGTCTGCTCCGGGGCGATCAGCTTGCGCTTGAACGCGCCGAACCCGGTCGTGACTCCGTAGGCGATTTCGCCCTCGGCCACCAGACGCAGCACCGCCTCGTGGCAGGTCTGGACGCGCCGCCGGGCCTCGTCGCCCAGGACGGCATCCGCGCCTTCCACCGCCACCGCCCATACATCTTCAATCTTCAGGCTTTCGCCGTCGAGGATGATCGTCTTCGCCATGCCTGTTCCTCGTATCCTTCCCATTGTGCGCACCCCAAGCGTAACACGCGCCCCGTCAGGCGTCGAGAAACAGTTCTCAGTTCTTAGTTATCGGTTATTAGTAAAAACAGAGTGTGTGATCTTCTGATCCAGGTTCGGCTATACCGACTCGCTTTCTCTGGCCTCTGGACTCCCGGTCTCTGGCCTCCGCTTTTCTGACATCCGGCTGACACGCGCCGCCTCATGCTACAATGAGAGGCGGACGCTGGATTGAGCAGGGGGAGGCTGGGATGAACTGCCCGCGCTGCCATCAGGATCGCCTGGTGTTCGATTGGGCCATCGGCACGATGCGCTGCGAGAGCTGCGGCCACCGGCTGTACGAGGATGACGCGCCGTCGCCTGCCGCGCCGGAACCGCTGGCGGCGCTTCCCCCCGCCCCGCCGGCTCAGGCCGATCCGGCCACCCCCACGGTCTTTTCCTCCGGCAAGCGTCCGCCGATTGCCTTCGATGTACCGGTCGGGATGGACCTCGACGCGCTGCCCGAACAGCTCAACGACTTCGAAAAGGTGCGGATGCGCGGGCGGCTGGAGACGGTCATGTATGCTCTGGCCCAGGGCCGGCGGCAGGCCGCCTACCGCGCCCTGAAAGCCGCGCTGGAGATCAGCCCTGACTACGCCGACGGCTGGCTCCAACTCGCCGCCCTGGCGGAGGACGCCGAAGAGCAGCGCGCCTGCCTGGAACACGTCCTCGCCAGCCAGCCCGGCCATACCCTGGCCATGCACACCCTGGCCCGCCTGGACGGCAGCCTGGCAGAAACGGCCGCGCCATCCGGCCCGTCCCAGCCGGAGCCGGGCCAGCTCGCGGCCCAGACCCTCAAGTGCCCGCAGTGCGGGGGCCAGTTGACCTACCTCGAACACAACAAGGAGGTGGTCTGCCACCACTGCGGCTACCGCGTCCTCGACGCCGACGACCTGGCCCGCACCGACCGGCACGAAACCCTGCTCCAGGGCAACCTCAAGCGCAAGCAAGAGGCCGTGGCCTGGAACATCGGGACGCGCTGGCTGCGCTGCGATTCGTGCGGGGCGATCACCACGCTCTCCCGCCAGACCCTGACCAGCACCTGCCGCTTCTGCCAGTCCCGGCACGTCCTTCAGGAGAACGTCAACCTGCGTTTCGAGCAGCCCGATCTGATCGTGCCCTTCAGCGTCAGCGGCGACCAGGCCGGGGCCGCCATCAGCGAGCACCTCACCAGCGGCATGCGCCGCCTGACTCGCCTGTTCGCGGATGCGGTCGACCGGATCAGCCTGGAAGGAGTCTACCTGCCCTTCTGGGTTTTTGACGCCGACATGGTGGTGACCTGGTCGTGGACCAGCGCCCCGGCCCACGGCAAGCACCCCGTCCTGCTCAGCGACGTGCCTTACCTGGCCGCGCCGGCCCCCTCCCGCGAGCTACTGGAGAAGATCGAGCCGTTCGACCTGCGGCGCGGCGTGGACTACGATCCGCGCCTGCTGGCGACCTATCCCGCCTTGCTGTACAGCGTCGATCTGCCCCAGGCCTCGATCGACGTGCGCACCCGCCTTACCCGCCAGGCCTGTCGCCAGGCGGAGCCGGGCCTGCGGATCAACAAGCCGCGCGGCTACAACAACGATGACGATCCGGGCCGCCTGCAAACCCACGCCGCCACCCAGTTTTTGACCTACCGCTTCGCCCTGCTACCGGTCTGGATCGGCTTCCTGCTGGAGGAGGACGGCGACCGCCAGCCGGTGCTCGTCAACGGGCAGACGGGCAAGGTCGCGCTCGGCTCCCGCGAGAAAACCTCCTGATCCGGCCGCAAAAAAGGCCGCCCATCTGCCGGGCGGCCTGGTACATTCCAGATCGGTTGATGAGGACTACACGAAGTAACTCCGGCAGGCTTCGTCGATCAGAGCCGGGGTGAGCTGGCGCGGCACGCCCTCGTAGTCGCACACGGCAGCCGCGATCCGCAGGATGTCGCGCGGGTGGACGGCCTGCATCTCGCGGTTCTGGGCGCGATACCACTGTTGCACCAGGTGAACGAACGCCTCCTTGTCAAAGGGGAAGCCCATCTCCTGGCAGCTCAGACTGAAAATCTGGTAGTAGCGATTGGCATCCGGGCTTTCCACGCAGACCTTCATCTGAATGCGGCGGGCGAAGGCATCGTCGACCAGCTTCTCCGGGTCCAGGTTGGTGCTGAAGACGAGCATCTGGCGGAAGGGCACTTCCATCGCCTGCCCGGTGCGCAGCCGGAGGAAGTCGATCCCGGTCTCCAGCGGCACGATCCAGCGGTTGAGGAGTTGGGAGGGACTGATCTGCTGGCGGCCGAAATCGTCGATGAGCAGCATGCCGCCGTTGGCCTTCATCTGCACCGGGGCCTCGTAGTACTTTGCCACCGGGTCGAAACGCAGGTCGAGCGCCTCCAGGGTCAGCTCGCCGCCGACCATCACCGCCGGTCGCTGGAACAGGGACCAGCGCCGGTCAATACCCAGCTCGCCCGATTTCCCGGCGGCGGTGGACAGCGGCCGGTGCACCAGTGGATCGTAGATGGTGATGATCTGCCCGCCGACCGTTACCGCGAACGGCAGGTAGATCGGACTCTCGCCGCCGATCAGCCGGGCCATGATCTGGGCCACGCTGGTCTTGCCGTTGCCCGGCGGTCCATACAGGAACAGGGATTTGCCCATGTTGAGCGCCGGGCCAATCCGCCGGTGAAAATCTTCCGGCAGCACCATCTCACTGAGCGCCTGCTTGACCACGTCCGGGCTGACCACCTCCCGGCTCTCCGTCTGGAGGGTTACGGCGATCTGGTAGCGCTCCAGCGAAACCGGAGCCGGGCCAACGTACTGGCTGCGCTCGAAAGCGTCCCGCGCCCGCGCCCGGCCGGTATCCGTCAGCGTATAGACGTAGCTCATGCGGCCCATCGCCCCTGCGGAGGCCACCTCAACGATGTGCTCGTACTGCATCTGCTCCAGCAAGCCATCCAGCGCGCGCCCGTGAATGCGAATGACTTCGGCCGCGCGCCCCAGGCTGACGTGCCCCTCGTTGTAGATCACCCGCAGCAGCAGGTCATTGACCAGCGAAACCGGGATTCCCAGTTCTTCCACCGTCTGGGCCGCGGCCAGCACATCCTTGATCGTCACCTCACGCAAGACCACGATGTTGCCCCTTTCCCCTAAAACCTCGATCGCCCGGCCAAGAAACAGTATAGGCCCGCTGCTCGCCCAGAGACAGTCACCCCACCCTGTCTGACGGACTTTTCAAACCATTCCCCGACTCAGGCTCGCCCCCGCGCCAGATATCAGAACCCGAATCACAGTTTTTTTATGATTTTCTCACAATTGGTAAGAGCATGTATGGTACACTGGTACGAGGAGTATCCAGCTATAGACTTAAATGATTCTCGAATACTTCTGGTGCAGACGGGTTTTTGAGATACTCCTACCCGTGCGCCGCTGCACCTCCCCGTTTTTAATAGAGAGTGGGGGACCTATGCCTACGCGGTATTCCCTTCGTTGGCTACAGTTTGCATCCATAGCACTGGTTGTGGTGCTGGTCGCCACCGCCGCCGGTTTGGCGCGCGCCGATGCGCCGCTGGTTGTGCGCTTCGCGGCCGAAGGTCGCTATGCCATCGTCTCAGGTGGTGTTGGTCTGGAGACTGTCGGCGCGGGAGACATCGTCCTGAACGTACCCGGCACGCGGGTCGTCGCGGCCTACCTGTACTGGGCCGGGTTCGATACCGCGACGAGCGGCGGAGACGATACCATCCGCTTCGCCGTTGACGGCGCGGCGGGCGTGGAGCGTATCGCGGACATCCCCTGGGGACCTGACTTCTGGTACGACGACTGGTACCGTTACCTGTACGTCGAGGATGTCACCGACCAGGTCTTGATCGGCAATCACACCTACCGCATCTCCGAGTTTGGCCCGCTGGAACAGATGGACGGCGCCGGCCTGGTCGTCGTCTACGAAGATCCGACCCTGCCCGTTCAGCGTATCGAGCTGCGCGACGGACAGGACAACTTCTTCGAGGGCTGGGCACCGCCGCGCGGCCCCAACAGCGAGATCGCCTGCTTTGAGTTCACGCCCCAGCCTTTCAACCGGCCAACCAATTATTACGTGATCGTCGGCGGCGTGGCCGCCGAAGGCGAATCACGCCCGGTCGCGCTCTGGGCGCGGACGGGCACGGGCGCGCCGCCCACCACCATCATCAACCAGCCCGGTGCGATCGAAGTTGATGGCCCCCCTGAGCCTTATCCCTTCTTCAATTCCGATGGCCGCGAATGGGATACCTACCGCAACACCCTGACCGTCCCGGCCAACGATACCTACGTCTGCCTTCAGATCGAATCCGTTGCCGATGAAGGCACGCTGCTTGGCGCGTCCGGCGTCTGGCTGGCAGTTGGCGGCAGCTTCCAGGTCGATGAGTTCCCGCCCACCCCGGTTCCCCCGACCGCGATTCCTCCCACGAGCGTTCCTCCCACGAGCGTTCCTCCGACCGAGCCGCCCTCATCAGGCGGGAGCAACACATCGGGAGGCACCACGACGACGACCACGACCGGCTCGTGCGGTGGGGTGATGACCATGAACGGCTCGTCGACCGATCCGCTCGCGGGGCCGGGGAGCCAGGTCACCTGGACGATCGTGACCAACAATCCGTGTCCCACCCCGCTGACCGACGTCGTGGTGGAAACTCAGGTCGACAGCACGCTGTACGGTCCCATCGTCGGAGCAACCACGAGCCGGGGCACTGCGGTCGTCAACGGCGCCAATATCCGTTTCAACCTGGGTACGCTCAACCAGAACGACACGGTCACAATGACGGTCATCACCCGCCTGCGCAACGTGATCCCGGCTTCCGAGGTTTGCCCCTTCGCGGCATTGATGAGCGGCTTTGGCCTGATTGGCGGCGTGCAGCAGGGCAACGCCAGCATCCGCTGCGTGCCCTTCCCGTCCCGCCTGCCGCAAACCGGCTATCCGCCGGTTCAACCGGATGCAACCGGCTGGCTGTCGCTGGGCGGCGGGCTGCTAGTCCTGGGCGCGGTAGGCCTGACCCGGCGCAAGACCCGGTAGAATTGTGACGACTTTCCTGGGCGCGCCGATCGGGATCGATCGGCGCGCCTGCGTTGCCTGACGAGGATCCCCATGCGTTCGCCCTATGAGCGCCGGAGCGGACTCCGGCTTGGCTGCGGCCCCTTCGTCCTGATCGTGGCTGCGATCGTCCTGATCGTCTTCGGCTGGCAGCGGCTGACCGCACCGACCGGGCCAGTCGCCCAGGCCGTGCCTTCGCCTTTGCCGCCCGGCCCGGCCATGACCCCTACCCTGCCCGACCACCTCACCGCCGCGGACGTGCTGCCCACGCCGACCCTCGATCCGCTGGCCGTGCCGCGCACCATCACCTTTGCCGGAGCGCGCACCACGGCCCGGATCATCAACGCCGCCCGCACCGCCGACAGTTGGGAGACGCGCTATCTGGGCGACTCAGTCGGGCACCTGGAAGGCACCGCCTGGATTGACGATCCCCAGGGCAACGTCGTGCTGGCCGGCCACGTGACCGATTACCTGGGCCGGCCCGGCCCTTTCGCCTACGTCTTCGAGGCCCTGCCCGGCGACGAGATCATCCTCACCGAAGGCGACCTCCAGGTCCGCTACCGGGTGACCCGCGTCGAACACGCCGCCCCGGAGGATATCGGCTATGTCGCGCAGGACGGCACGCCCCGTCTGACCCTGATCACGTGCGACGATTGGGATTACCAGACCCAAACCTACGCTTCCCGGCTCGTGCTGATCGCGGAACCGGCTGCATCCCCCTAAGGCCGTGTCGGCCTCAAGGCCGTGTCGCGCCTCAAGGCCGTGTCGCGCCTCAAGGCCGTGTCGCGCCCGTGACTTCACGCTATACTGAAGCCGAGGGTTCAGTCTGACCTCTCTGCGCGGCTCCAGGTTCCACAACCCAATACGGACAGGACGTGTATGGGCCTCTCTCTCCATCGGCTTTTCATCCGCTGTTGGCATTTTGTGATTCCAGGTTTCATCCTGGCCTCGCTGCTTGTGCCCATCCCTGCTCAGGCGCAAGGGCCGATCACGGCCCGCTATGCGGCGGACGGTCACTATGGCGTCGTTTCCGCCGGCGTCGGCATGGACGGCCTGACCAGCGGCACGATCACGCTTGCCGTGCCCGGCACGCCGGTCGCCGCCTACCTCTACTGGTCGGGCTTTGATACGTTCGCCAACGGGGACGATCAGGTCGGCTTCACGGTAGACACGACCCTGATCTCCACGGACATCATGGCCTACGTCGCCGGTCTGGGCGGCGATACCGCGACCTTCGGCCCCGACCTGTGGTACGGCGTCCTGTACCGAAGCGTCTATATGGCCGAAGTGACCGGCGTGATCCAGTCCGGCCTCCATGCCTACACGATCAGCGACTTCGACATGGTCGACCCCACCGGCGTGCAGGACGGCGCGGGCCTGGTCGTCGTTTATGAAGACCCGGCCGAGCCGCTCAACCGGGTCATCATCCAGGACGGGCTGAGCATCTTCTTCCCGGTCTACAACCCGCCCCAGACCTTCCGCCACTCCGACACGGCCTGCCTGGACTTTCCCGCCGACACGATCGCGCGCGATCTGAGCTACAGCCTGTTTGTCGGCGGCCTGGTCGAGCCAACCGTGGCCGACCCCGACCCGCGCACGAACGCCCTGTGGTCGTACACCGGCGCGGGCACCTCCCTGCACGACGAAATCCCACCGCGCAACATCATCGATGTCGTCAATCCCACCAGCGCCCCCGCGGGCAGCCTGCCGCCCATTGCCGGGGCCGTCCCCATCTCCGGCGTCAACCCGGCCGATCCCAACGATCCCGACGACGCCCATCCGACCTTTGGCATGAGCGCCGGGCCGGACGTTCATAACGGGGATCAATGGGATACCTACACCGATACCCTGAACATTCCCGCCGGGGATACCTTCGCCTGTTTCCAGGTACAAACCTTCAACCTGTACGGCGGCTTGAACGGCTCCAGTGGCAACTGGCTGGCCTTGATCGGCAGTATTCCCCTGCCCGTGGTCGCGCCGCCCGCCACCGCCGTTCCATCCACCCCGGCCCCCAGCGCCACGCCCGACTCAGGCTCCGTGACGACCCCGCAGCCGGACGATCCGCATATCGCCAAGGTGCCCAATCCGCAGGTCGTCGTGCCGGGCGCGCTGGTCACCTGGGACGTGACGATCACCAATCCCAGCGATGCCACGCTGAATGGGCTGGTCGTCACCGATCCGGTCGATCCGGCCTTCTTCTCCGAGGTCGTCAGCGCGACCGCCCCCAGCAGCGCGATCGGCGTAAACGTGACCGGCCTGAACGTGGTGTACAGCATCAGTCAGATGCGGCCGCGCGAGGTGCTGACGCTGCAACTGGTCGCCCGCACCCGGTCGGACCTCGCGCCGGGCACCGTCGGCGCCAATTTCGTGATCTACCAGCGAGCCGGCCGCCCGCCGGTGCGCACCGCGCCGGTAAGCTTCTCGGTCATCCGGCGGCTCCCGGAGACGGGCTATCCGCCAGCATAGTCGCAAACAAAAACCGCCCCCGGTCTGGATGGCCGGGGGCGGCGGGTGGTGAGCGCGGAGGGATTCGAACCCCCAACCAAAGGCTTAAAAGGCCCCTGCTCTGCCGTTGAGCTACGCGCCCACATACCTGGTATGATAACACAGCCCGCGCGAATGGTACAGAGTCTTTTTGAGCAGGCCAGAACGCGGCTGATCGTACAGAGTGTTGCAATCACATTGTACATATTACATAATGAACGGCGCGGATTTCTGGTACACTCGTCATACCGGCCAGAAACACGGCGTCCGGAAAAAACATGGATTCTGGCATCCCGTCTGAAGACCCACCTGTCTGGTTCACCGAGGAGATGAACGTATGGCACGCACGAAAATCACCTACGCGACCCTGAAGGCCGACAACGAAGAACTGCACGCCGAATTCGACAAGGCTCTGGCCAAGGTCAGCGCCGGGTTCGGCCAGACCCATCCCCAGTTCATCGGCGCGGAAAAACGCCTGGGCCGCGAGACCTTCGAGAGCCGCAGCCCGATCGATACCGACCTGGTGCTGGGCCGCTTCCAGCGCGGCACGCGCGAGGACTCGCGGGACGCGATCGCGGCCGCCCGCGCCGCCTATCCCGGCTGGAGTGGCACCCCCTGGCAGGAACGCTGCGCGATCCTGTCCCGCGTGGCCGAGTCGATCAGCGAGCACCTCTACGAGCTGTCCGCCCTGATGGTGGTCGAGACAGGCAAGAGTCGCATGGAAGCGATGGGTGAGGTCGAGGAATCGGCCGACCTGATCCGCTGGAATGTGAAGCAGATGCAGGAACACAACGGCTACAACCGGCCGCTTGGCTCGTTCGACCCCAAGAAAGATATCAATGAGAGCGTGCTGCGCCCCTACGGCGTGTGGGCCGTGATCTCGCCCTTCAACTTCCCGATGGCCCTGGCGATCAATCCGGCGGCCGCCGCCCTGCTGATGGGCAACACCGTCGTGTGGAAATTCTCTTCGGATACACCCTACGTCGGCGTGCGCTGCACGGAACTGTTCCTGGAAGCAGGCGTCCCGGCGGGCGTGCTCAACTACGTCAGCGGCGGCGGCGGATCGGTCGGCGCGGAGCTGATCGAGAACGATGGCGTGGACGGCATCACCTTCACCGGTAGCTACGACGTCGGCTACAACATGGTCTACAAGAAGTTCGCCAAGGCTTTCCCCAAGCCGGTCATCGTCGAGATGGGCGGCAAAAATCCGGCCATCGTCATGCCCAGCGCCGACCTGGACGTGGCCGCCCTGGGCACGGTCCGGGCCGCCTTCGGGCTGGACGGCCAGAAGTGCTCCGCCTGCTCGCGCGTGTACGTCCACGAGAGCATCAAGGCGGCTTTCATCGACAAGCTCAAGGCCACCATCGACCAGATCGTCGTCCTGGGCGACCCGCGCGAGCGGGCCACCTTCATGGGCCCGGTGATCAACCGCAACGCGCATGAAGACTTCAAGCGCTTCACGGCCAGGGCGAAAGCCGATGGCGAGATCCTCTATGGCGGCGACGTATTGACCGGCGGCCTGTACGACAAGGGCTACTACGTCCAGCCGACCGTGTTCACCGGCGTGCCGGAGGACCACGAGCTGGTCAAGCACGAGATGTTCCTGCCGATCCTGTACGTAGGCACCTTCCAGACCATCGAAGAAGCGCTGAAGAAGGCCAACGACACCGACTACGGCCTGACGGCGGGCTTCTTCAGCCAGAAGGAAGACGAAATCCAGTACTTCTACGACCACATCGAGGCGGGCGTGGTCTACGTCAACCGGGGCGCGGGCGCGACCACGGGCGCGTGGCCGGGCATCCAGGCCTTTGGCGGCTGGAAGAGCAGCGGCTCGACCGGCAAGGCCATCGGCAGCTACTACACCGTCCCGCAGTACGGCCGCGAGCAGAGCCGCACGCGCATCATCGGCTGACCTGATCAAGGTCAGGACAAAACGCGGGCCGGGCACGTGATGCCCGGCCCGTTTCCGTTTCACCACATACTGCCGCCAGACGCGCTATAATGACCTTATTGGGCAGTGAAAGGAACATCGTATGACCGCCCTGTTGGAGAAAGCCTTTCAGGAAGCAACGAAGCTTCCCCAGGAAGAACAAGAGGCTTTCGCCCGCTGGATTCTGAAAGAACTGGAGTCCGAGCACCATTGGGCGGAGTTGTTGGATACCTCGGCCAGCCTTCTGGACGAGCTTGCCGATGAAGCACATGACGAGTACCGGACAGGGAAGTCCGCGCCTCTCGATCCTGATCGGCTATGATTTCTCATACGACAGAGCGCTTCCGCCGTGCTTTTCGCGAACTACCACCCGACATTCGCCAGCAGGCTCGCAAAGCCTATGCGCTTTTCCAGCAAGACCCCTACCATCCCAGTCTGCGTTTCAAGCCCGTGCACCCAACGCGACCAATCTATTCCGTGCGAGTCACGCGAGGCTACCGCGCGCTGGGCATCCGAGAAGAGGTACTCTGATCTGGTTCTGGATCGGCTCGCACACAGACTACGAAAAGCTGATTTCACATCGCTAACCTGGAAACAGGACAAAACGCGGGCCGGGCACGTGATGCCCGGCCCGTTTCCGTTTCACCACAGCAGTGATACGATAGCGGTAATCCTCGCCACCCAAATCGAGATGATGACCCTATGACCGACAAAATCATCAGCATGAAGGAAGCGGTCCAGCAGTTCGTCCCCGACGGCGCGACGCTCGCCATCGAGGGCTTCACCAGCCTGATCTGCTTCGCCGCCGCCCACGAGATCATCCGCCAGCAGAAGCGCGATCTCACCCTGTGCCGCCTGACCCCGGACGTGATCTACGACCAGATGATCGCCGCCGGGACGGCCAGAAAGCTCGTTTTTAGCTATCTGGGCAATCCCGGCGTCGGGTCGCTGTATGCCGTGCGCCGCGCCGTGGAAAAGGGCATCCCCCGCCCGCTGGAGATCGAGGAATACACCCACTTCGGCATGATCGGGCGCTACACGGCCGGAGCGGCGAAGCTGCCCTTCTTCCCCCTCCGCAGCAATACCGGCAGCGACCTGCCCGCCCACAACCCCGGCATCAAGACGGTCAAAAGCCCGTATGCCGACGGGGAGGAAATCTCGGTCGTGCCGCCCCTCAACCCGGACGTGGCGATCATCCACGCCCCGCGCTGCGACCGGTCAGGCAACACCCAGTTCTGGGGCCTGATGGGCATGCAGAAGGAAGTCGCCTTCGCCAGCCAGCACGTGGTGATCGTCGTCGAGGAAGTCGTCGACGAGGCCGTGATCCGGGCCGATCCCAACCGCACTCTGATCCCCGACCTGATCGTGGACGCGATCGTGGTCGAGCCATACGGCGCGCATCCCTCCTACGTGCAGGGCTACTACGACCGCGACAATCCCTTCTACCTGGACTGGGGCGAGCGCTCCAAAGAGGTCGAACCGACCGCGCAGTGGCTCGACGAGTGGGTATACAGCCTGCCGGATCGCCCGGCCTACCTGAAGAAACTCGGCGCGGAAACTCTGGCCCGGCTCAAGCCCGGCCCGGCGCTCTCCGAGCCGGTCAACTACGGAATCTACACCTAGTCGAACCCGCCGCTCGCGCGACCTGATCGCAGACTGAGAGAGGCTCTCATGGCAGACCACGAACCCATTTTCTGGCGCGGCGAGCTGATCGGCCACGTCGAAGCGCCGCGCCGCTATCCGGCCGTACTGCGCGGCCCCTGGATTCCCCAGGCCAACGACCACTGCCGCCGCTTTCTGGAGGAGTTGCGCTGCGGGCGGGGCGTCTGGGTCGAGGTCGGCGGCGGCTCGCCGACCGAGATGGCGCGCGTCACCACGCTGCCGGGTGAGATCATCGAGCTGCACCTGGACGTGGAAGATTCACCCACGCTCCTGGTCAACCCGTTCAAGAAGGACGAATAACCACGGGGACCAGAGGCACGAGAAACCGCCTGTCCGGGGGTCCATGCGAGCTTTTGGCTGATCGCTAATCGCTGACTGCCGATCGCTGCTTTTCCAGGAGTACCCATGCGCCTTGCTGTGATGACCGATGCCCATGCCAACCTGCCCGCCCTGGAGGCCGCCCTGACCGCCATTGACGGGCTGGGCTGCGACGCCGTGATTCATACCGGCGACATGATCTCGATGGGCCCCTTGCCAGTCCAGACCGTGACCATGCTGCTCGACCGGGGCGTGATTTGCCTGCCGGGCAACCACGACCTGTGTTTTGCCCAGGGCCTGCCCGCGACGTGTCCCGCCGGGTTGAGCGAGGAAAAGTTCAGGCACCAGCAGTGGACGCATGCCCGGCTCGACCCGGCCCTGCGCGACACGATCAAAACGTGGCCGCGCACCCTGCTCCGGAACTATGCCGGGCTGCGCGTCCTGTTCACCCATTACGCCTGGCTGGCCGATGGCTCGGATTTTGCGCCGTTCGCCCTCTCGTCCCAGGCCGCGGAGTTCGACGCGCTGTACGGCGACGTGCCGGCCGATCTGGTCTTCCACGGCCACGATCATACCGCCCATGACCTGACCGGACGGCGGCGCTATGTCAATCCGGGCAGCCTGGGCTGTTTCACCGCCCCGGTCGCGCGCTTCGCCGTGCTGGACGTGGCCGCCGATGGGACGTACACCCTGGACAAACACGCCATTCCTTACGACGACGCCCCGCTGATCGTCGCCTTCGAACAGAACCAGGTCCCGGAGCGCGACTTTATGGCAAGAGTCTTCTTCGGCGGGCGCTTCCAGTTCCTTGACTGCCCGCCAACGCCCGTTTTGTCTTGACCAAGAGCCAATAGCCAAAAGCTAAAAGCGCTTTTTCCGTCTTTCCAAAGGAACCGACCCGTATGTCTGACTACACCGCTTCTGAGATGATGATCGCCGTGGCCGCCCGCCACCTGATCGACGCCCGAACCGTCTTTGTGGGCGTGGGCATCCCCAACATCGCCTGCAACCTGGCGATCCGCACCGGCAACCCCGGTCTGGCGCTGATTTATGAATCGGGCGTCTACGGCGCGCAGCCGGCCCGCCTGCCCCTCTCGATCGGCGACCCCACCCTGGTCACCGGCTCGACCGCCGTCATGCCCATGAATGACCTGTTTATGTACTACCTCCAGGGCGGGCTGGTGGACGTGGCCCTGCTCGGCGCGGCCCAGGTCGACCGCTTCGGCAACCTGAACAGCACCGTCGTCGGCAGCGACTACACCCATCCCAAGGTGCGCCTGCCGGGCAGCGGCGGCGCGTGCGAGATCGCCATCAACGCCGGACGCATCCTGAACATCACCCGCCTGAGCAAGCGCACCTTCATCGAAAAGGTGGACTTCGTGACCAGTCCCGGATTCCTGGGCGGACGGGCCGAGCGGGCCGCGCTCAAGATGCCCGGCGCGGGGCCGGACAAGGTCATCACCGACCGCTGCCTGCTGGACTTCCACCCGGAGACGGGCGAGATGCGTCTGGCGGCGCTCTACCCCGGCTCCACGGTCGAGGATGTCCAGGCCGAGGTCGGCTTCGCGCTGGCGGTCGCCCCGGAAGTGGGCGAAGTCGCGCCGCCTTCCGCCGAGGAGCTGCGCATCATGCGCGAGGAGCTTGACCCGTCCGGGCTGTACCGGGGATAGAAAAGCAGAGACAAGAGACAGGAGGCAGAGACACAAGCGGCGGCGACAAGTGCTGGCCGGTTGTCATGCTTTGGCCGAAGGCTGACCGCTGAGGGCTGATCGCTCCAGGCGGCCTGTCTCTGCTACAATGGGGCGCAAGGGGAGCCAACTGGAGGCACTTCCGCCCGGTCTCGTCGTCAGGCACGTACCTATGCCATCCAATCGTTCGACGAACATCCGCCCCCCAATTTACGAGGACTTCGCCTGGCGGCCGCTGCACGCGGCGGATGCGCCCGCCCTGGCCCGCCTGGTGACCATCCTCGGCCGCCAGAATGGGATGAGCGGGGTGGAAACGGCCGAGGATTTTGCCGCCTACCTGGCCGATCCCTTGCTCGACGCAGCCCACAATTCGCTGGCCGCGGCCAACAGCACCGGCATCCTGGCCCTCGGTTGGGCCATGCCCGACCCCGACACCTCCGGGCAGACCCGGATCGACCTGTGGCTGGACGTGAATCCGGCCTACCGCCGCCGCTGGCTGGATCGCTTCCTGCTGCGCTGGCTGGAAATCCGGGCGCGCCACATCATCCGGGATCGGGACGCGATCGGCCCGGCCTGGATGAACATCCCCTCCGAATGGGACCTGACCGAGCGGATCGCGCTGATCAAAAGCGCCGGATTCGCGCCGCGCCACAGTGAGCAAACCATGCGCCTTGCGCTGGCTCACCCCCGGCCGGAGCCAGTCCTCCCGGCCGGGATTGCGCTCCTGCCCTGGACGCCGCAGCGCGACGACCTGATGCGCCGGACCTTCAACGCCGCCTTCGCCGACCGGCCCGGCGCGCGCGTGGTCGGCGCGGCAAGCTGGCGGCGCTACTACACGGGCGGAAGCAGCTTCATGCCCCAGGCATCGTTCATCGCGCTGGCCGGGGAGGAAGGCGTCGGGCTGGTTCGCTCCCTCACCGGCGGCCAGCCGGGCGAAGGCGAGATCGCCCACATCGCCGTCCGCCAGGACTGGCGCAGGCGCGGCCTGGCCGGAGCGCTGCTGGACGCTGCCTTGCAGCATTTCCAGGCGCGCGGGCTGAAGACGGCCATGCTGCGCGTCAGCCTGGAGAACGCCCCCGCCATCGCCTTCTACGAACAGCGCGGCTTCGTCGTCAGCGGCGGCTATACCAGCTACCGCAAGGACATCTCGCGCTAGGCACACACCGCATGCCCACCCACCCGCCTGCCCGTTCACCGCGCCCACCCCACCGCCCCCTGATCCGGCCGCCTGCCCGCCGCCAGATGGACCGGCGCGAATTCCTGGCCTGGCTGGGGATCGGCGCGGGCGGGATCGCCGCCGGGGGCGGGTTGGTCTGGGTGCTGATCCACCTCCTGGCCCGGCGCGCCAATGACCGGCTGCTGGCCGCCCTCGCCACGGAAGCGGCCGCCACCGCCCAGGCTACCCCACAGCCGGAACTACCGAGTCCGCCGATCGTCGCCCGCGCGGCCTGGGGCGCGCTGCCCCCGGATCACACCGCGCCCAACGAAAACGGCTTCTACGATCCGGAGACCAACCCGGAAGGCTGGCGGGCCTACCTGCCCCCCCTGGACGGCGTCTACACCACCGTGGTGATCCATCACGCGGCCTTCTACGAGGGCGATGACCTCGCCACCCTGCGCGAGATTGACCGGCTGCACCGCGAGGATCGCGGCTGGGCGGACATCGCCTACCACTACCTGATCGGCAAGGGCGGCGCGATCTACGAAGGCCGGCCGATCAACGTGCGCGGCACGCATACCGCCGGGTATAACACCGGCACGGTCGGCGTCTGCCTGCTGGGCAACTTCATGACCGAATACCCCACCGAAGCCGCCCTGCGAGCGACCCTCGACCTGCTCGTCTGGCTGGCCGCCGATCTGGGGTTGACCCACCTCGCCGGGCACCGGGAATTCAACCCGGACACCGAATGCCCCGGCACGTTCCTGTTCCCGTACCTGGACGTATTCGCCGCCGCCGCCGGGCTGGCGCGCGGCACAGCGGGTTACATTAAACCGCCAGAGCAGTAGTCCTCACCCAGCAACCCACCGCCTGGATAACCCTGGCAGCAGCGCGCCGCCTCAGCGCCGGGCGTTTCGGCACTTTCTCCGGCGTCTGGCCTCCCGGCCTCAGGACTCTGCCACCCAGCCTCTTGCCTCTGCTTTTTATTGAGCGATAATCAGGCCAGTTCATCCCGTGCCATCACCCACCAACCGCCGGAAAGCCACCACTCATGAGTCCCAAATACCCAGAGGGCCACGTTTTCTACCGCAAGTTCAAGCACGACTTTCCCCAGATCACCCATGCCGAGGGAATCTACCTGATCGCCGCCGACGGCCGCCGCTTCATCGACGCCTCCGGCGGCGCGATCGTGGTCAACATCGGCCATGGCGTGGAAGAGATCGGCCGGACCATGCTGGAACAGGTCTCGCGCGTCGCCTACGTGCACGCCGAGCAGTTCACGACCGGCGTGCTGGAGGAATACGCGGCGGCCCTGGCCGAAGTCATCCCCATGCCGGACGCGCGTTTCTTCCCGCTGACCACCGGCAGCGAGGCCAACGAGGCCGCGATCAAGCTGGCCCGCCAGATTCAGATGCTGCGCGGCCAGTCCGGGCGGCACATGATCGTCGGCCGCTGGAATTCCTACCACGGCATCACCCTCGGCACGCTGGCAATCGGCGGGCGCAAGGCGGCCCGCCAGCGCTTCCTGCCCATGCTGCGCGAAATGCCGCACATCGAGCCGCCCACCTGCTACACCTGCCCCTTCGGGCAGGCCTATCCCGCCTGCGATCTGACCTGCGCCCGCGCGCTGGAGCGCCTGATCACCGAATACGGCCCGGAGACCATCGCGGCCTTCATCGTCGAGCCGGTTTCCGGCGCGGCGCTGGGCGCCACCGTCCCCCCGCCGGATTATTTCCCGACCATCCGTGCCATCTGTGACAAATACGGCGTCCTGCTGATCGCCGACGAGGTGATGTGCGGGTTCGGCCGCACCGGGCGCTGGTGCGCCTTCGAGCACTTCGGCTTCACCCCGGACATCCTGACGCTGGGCAAGGGCGTGGCGGGCGGAGTCTTCCCGCTGTCGATCATGGCCGCGCGCGGATCGCTGGTCGAGGAGCTGGCCCGCGCCGGTCAGGACGTCGCCCACGGCGGCACGTTCTCTCACCATGCCGTCGGAGCCGCCGCCGGGCTGGCGACCCTGCGCTACGTCCAGCGCAACCGCCTGGTGGAGGAAGCCGCCCGCAAGGGCGAAATTCTGGGCCGGATGCTGCACGAGAAGTTGGATGACCTGCCCTACATCGGCAACGTGCGCGGGGTCGGGCTGATGTGGGGCGTGGAACTGGTGGCCGACAAGGCCCGCAGAGCCCCCTTCGAGCCGGGGCTGGACGTCGCCCACCGGATTCTGGACGCGGCCCGCGACCTGAACCTGATGGTCTATCCAGGCCGGGGCTCCTTCGACGGCACGCGGGGCGACGTGGTCATGATTGGCCCGCCGGCCATTATCACCGAGGACGAGCTGCGGATCGTGGTCGATCTGCTGGCCGACTCCATCCGTAACGCCGTGCAACCCCTGTTGGGGCAACCGTCCGGCGCGTAATCCGGGCTTCACAAACCGGCCCGGACGTGCGACCATTGCCGCGTTCGTGTCGTCAGCGATCAGGAAGGAAGAGCAATGCCCGGAATCATCAGTGTGTTTGGCGGTTCCGCCCCATGTCCGGGATCGGCCGCCTATGAGGAAGCCTATCAGGTCGGCCGCCTGCTGGCCGAGGCCGGCTATACCGTCGCCACCGGCGGATTCTCCGGCACGATGGAAGCCGCCAGCCGGGGCGCAGCCGAGGCCGGGGGACACGTCATCGGCGTGACCACCGACGCGCTCAACCAGTGGGAAGCCCGCACCATCCAGCCCAACCCCTGGGTCAAGGAGGAGATACGCTTTCCGACCCTGCGCGACCGGCTCTATCACCTGGTCACATTCAGCGACGGCCTGATCGCCCTGCGCGGCGGGATCGGCACGCTCAGCGAGGTCTCCCTGGCCTGGAGCCTGATCCAGGTCGGCGAGATGCGCCGCAAGCCGCTGATCCTGCTGGGCACGGAATGGCAGACCACGCTGGACACGTTCTATGCCGACGGCGCGTACATCCGCGCCGAGGACATGGACCTCTTCCGCTGCGTGCGGACTCCCCAGGAGGCGATCCCGCTCCTCAACGGCCGCTGAGCAAATCCGCCCCGGCCGGGGGCGTGGTACACTCATCGTATCGTCCGCCCGAAGCGAAAGGACGCCCCATGCTCGAACTCGCGATCATGATCGAAGGCCAGGCCGGACTCAACTGGCCGCGCTGGCAGCGGATGGCGACGGCCGTCGAGGACCTCGGCTTCGCCGGGCTGTATCGCTCCGACCACTTCACGATCGCCGCCCCGGAGGAAGACTCGCTCGACCTGTGGGTGTCGCTGACCTGGCTGGCCAGCCACACCTCCCGGATCGAGTTCGGCCCGCTGGTCTCGCCTGTCTCCTTCCGCGATCCCATCCTGACGGCCCGCATGGGCAGCCAGGTAGACGACCTGTCCGACGGGCGGCTGAGTCTGGGCATCGGCGCGGGCTGGAACGTCCGCGAGCACGCCATGTTCGGCTACGACCTGCTGGACGTGCCGCAGCGCCTCGATCGCTTCGAGGAAGGGCTGGAAGTGATCACGCGCCTGCTCAACAGCGACCGGCCGGTCAGCTTCAGCGGCAACTACTACCGCCTGCAGGACGCGATCCTGCTGCCGCGTCCGGCGCGGCCGGGCGGACCGCCGATCCTGATCGGCGGCAACGGCGAAAAGCGCACCCTGCCCCTGGTGGCTCGCTACGCCCGCGAATGGAATGGCGTGTTCATCACCGCCGAGGAATACGCCCGGCGCAACCGCGTGCTGGATGACCTGCTCCTGGCGCGGGGCCGCCAGCCCGGCGACGTGCGCCGTTCCCTGATGACCCAGATCGTCTTCGGGCGGGACGAAGCCGAATACCGCCGTGTATTGGGCGATCGCTCGGAAGCCGACCTGGCGGCGCGCGGAATCGTCTGCGGGACGCCGGGCCAGGTCGTCGACAGGCTGGGGCGGCTGGCCGAGGCCCGCGCCCAGCGCGTCATGCTGCAATGGCTGGCCCTGGACGACCTGGATCGGCTGGAAGCCTTCGCGCGGACGGTGCTGCCCCAGGTCTGACGGGCAGCCGCGAGCGGGAACGAAGCGCGCTCAACACCCTCCCCGCCACCGGGCGCAAGCCGGCGCGCGCGGCCCGTTATCGGCCTAAACCAGATGCACGAGCACCTGCCAGGCCAGCGCCTGCGCCAGCAGGGTGTAGGCCTGATCGAGCGCCGGATTCTCCGCCAGGAAAGGCAGCAGCCGGTCGGCATTGAAGACCACCAGCCGGTGGACGCGCTGTTCCATCAGGGCGATTCCACGCGCGGCCGTGCTGGCCCGCAGCGTCCCCTCGAAGCTGAAGGGCCGCGTGACGACGGCGGTGACCGTGGCCCCGGCCTCCCATGCCATCTGAGCCACGACCGGGGCCGCGCCGCTCCCGGTCCCGCCGCCCATCCCGGCCACGACGTAGACCTCGGTGCTGCCGGACAGGACTTGCGCCAGTTCCCCGGCGCAGCGCTCCGCCGCGCGCTGGCCCTGCATCAGATTGCCGCCCACCCCCAGCCCGCTGCCAATCGATAGCCGCCGCCTGATGGTCTTGAGGCTCTCCAGGGCCAGGTTGTAGGTATTGACCGCGATCGTCTCCAGGCCGTCCAGCGGCTCGCCCGCCACCCGGTCGACCGCATTGCCGCCGACATCCCCCACCCCCACGACCTTGATCCCGCCTGCACTGCGTCTCATCGGCATCGCCGCGTTCATGGTATCCACTCCCCTCTCCTACCCGAAATCTCTGGTAGTCTACTCAGACAGCCGGGAACTGGCAATCACCTCCCGCCGCCGCGAGGCCGCTTCTCCCCACCGGTGTTTTCGGGTAAGCTAAGGATGAGCGCCGCCGCGCGAACGCACGGCAAGGGCGGCCGTTCTGTGGCACAATAGAGAGGGGGGCCATCCGGCTCGCCTGAATCGTGGTTCCCCCGGCCTGGTGGTGCCAGGCAAACGCTGACAGGTGAACGATAAAATGAGTACTTACACCAAAGCCGCCAGTTTTGTTCTGGATACCCTCTGGGAAGATGACGATTTCCGGGACTATTTTTACAACCTGGATGCCGAGCTGGCCGACCTCGGCCCGCTGACCCAGATCGTGTTCGAGCCGGCCTACCTCGCACTCAAGGCAGGTCTGGATGACACCGCCCTGCAAATGCTGGAAGCGCAGGTTACAACCGATCTGCTCACCCCCCTCTACCGGCGGCCAGGCTTCCGCGAGATGTGGGAGCAGTGGGACAGCCAGACCCGCCAGGATTTCATCGACGAGCAGTCGGAACTCCAACTGGCAAAATTGCTGATCCAGGTTTACGATCGCCAGCTTGACGCGGCCTACCGCGCCGCCTATGCCAGCTACCTGGCCCAGCAGGAAACCCGCCATAAGAAGTGATCGTGGTCATGGTCCGGGCGCCCGGCTCGCCCACCCATTCCGGTGGGATAGCCGGATCGCGGCCCGCTGCACGCCA
Organism: Aggregatilineales bacterium; assembly: GCA_029976005.1. Classification (GTDB taxonomy): domain Bacteria; phylum Chloroflexota; class Anaerolineae; order Aggregatilineales; family Ch27; genus JARKOQ01. The sequence goes on along the minus strand of JARKOQ010000208.1, from coordinate 46,173 downwards.
CCTTAGTCACGCAAGCAAGGAGCATTCATGTCGGAGAAACAGGGCGTCACCCCCCGCAACGAAGATTACAGCCGCTGGTATACGGATGTAGTGCAGATGGCCGAGCTGGCTGATTACGCGCCCGTTCGCGGCTGCATGATCATCCTCCCCTATGGCTACGAGCTTTGGGAAGCAGTCCGCGCCGGACTCGACCGGCGCTTCAAGGAAACCGGGCACCGCAATGCCTACTTCCCGCTGTTCATCCCGGAGAGCTTCCTGAAGAAGGAAGCCGAGCACGTCGAGGGGTTCTCGCCGGAGCTTGCCGTCGTGACCATCGGCGGCGGCAAGGAGCTGGAAGAGCCGCTGGTGGTGCGCCCGACCTCGGAAACCATCATCGGCTGGGCCTATGCCAAGTGGATTCAGTCTTACCGCGACCTGCCCGTGCTGATCAACCAGTGGGCCAACGTCGTTCGCTGGGAGATGCGCACCCGGCTCTTCCTGCGCACGATGGAATTCCTGTGGCAGGAAGGCCATACCGCCCACGCGACCTACGACGAGGCGGAAGAAGAAACCCGCCGCATGCTGGATATCTACCGCGATTTCGCCGTGACCGATGCCGCCATCCCGGTCATTCCCGGCCGCAAGAGCGACAGCGAGAAGTTCGCTGGGGCGCTGCACAGCTACACCATCGAAGCCATGATGGGCGACCGGCGCGCCCTGCAATCCGGCACCAGCCATAACCTCGGCCAGAATTTCGCCAAGGCCTTCGACATCAAGTACCTCGACCTCAACAACGAGCTTCAGTACTGCTGGACGACGAGTTGGGGCCTCAGCACCCGCTTCATCGGCGCGATGATCATGGCCCACGGCGACGACAAGGGCCTGCGCCTGCCGCCGCGCATGGCCCCCATCCAGGTCGTGATCGTGCCCATCTACAAGGACGAGGCCGAAAAGACCGCCGTGATGGACACCGTGTGGCGCATGAAGGCCACCCTGCGCGACGCGGACATCCGTGTCCACGTGGACGACCGCGAAGGCCAGACACCCGGCTTCAAGTACAACGACTGGGAAATGCGCGGCGTCCCGCTGCGGATGGAGATCGGCCCCAAGGACGTTCAGAAGAACTCGGTCGCCCTGGCCCGGCGCGATATCCCCGGCCGCGAAGGCAAGCAGTTCGTGCCCCAGGAAGGCATCGTCACGGCGGTGCGCAACCTGTTGGACGACATCCAGGCCAACATGCTCAAACAGGCGACGGAATTCCGCGACAGCAACCTGACCGAAGTCGTCGGCGATTACCAGCGCTTCGGCGAGATCATCGAAAGCGGCGGCTGGGCGCTGACCTGGTTCAGCGGCGACCGCGAGGAAGAGCAGAAAATCAAGGAAGACTTCCAGTGCGTCTCGCGCTGCTTCCCCCTGGAACAGCCCTATCCCAACCAGACCGGGCCAAGCATCGTCAGCGGCAAGACCGCCCAGAAGATGGCCTTCTTCGCCCGTTCGTATTGAGCACCGAGGAGCGCCCGGCCCTTGTTGGTCCGGGCGCTCCTTTGCCCCGTCCGGGGGCCAAAGCCGATCTGCGTCCGCCGCCACTCTTGCTGAGAGGCCGCACGCCTGTTAAAATTTAGATAGTGATTGTCTGTCCGTTCAACAAATTATTGCTCTGTTGTGTCGAGGTCGGTAGGGGTTTCGCACAGAGAACAGAGAGCCGGAGGGTGTTCCGCCTGGCTCCGATCGCAGTGGAAAAAACCTTCAGCGCCGGCCCTGCCCTCCCCATCCAGCAACGTGTGGTTTTATTTTTCGATTAAGGTATCGAAATGGCCTCTTACTTATTTGTTGACGTAGACACCCTCCTGTCCAAATTACGTCAACGTGGTATCTCCATCGACCTCTTCGAACTGGCGAACAAACTGCGCGGCGGCGCGGCGTTGGCGGCCGGTCTGACCAGCTTCAACGATCTGGTCGCCGTGGCCATCGCCAACTGGGAGATGCAGGACGCGCTGTACAGCGGCGCGGTCAGCCCGCAGCGCGCCTTCTCCGCCAGCGGCTTCGCCTTGTGCTCGGTCGCGGACCGGCATACGCTGGAGAGCATCCTCTGGCGCGACTATCTTCAACATGACCCGGCCGTCAACGAGCTGATCCTGGCTACCAACGACACCGCGATCCTGCCCATGCTGGCCCGGGTTCGTCTCGCTCCCGGTGGGCGAATTCGGGTGTGGGGCGAGGCCGATCCGGCCGGGCTACACCTTCCCGGCGTGATCGTCCAGCCCTTGGAAACCACGCTCGGCATTCATGGTGCGCTGGTCGCGCTCTACATCGACTTCGAGAATATCGCCATCAGCCTGGACAAGCAGGGCTACACGGTCAATCTGGAGCACCTGATCGCGCGCTTCGTGGCCCAGGCCCGCGCTCACGGCCAGATCACCCACATGGCCGCCTATGCCCCCTGGGGCCAGCGCGGCAGCCTGCCCCCGCTGGTGGACAATGTCGGCCGGGAAATCACGGACGACGCCCCCAGCCGCCTGGCGATGAGCAACATCGATCCGGTCTTCAACCTGCCCGGCAAGAACAGCGCCGACATGCGCATCGCCCGCGACCTGATGGCCGACCTGATGCGCCCCGAAAGCCCGGATGTCTTCATCCTTGCCAGCGGGGACCGCGACTTCAACGAGGTCATCAACACCCTGCGTTCGCACAACAAGCAAGTGATCGTGTGGGGCGTGCGCGGCAGCATCAGCCGCCAGGTGGAAACAAACCCCGCCGTCATCGTGGAGTACATCGAAGACTTCACCAGCATGCAGCCGCACGAGGCGCTCGGCCGCCTGTACGGCGCGACCGCCCCGACCCCGCAGGCGCACGCGACGCCTCCAATCGACGTCCGGCCCTCGCAGTGGGTCAGCGCCATCCTCCAGTACGACAATCTGGCCGCCGGCAACTACATCGTCACCCGGTCCGCGCTGGAGCGCCAGCTTCTGGCCGTGAACGCCGTGGTCTCCGACGACCGGGCCGCCAACCTGGTCACCCAGGCCATGGCGATGGACCTGTTCCACACGGAGGACGGCGAGATTCTGAGCGTCAACCTCGCCCACCCGCTGGTGGAACAGACCCGCCTGGTTCGGGACCGGATCGTCGCCCGCGTCGCCAATACCCTGGACGTGCGCGGCTGGGAGTACGTCAACTACGGCTTCCTGCTCAAAGGCATCGCCATGGACCGCGACCTGGATCGGCCCGGCCTGAATTCCAGCGACCAATGGCGCTCGGAATGGGTCGACTGTCTGGTGCGCGAAGGCATCCTCCACCGCGAGCTGGTCCCCCACCGCCACAATCCGGACGACCTCGTCCCCGTGATCAAACTCTCGGATAACACCATCCAACGCCTGGAAGAAGTCGAGGAAGTCGGCGACCAGGGGCCGGGCTTCCTGTACAGCCGGGTCGATCCCGATCTGCTCGACGCCATGCAGCGCCGGATCGTGGTCAGCGTGGAACAGTTCACGAGCTTCCGGGGATTCCTGTGGTGCCCGCTGGGCAGCCTGCACCGCCGCCTGCGCGCCCACGATCCGGGCATGGTCTTCCAGCAGGCCATCGAAGGGCTGCTGGAACTGCAAGCCGTCCGCGTCGAGGAATACGAGAACCCTCAGAGCGAATTCCGCACCAAGGGCATCTCCCTGATCCTCGACACGCCCTATGTCCAGGAAGTGCTGCGCACGCGGGACTTCTTCGTCCTGGCGCTGCTGGGCCTCTACGACCGCCACGAAGCCATCTCGCACGTCACCGTCAGCCGCGAGACCGGCTTCCAGACCGATCAGCTTGAGCTGTGGCTGTCGATCATGAACGACGAAAACGTGCTGAACCCGGTGCCGGGGCGAGTCGGGCAGTACAGCCTGTTCCGCACCCACCACACCGTGGCCTCCGTCGCCAACCGGGGCCGGCAGGACGGGTAACATATCGCCCTGCCGGGGGGAAAGGGAAGCGCATCGAAAATGACTAGCTCTGGACCCGTCCGCCACGAACTTCTGACCTGGCAAGACGTGGATCAATTGGTCGACGTCCTCGTGCCGCAGATCAAGAGCGTTGCCCCGTTCGAAGCCATGATCCTGGTCACGCGCGGCGGGATCATCCCCGGCGGCCTGCTGGCGGAAGCGCTGGACATCCGCGACGTGCTGACCGCGGCCGTGCACTTCCAACAGGAGCCGCACGAAGCGCGCCTGCTCGCCATGCCCAATTTCCTCCAGTTCCCCAGCGAATCGCTCCTGACCGAGCGGCGCATCCTGATCGTGGACGACGTGTGGGGCAGCGGCCGGACGAGCACGGCCGTGCGCGGCCGGGTCGAAGCGGCGGGCGGCCTGGCGGCCACCTGTGTCTTTCACTTCAACCCCTACCGGTCGCTCTTCACCCGCGCCGAGCCGGACTTCTATGGGGCGGTGACCGACGCCTACATCGTCTACCCTTGGGAGCTGGATCGCGGCGTGCAGGGAATCCGGGTAGCCGGCCCCAAGGAAAACTGATTCGGACCAATTTGCCCCCATCGCGTGACTTTTTCACGCGGTGGGGGTTTTTATTGGGAAATAATCTGGATATTTTGGAGATTTTTATGATAATTACAGTACTATCCTGCAAGGCTGAATAAATTCGGAGGGTGTTTGTAATTTCAAACATAATGTAGATAGGCTCGGTCTTGCTTAACATATCTCGAAAGGATATACTTTTTCGAAACATACAATTCCGGTTGGATAAGTGTTATGTCTCACCGTTATCTTGTCCTGGGAATGCTGTCCGCAGCCCCGATGACGGGCTGCGAAATCAAGAAACGGGTTGACGCCATCCCTTCGATCTTTCGCTCAAGCCAGCTACGGCACACTGCATCCAACTCTACACCGCCTGTTGCAAGACGGCGCGGTGCGGATGGAAGAAGATGTTCAGCCACATCGACCCGCCCGCAAGGTTTATGAAATCACCGATCTCGGCCGGCAGGAACTCGATATCTGGCTACGAGAGCCGGGGAACGGCCACGAACGGCGGGACTTCCTGTTACGGCTCTTTATCGGGCATGCACGCTCTGCGAACCACCTGTGCGCGCCGCTTCAGCGGCGGCGGCAGGCCATCCAGGCAGACGTGCAGGCATTGCAGGCGGATCGCGATCGGGCAAGTGGAAACTCCCCGGCAGCTCAGGACTGGGTACTGGACTACGCCCTGACTCTGTACACCGCTGAATTGGCATGGTTGAACCGCCTCATGGCTCAGATGGAGAGCGGTTCACATCGCAATTCTCATCTGGGCAACTAATCTCCACGCAAAGGTAGGTCGAGTTTTCTGCTATGGACAAGCACGTTGGCAACACTTCTCAGTCGGACTCCGATTTTGAGAAAATGCTGGAAGAGTCGCTCGTACTGGAACTGCCGGAACGCGGCGAAATCCGCCTCGGGATCATCCAACAAATCAATCCCAACGAGATCATCGTTGATTTAGGCGCCAAACAGGATGGCATCGTCCCCTTTCAAGACATCGAGCGGTTGGATCGCGAGTTCCGGGCCGAACTGGCCGTTGGGCAGGAAGTCCCCGTCTACATCCTGAACCCGTCCGATCCCGATGGTATTCTGGTCTCGATCAACATGGGGCTTCAGAAGCACGACTGGGACGAAGCCCTGAACCTGCTCAAGACCCAGGATGTCGTCGAAGTCACGGTCACCGGCCACAATCGGGGTGGCGTGTTGGTGCGCTGGCACCGGCTGGAGGGCTTCATCCCCACCTCGCACATGGCGACTCTCAACCCCGGCCTTTCGGGCGGCGATCGCCGGGATGCCATGCAGGACCTGGTCAACCTCCGCCTGCACGTCAAGGTGATCGAGGTCGAGCCGAACCGCCGCCGGCTGATCTTCTCCGAGCGCGAGGCGCAGAAGGAATGGCGCGCCCAGCAGAAGGCCCGCCTGCTCGACGAGCTGAAGGAAGGCCAGATCATTCGCGGGACCGTCACCGGCCTGCGCGACTTCGGCGCGTTCGTCAACCTGGGCGGGGCGGACGGCCTGATCCACGTCAGCGAGCTGGCCTGGCACCGCGTCGATCACCCCCGCGACGTGCTCAACATCGGCGAGGAGATCGACGTCTATGTGCTGAGCCTGGATCGCAATACCAACCGGATCGCCCTCAGTCGCAAGCGTCTGCTGCCCGACCCCTGGGTGTCCGTCATGGACAAGTACCATGAAGGCCAGCAGGTGGAAGGCACCATCACCAACGTGGTCGACTTCGGCGCGTTCATCGCCCTGGACGACGGCCTGGAAGGGCTGCTCCACCTCTCGGAAATGGGCGATGGCTCCCTCAAGGAGCCGCACTCCTACGTCAAGAAGGGCGACCGGCTCCAGTTGTGCATCAGCCACCTCGAGCCGGAACGCCGGCGCGTGGGCTTCACCCAGCGCTGGGGTCTCGGTGACGAGGAAGGCGAAGGCGCGGAGGCCGGCGCCCAGGATGCTGGCGTTCCCGCAGAGCCAACCGAAGAACCCGGCGCGGACGAGCCGGCCGGCGAATAGCCGCCCCCGGTCGTCCCCGCTTCAATACCGACTGCCCATCGAGCGCCCTGCCCCCGTGCAGGGCGCTTTGGGCCGGGTTACAGACTGAGTGTGCAGAATGCACAGATGTTGTCTGGCAAAAACATGACAAACGTCATGTTCGCACGCCCCTGGAAGGTTGACAAACAAATTCGCGCCTTGTTATACTCTCCATCGATCTGGCAAATGGGCGCAAAACGCACTTAGTATGCAGCACAGGTTGGCCTACACTGCTCTTATTTCTCCACGCAGTTCCGTAACGTCAATCTAGCCGCAACAATCGACACTGATTCCCAAAGCTGCCCGTCGCGCCGTGTTTTGTCGTCCCTGCGCCAGAATCAAAAATCTTACCCTCGGGGGACAACAACATCTATGAACACAGTGACCATGCTGGACGGCCAGGACACGAGCCTCGACTTCGCGGCCATGCTCGAAGAATCTTTCGAGATGGAGCAGCCCGAACGGGGCGATATTCTGACCGGCACCGTACTCGCCATCGACAACCAGGGCATGATCATTGACGTCGGCCTCAAGCGCGACGCCGTGGTCACGCGTAACGATCTGGAGCGGTTGGGAGAGGACCTGGACGTTCAGGTCGGCGACGAAATCCCGGTGATGATCATCCGGACAGAGGACTCCGACGGCAATCTGCTCGTTTCGGTCGCCCAGGCCCACCAGTTGAAGGACTGGAGCAAGGCCGAAGCCTACATGGAGAGCGGTGACGTCTACGAAGGCTTCATCACCGAAGCCAATCGCGGCGGCCTGATCGTGCCGTTCGGCCACCTGCGCGGCTTCGTGCCCGCCAGCCACGTGATGGACCTGCCGCGTGGCCTGGACGAAGACCAGCGCAAGACTCACATGGACGACCTGATCGGCAAGAAGATCACGGTCAAGGTCATCGAAGTCAACCGCAAGCGCCGCCGCCTCGTCCTCAGCCAGCGCGAAGCCCAGAGCGGCCGCCGCGCCCAGCGTAAGGAAGCCCTCCTGGAAGAACTCAAGGAAGGCGAAGTGCGTCGTGGTGTGGTCAGCGGTCTGCGCGATTTTGGCGCGTTCGTTGATCTCGGCGGAGCCGACGGTCTGATCCACATCTCGGAACTGGCCTGGCACCGTGTCCGTCACCCGCGCGAGCTGCTGAACGTCGGCGACGAGGTCGAAGTGTACGTGCTGCGCCTGGATCAGGACGGCAAGCGCATCGGCCTGAGCCTCAAGCGGCTCCAGCCCAATCCCTGGGCTTTGGTCGACGAGTTGTACCATGTCGGCCAGATCGTCGAGGGCGAGGTCTCCCGCGTGACCCAGTTTGGCGCGTTCGTCAGCCTGGAGCCGGGGATCGAAGCCCTGCTGCACACCAGCCAGATGGCCGACCCCGCCCCCGAAGATGCGACCCAGCTCGTGCACGAGGGCCAGAAGCTGCTCATGCGCGTGATCAGTATCGAGAGCCACCGCCAGCGCCTGGGCCTGAGCCTGAAGGAAGTTACCGAGGCCGAAGTGGCCGAGTGGAAAGCCAAGCACGGGGAGCCTGAAGCCGTGGCCGAAGTAGCTGCCCCTAGCGTTGAGGCTTAAGTTCGGGTACAATTTATCCGATACGCCCAGGTCGGCTTGACGTTCATGAGTCTAAAGAGAGGTGATTTAGCTTGCCTTCCGTAACCCTGCGCCCCAATGAATCACAGGATCAACTGCTGAAGCGGTTCCGCAAAGGCGTGGCCAAGAGCGGCATTCTCAGCACGGTGCGTCGGAAGCGCTGGCACGTTTCCAAGAGCGAACTGCGTCGGATTCAGAAGAAGAAGTCGATTCGACGTGCTCGCCGGCGCCAGCGCAAAGTCATGGTCAGAGCGCCCCGGACCTCTTAGGGTCGCGGCGACAATACAATGGCCAAAAACGAAGAAAAACTCGAGGTTGAAGGTCGGGTCATCGAGGCCCTGCCCAGCACCCAGTTTCTGGTGGAGCTGGACAACGGTCACCAGGTGCTGGCCTACCTATCCGGCAAGATGCGCAAGTACTACATTCGTATCTTGCTTGGAGACCGCGTGCGCCTGGAACTCAGCCCTTACGACCCGACTCGTGGCCGTATTGTCTACCGCTACAAGAAACAGCGCACGCCCGGCGGCCGGCCTGAGGAAGACTGATCAGTCTCCATCGAGGCTCTACCCCGGATGACCGAGGGCCCGCGGAACACGCGGGCCCTTTTCTTGATTCTCCGCCAGTCCCCAGTGCCTCTAGGGCTGGTAGACCCGGTAGCTGAAGCGCAGCGAATCCCCGATGAAGCCGTCGACGCGCAGGTAGCCGCGATACCCCTCCGGAGCGGTCGTCAGTCCGACCAGCGTCCCCGGCGCAAGGCTGGCCCGCGCCACCGCCGTGCCGGACATGACCGGCAGCACATCGTAGTAGGCCGTGCTCCAGGTCAGACCGGGCAGCAGGACGATCTGCGCCCCATTGATTGCCCACAGAGTCGCCCCGTCCCAACGTAACTGGGTCGCCCCGGAACTCAACAGGGGCACTTCCTGCCCAGGATTGAGCGTGATCTGGGCCTCCATCCACAGCGCGTGATCGAATGTGTACGTGATCGGATACAGATTGTTGGCTTCGCCCGCCGGCCCCTCGTTGACCAGATTGTTCAGGTCGACCACCAACTGGACGGAATAAGCGCCGGAGCCGGTCAACACGGGCGAAAGGACCAGCGTCACCAACTGGCCGGGGGCCAGCGCCGGAATCGCCGCCGAGGTATAAATCTCGCCCGGCTGGAAGGAGGCGGCGATGGCCGTGTCGGTGGAATTGGCGCTGCCGATGTTCTGGATCACCACCCGCACGGTCAGCGGGCTGCCCGGAATTGGCCGCGAAGGCTCCAGCGAGGCCCCGGTCACAATCAGATCGGCGAAGGGCGAAGGCGTAGGCGTCGCGGTCAGGGCCGGAGTTGGCGAAGGCGGCGGGATCACGATCGGCAGCGAGTTGAGCTGGCCGCCCTTGAGAGTCACCAGATAGGTCGCTACCCAGCCCGTCTGGCCCCGGAACGGGATCACCAGCCAGCTAAAGTCCACGTTGGCCCCGATCGGCAGCACGGTCTCGCCCGCGCTCAACTGGCCGATCACGGCGTAGCTGGTCCCCGGCCCGGTGCGCACGTTGAGCCGGGCGCTGTTGACCTCACCCCATACGCCCTGCGGGGTCGAGGTATAGTCCGGTGTGGGCGTGAACGGAGCCACGGTCGGTTGGGGCGTGCCGGGCACAACCGCGAGGGCCGGGCCGGGCATGGCGAGCAACTCGCCGTCCACCAACTGCGCCTGGGCCAGCGGAGCCGCGTAGCTGTTAAGCTGGGCAACCACGGCAAAGCTGATAATCTCCCCAACGGCGAAGCGGCGCGGGTTGAGCGTGCCCTGCACGCCGTCCAGATCGCTTACGTTCTGCAAGGCCTGCCGGATCGCGGCCGGCTGCCCCCCGCCCTGGGCCACCGCCGCCGCCAACAGATAGACCGCATCGTAGGCCGCTGCGCTCCTGTCGTCCGGCACGCTGCTGAACGTCTCCGCGTAGCTGCTCAGGAAGGCGTCCGACTGCGCATTATGCACGCCGGGCGTCCAGTTGGTCACCCCCAGCACCGGCCCCCGATCGACCAGACCGGCGCGCGCCAGCAGCAGATCGCGAAAGGCCACATCGGCCGCGTCGCGGTAGACGTAAATCCCGTCCCATCCGGCATCGCGGAGCTGTTGCAGCAACTCCACCGCCACGCCGGGAGCGCCCCACAGGCAGACCACGTCCGGCTGGAGGTTGGTCAGCGTCGCCAGCACGGCTTCCAGCCGTTCCGGGTCTTCGATTTGCAGGGCCGACAGGGGAGTGATCCCGCGCTGGCCGAGGCTGGCCGTGAAGGACGCGATGCTTTCCGTGGTCGTGGCGCTGGCCTCCACCTGCACGGTAACCAGCACCGGCGCGTCCAGCGTCTCGGTCAGGTAGGCGACCAGCGCCTCGGTGTAGACCTGCTCCGGGGAACGCGAACGGAAGATGACGTCGCCCGTATCGGCGATCGTGATCGTATCGCCCGTCGCCGCCGTCAGCACCGGAATCTGAAGCGCGCGCAGGTCATTGAAGGCCGAAAGCACCAGGGCATCCTGATCGGGCCCCAGCAGGGCCACGATCCCGCGCTCGCGCAGGGCTTGCAGGGCGGCGCGCACCTCGTCGGCGCTTGTGACCGGGACCGACAGCAATTCGAAGGCGTACGTTGCGCCGTCCGGGCCGATCACGCCGCCCGCGCTGTTGATCTGGGCCAGGGCAAGCTGCGCGCCGCGCCCGGCCGGGCTATCCGCCGGGGCCAGCAGCCCCAGCCCCAGGACCACCGGCTGCTGCGCCAGCGCCGCCAGCCCGGTCGCCAGCAGCCCTCCCACCACTACCGCCACCATCAGGATCGCCTGTCGTCGCGCGCGCCCCATTTCCCCGCTCCTCGCTGGTGCCTTTGACCGGCCTGCATGCCTGGGCCAGAGGTATGGTATACTCGATTGGCTTGACCTGACCGCGTGCGCTCCCCTCGGCGGAGGGAAGCCTCTCGGACTTATTGTAGCATTGCCGGCGCAAACGTGAACGTCGCCCATCCTACCCACGGCCGCTGGCTACCTGATACCCGCCTGATGCCTTCATGACGATCCCGCCCGACTCATCCGAACCTTTGCCGCTGGAAGCCGCGGCCCGCGCCTGGGCCGCCCGCCAGCTTTCCGCCGGACGCTTCGCCCACACCGAAGGCGTGGTCGCGACCGCGACCGCCCTGGCCCGCCGCTTCGGAATCGCGGACTCCGCCCCGCTGCGTCTGGCCGGCTGGCTGCACGACGCGGCCAAGGAACGCCCTCCGGCGGATCTGCTCCACCTGGCCGAGCGCTTCAGGCTCGACATTCGCCCGGTCGAGCGCGCCCATCCCGATCTGCTGCACGGCAGCGTCGCCCTGGCGCTGGCCCGCGACGCCCTGGGGATCGACGACCCGGCCGTGACTTCGGCAGTGCTATACCACACCACCGGCCATCCGGACATGTCCAGCGCCGATCGGGTCTTTTACCTGGCCGATCTGGTGGAACCGTCGCGCGCCTATGGCTGGATCGACCAGGTGCGCCGCCTGCTGGACGCGGGATCGACCCGGCGCGATCTGGATATCGCCCTGCTGTTCGCCATCACACACCAGCTTCGCCGCCTGCTCAAACACGGCGCGATCATCGATCCGCGCAGCATTGACCTGTACAACCGGCTGCGCCAGGAAGGTATCCCCCTGATCCCGGAGGAACGCGCCCCGGCTCGCCAGCCCGAGTCCTCATCTCCCCTGGAGAACGGCGGCGGGACACCGTGATCCCTCCCGCTGCTTTCACCGGCCTCGTGGCGCTGTGTCTGACGCCTGGCGTGGGCGGCGTGACCCTGCACGCCCTGCTGGAGCGCTTTGGCGACGTCGAGACCATCCTACGCGTCGCGCCGGACGTCTTGCAGACCGTCCCCGGCGTTGGCCCCGCCATCACCCAGGCGATCCAGGCGATCAACCTCGACCGCACCGCGATCGAGATCGAGCGCTGGCAGGCCGCCGGCATCACCCTGCTGACCCAATCCCACCTGCGCTATCCGGCCTTGCTGGCGGCTCTCCGCGACGCCCCGCCCCTCCTGTTCTGCCGGGGGCAGCTTCCGCGCATGAATACGCGGATGGTCGCCATCGTCGGCACGCGCCATCCGACTCCCGCCGGGCAGCGTCTGGCCGAACAGGCCGGCCGCGAGCTGGCCCGGCGCGGCTGGACGGTCGTCAGCGGCCTGGCCTGGGGAATCGACATGGCAGCCCATCAGGGGGCCTTGCAGGAGGGCGCCAGCGTGGCGGTGCTGGGAGCCGGGCTGGACTCACCCCAGCCTCCGGCCAAAGTGGACACGGTGGAACGCCTGATCGCGGGCGGCGCGCTGCTCTCGGAGCTTCATCCGAGCACCGCCCCCAGTTCGGCCAGCCTGGTCGCCCGCAACCGGATTATCTCCGGCATGTGCCGGGGCGTGATCGTGATCGAGGCGGGGGAGCAAAGCGGGAGTCTGTATACGGCCCGCTTCGCCTTCCGGCAAAAGCGGGCCATTTTCGCGGTCGACAATGGACTGGCGGGCAATGCCCGCTTACTCGAAACCGGCGCCACCCGGCTGGACGCCCACCGGCCGGACTGGCATGCCCTGGCCGAGGCACTGGAAGCGCTCCCCGGTTGACAGTGGAGCGCTACAGGCCGTCGTCGATCTCATCCCAGGTGCCGACACTGCGCACCCACAACCGGCCCTCGTCGCAGCGCGGGCAGTCCAGCCAGGCCGTGCCGTCCTCGAAGTGCTCGCCTTCGTCCCCGCCCACCGTCGGATAGCTCTCCAGTTCGGTCGAGCCGCAGGCCGTGCACAGGCCGACCTCGACCTCGTCCAGCGTTTCGCCAGGCTCCAGGGCCAGGCGGTGAAGCGGCAGCAGCCGCCGGGCCATGAAATCGCCGGCCTCGGCCCGCTTTTCGAGCGTTTCCAGGTCCTGCCGCGCCGCCCGGTCGATCAGCGGGCGGTCGTGCTCCGGCACGGGCAAGAGCACCGAGACGATGTTGTGGCAGGTATGGCAGATCGCCAGATCGTAGCGGTACAGCAGGAACAGGCGACTGCGCGTACTCCAGCCCACGTGCAGCACGCCCTCGACGTTGTAGTTACACACCGGACAGGCTTCCAGCACGACCAGACGGCCCATGCGCGCCTCCTGACACTTGGCGGAACCGGCCCATCACGCGGGCTTGATGCCGCGCAGCAGGCCGAGGAATTCCACCCACTCCTCGCGGAAGAAATGGAGCGTCACCTGGCCCAGATCGATATGGTAGATCGTCTCGCCGTCCGGCTCCTCGGAAGTCCAGACCAGATAGTGCTCGCTCTCGGCCAGCGTCTCGGTCGGAATGTTGAAATCGTCGTTCATGGTTCGCTTTCCTTTCACCCAGGCGCGCCGGCCAGCGAGGCCAGATCGCGCGCAAAAAGAAGGATGCTCAATGCCCAGCGGCGCTCGTATCCGGCCGCCCGCAAGGCTTCGATGACGGCCCCATCCTCGGCCACCTTGAGCGACACGCGCCGGTCACCCCTGGCCCCGGCCAGCCCGCGCAGCGCGGCCGCCAGCGCCGCCCGCTGATCGGGAGCCGCGTCCAGGTAGCCCAGGTACAGTTTGCGGATGAACGGCGCGTCCGCCTCATCTTCCTCTTCCGGCTCCGGATTCAGCACGGCCACCCCGGCCAGCCGATCCGCCATCCACCAGCCATAGACCAGCCCGGCGGCCAGACGCTCCGCCAGCAGGCGCTCCCGCAGCGGCAAAAAACGCCAGTTCTGCTCCAGCATGTGCTCGGCAGTCCGGTAGTACGGCGACGCCTCCAGATAGGCCAGCACCCGTCTCAGATCGGACGGCGCGCATACGGCCAGCCGTCCCACCCCGTCCGCCGCAACCGTCGGGTCCGCCGCGGCCCCATACGCCACGAAGGAGGCAACCTGGGCGAAGCCGGTCTCAGCGGCCAGCCGGACGATCGTCGCGTTGTCCGAGGCGGTGCTGAAGCGCAGCACACCGGGGGCGTAGCGCCGGGCCTGGCTCAGGACGTGCCGGTACAGAATCCGCCCGATCCCGCGTCTGCGATAAGCCGGGTCGACGCGCAGCCCTTCCATCCACCACTCACCGGCCTCCATCCGGGTCAGCTTGACCAGGCCGATCAGGCGATCGTGGATCGTCGCGGCCCAGAAAAGCCCTTCCGGATCGGCCAGCCAGTCGTCGAATACCTGCGGCAGGTAGTCCTCGCCATCCCAGACCTGGGCCGCGATGGCCTCGACCGCCGCGCGATCGCCGGGCCGCACCGGGCGCAGGCCAACCGGGTGCAAGCCGGCCAGTCCGCCGCCCAACAGCGGGGAGTCAGTCATGGCTGGCCTCGCTTTCGGCCACATGCGGGGACAGGTGGGGCCTCGGCTGGTCGAACAGCTTGACCATCAGATATTCCCCCAGCACACGCAGCGAAGCCACCACCGGGGCCGCCAGAATCACGCCGAGTGCGCCGGCCAGGCTCGCGCCGCCAATGACGGCCACGATCACGATGAAGGGATGCAGGTCGAGGTTGCCCCCCATGATGCGCGGCACGAGGAAGATCGCTTCCAGGTTTTGCAGCCCGGTCCAGGTCACGATCACCACCAGCATGAAAAACAGCCCTTCCAGGCCGGGGATGGTCGTGCTGGGAAAGAACAGCGCGAACGCCGCCGCAGGAAGGAGCGCCATCGCCGGCCCCAGGTTGGGGATGAACTCCAGCAGGCCGCTGAGCAGCCCCAGCACCAGCGGGCTGCGCACGCCGAGGATCGTGGCCGTGAGAAAGACTACCGTGCCCATCACCACGCACAGCGTGATCTGGCCGCGCAGGTAAGCGTTCCAGACCGCGCCAAGCCGCTGGAACAGGAGACGCACGTCCTGTTGGTAATGCGTGCTGAAGCGGCCCTCAATCTGCGTGATGAAAAACGGCCCATCCTTCATCAGGTAGAACATCATCGTCAGGACGAAGATCGTGGTCAGCACGCCGCTGACCGCCGATCCCAGCGCCCCCAGCATGGGCACCGTCAGCGGGCCGAGCAGGTCCTGGGCGATGGCGAACAGGTCGACCTGCGCCAGGTCGAAGGACAGATCGCCGTTGCCCGGATCGAGGCTGTGAATCACCTCCAGCGGCACGAACGTCTGGCTGCCAATCGTGACGGGCCGGCTCAGAACATCGCCCAGGGAGCGCTCCGCCTGGGCCGCCAGGGCCGGCAATCCCTCGCCGAACTGGCGCATCTGGTCCACGATGGCCGGCACCAGCACCAGGACGAGCACCACCATCAGGGTAAAAACCACGACGAAGGCCAGCACGGTCGCCAGAAGACGACGCAGCCCCGGCCTGTTCAACCGGATCAGCCGGTCGAAAAAGCCGACCAGCGGATTGAGCAGGTAGGCCAGCACCAGCGAAACCACCACCGGCGGCCAGATGTCCGCCATCCGCCATGCGAAGATGCCCACCACGACCAGCACCAGCACCACCACCGTCCGCCGGGTCCGGATCGACCAGGGGGGAGAACTCACTTCTGTCATCGTCTGCATCCACAACCGACCTGTAAGTTTGACCCGTCCACGTCCCGATCATCAGATTCAGCCGCAGCCCGGAACAACATCGCCATTGTACGCCAGGGCCGATCGCGTAGCAATTACCAATCACGCCGCTTTTTTATAAATAATTTGCAAATAGTTGATGAAATCCGGCCCGATCAATTGTATCCTTATCTTAGTAATGGAATCCCGTGCAGGGCGCCCAATGTCTCTGACCCCTTCGCTGCCTGCCTGCACTTCGAACGACAAGGTGTCGCTCATGATCTGGCCTTTCGCCGCCGACATTGCGCTCGGCCTGACTGCGGCCCTGACCGCCCTTCTGACCGCCCTCATTGGCTGGACGCATCGCCGCCAGCACCGCGCGCTGCTGCCGCTGGCGGCCATCATGGCCACCACGGGCGCCTGGATCACGGCCGATCTGGCGCGCCACATGACCCTCGATCCCGCGCTCCAGATGCTCTGGTTCCGATCGGCCGGAGCCGCCAAATTGATCCTGCCCCCACTCTGGTTGTGGTTCGTCCTGCTTTACGCGGGCTTTCCTCATTGGGCAACTCGCCGGCTGCAGGGCCTGCTGGCGATCGAGCCGCTGCTGCTGGGCCTGATCTCCCTGAGCGACAGGCTGTCCCCCCTCTATTGGAGCGTGCCACAGCCCTCTGCCGAGCCGGTCGCCGGCCCGCTGATCTGGGTTCACCGGGCGTATGGGCTGGGGTTGATCCTCGTGACCACCGCCCTTCTGATACACAACTGGCTTGACGCCAGACATAACCACGGCTCGCCAGCCCAGGCGCAGCCAGCCCAGTCCCGCGAAGCCCTGGCCGCGGCCATCGGTCTGCCGCTGCTCAGCGCCATCCTGGCCCCGCTGCTGGAGCTGCCGCTGCTGCCCCCCCTGGCCTTCGGTCTGGCCGGTTTGCTGGTGACGCGCAGCCTGTTCCGGATCACGCCCGCCGGCGCGCCGGTCATCACGCCGCTGTTCGACCGCCTCAGCGACGGCCTGATCCTGGTGGACAATGCCAACCGCATCGTGACCCTCAACGCGGCTGCCGGCGCGGCCCTGGGTGAGACGGTGCAGGACTTACTGGGCCGGCCGCTGTCCGAAATCCGTGGACTGGCGGCCCTGGTCTCCGGCGACCCACAGCGCAGCACCACGCTGTTTTCGCCCATCACGCGCCGCACCTACCAGTTGGGCCTGGTGCCCATGGATACAGACATGCTGCCCGGCATAACGGCGGCCATCCTCCTGCGCGATGTCACCCGCCCGCAGCCGCTCGACCCATCCCGCCAGGCTCCGCTCCCTCTGGCCGAGACGAACCGGATCCTCAAGCACGAAATCCTGGCAACCATCAGCCACGAACTGCGCACCCCCTTGAACGCCATCGTCGGGTATACCAGCCTGCTCGGCCAGGGCACCTACGGCCCGCTCAACGAGCGCCAGATCGAACGCCTGAACCGGATTGGCAGCAGCAGCCAGCAGCTCCTGCACGTCGTCAACAACTTCCTGGACCTGGCCATCCTGGAAAGCACCCCGCCGACGTTGGCCCTTGAGCACGTCGACCTGTCGATCCTGCTCGACGACTGCCGCCGGGCGCTCGAATCCTCGCTGGAAGGCAAGGACCTGTCCCTGCGCGTCGAGCTGCCCGCCCAGATTCCACCGGCGCTGGCCGATGGGCGGCGGCTCCGCCAGGCGCTCGATCACCTGCTGGACAACGCGATCAAATTCACGCCCAGCGGATCGATCACCCTGCGGGTTTCTCACATGCCGCCGGGCGCGCCGCACCTGCCGCCCGAACTGCCCCCGGCTGCCGGCGGCTGGGTCGCCATCGCCATCACGGATACCGGGGTCGGCATCGATCCCCAGGCCCGCCCCCGGATTTTCGAGGGATTCGTCCAGGCGGATAGCTCCACCACCCGGCCGTATGGCGGCATGGGGCTGGGGCTGGCAATCGCCCGCCGTCTGGTGGAAGGCATGCAGGGCACGATCTGGGTCGAGAGCGTGCTTGGCACGGGCAGCACCTTCACCGTGCTACTGCCCGCCGCCCTCCAACCCGCCCCGGCCGGCCAGGGTTCCATCGCATCGTCGTTGGAAGCCGCCCCCACCAGCCGGATCGACCACGTAGCCAGCATCCCGCACCTGGCCGGATAACGGCCACAGGCTTCCCGACTCACCGGACAAAAAAACAACCCCCGATTGGAGGTTGTTTTTTGTTGGCTGTCAGCGCCTAGTCGCGCCGCCGGTCGCCGCCACGGTCGCCGCCGCGCCCACCATCCCGGCGGCCGCCATCGCGCCGGCCCCCGCCGTCACGGCCGCCACCGCCACCGCTACGCCGGTTGCCACCGCCGCCGCTGCGCTGGCCGCCGCTGTCACGCTCGCGCGCTTCTTCCGCGGTCCAGCCTTCCAGAACGGCCTGGCGGCTCAGGCGAACCTTGCCCTGCGGGTCGATGTTGGTGACCATGACCATGATCTCATCGCCGAGCTTGACTTCGTCTTCGATACGTTCCACCCGGTAGTCCGCGATCTGGCTGATGTGCACCATCCCATCCCGGCCCGGCATGAACTCCACGAACGCGCCGTAAGGCTCAATCCGAGACACCTTGCCGGTATAGATGCGGCCGATTTCCGGCTCTTCCACCAGACCCAGGATCATTTCCTCGGCCAATTCGGCGGAAGGCCCATCCACGCCCGCGATGAAGACGGTGCCGTCGTTCTCGATATCGATCTTGACGCCGGTCTTCTCCTGGATGCTCCGCACGACCTTGCCGCCTGGGCCAATCACCGCGCCGATCTTCTCCGGATCGATGTGCAGGACGGTCATACGCGGCGCGTAGTCGCTCAGTTCGGTGCGTGGCGCAGGCAGGGTCGCCGCGATGACATCCAGGATTTGCATCCGGGCGTCGCGGGCCTGAGCCAGCGCCTTGCGCAGGATGTCGGTCGTGATACCCTTGATTTTGATGTCCATCTGGAGGGCGGTCACCCCGGTACGCGTCCCGGCGACCTTGAAGTCCATGTCACCCAGGTGGTCTTCCATGCCCTGGATGTCAGTCAGGACGGCGTGACGGGTGCCATCGGAGATCAGGCCCATCGCGATCCCGGCCACCGGGGCCTTGATCGGCACGCCGGCATCCATCAGCGCCAGGGTGCTGCCGCACACACTGGCCATGCTGGTGCTGCCATTGGAGCTCATGACCTCGCTCACGACGCGGATCGTGTAGGGGAACTCATCTTCCGGCGGGATCATCGCGCGCAGGGCGGTCTCCGCCAGCGCGCCGTGGCCGATCTCGCGGCGCTTGGGGCCGCGCAGGAACCACACCTCGCCCGTCGAGAAGGGCGGGAAGTTGTAGTGATGCAGGTAGCGCTTGGCATCCTCAGGATTGAGGTTGTCCAGCTCCTGCGCGTCGCGGGGCGTCCCCAGCGTGACGACGCTCATCACCTGGGTCTGCCCGCGCTTGAACAGGCCGGAACCATGCACGCGCGGCAGCACGGTGACTTCCGCCGCCAGGGGGCGGATGGTCGTGTAATCGCGGCCATCGGGCCGGACGCCGTCATCCAGGATGCGGCGGCGTACTTCTTCCTTCAGGGCGTCGCCCAGAAAGCCCCGGATCGCCCCGTAATCGGGCGCGCTGTCGGCTTCGGTCCGCTCTTCGTATTCGGCCAGCACCTGGTCGCGCAGGGCGTCGATCGCCACGTTGCGGTTGTCGCGGTCAATGACCTCGGCCACGATACGCTTGATTTCGGGCATCGAGCGCTGGAAGACTTCCGCGCGCAGCGTCTCGTTGACCACGGCCGGGGTGTACTGGGCCTTGGGCTTGCCCAGCCTGGCCGCCATTTCGTTCTGCACGGCGATGATGCCCTGCATCGCCTGGTGGCCCAGTTCCAGCGCCTTGAGCAGCGTTTCCTCGTCGACTTCCGTAGCCCCGGCCTCGACCATGTTGATCGCGTCGGCCGTACCGGCCATGCGCAGGTCAAGCAGGCTGTTTTCCATCTCGGAAATGGTCGGGTTGATCACCAGCTCGCCATCGATCAGGCCGATGCGGACGCCCGCCACCGGCCCGTAGAAAGGCACGTCCGAGATCGTCAGGGCCGCGCTGGCCCCGATGATGCTCAGCATGTCGGCGTGGTTCTCCTGGTCATGCGCCAGGGCAGTCACGATCACCTGGACCTCGTTGAAGAGGTCTTTCGGGAACAGCGGGCGCAGCGGCCGGTCGGTAACGCGCGCGATCAGGATCGCGGCTTCGCTGGGACGCCCTTCCCGGCGGAAGAAGCTGCCGGGGATGCGGCCGGCGGCGTACATGCGCTCTTCGTAATCGACACTCAGCGGGAAGAAATCGACCCCCTCACGGGGCTGCTTGCTCATCGTCGCGGTCGCCAGCACCATGGTATCGCCCATGCGCACGGTGACCGCCCCGCCGGCCTGCTCGGCCAGCTTGCCGGTTTCGATGATGATCTCCTTGGAGCCGACCATCGCCGAAAAACGGTGTACTTCACCCATGGAACCTGTCATTGAAACATCCTCCAGAACTAATTCGCCCAGAGGTCAGGGACTGGAAAATGCAGCCAAACGCGTGCTGCTTGGCTTCATGTTCCAATTCCTGTCACTCCGGGCATCGCTTGGGGTGGCATCAAAACGGCTCCACCCTGGCCGCAAAACAACTGGTCAACTCACGACGGCGGACACAACAAGGGGGCAACTGGATTGCCCCCTGCTGCCGTGTGTCAGATTTAACGCCGCAGACCAAGCCGCTTGATCAGGGTCTGGTAGGTCTCCGGATCGGTGCGGCTGAGGTACTTGAGATGGCGGCGGCGAAGGCCAACCATCTTCAGCAGGCCGAGACGCGAATGTTCGTCGTGACGGTGCACTTTCAGATGTTCGGTGAGCTGGTTGATCCGCCCGGTGAGGAGCGCGATCTGCACCTGCGGCGAGCCCGTGTCACCGGGGTGCTGGCCGAACTCACGGATGATGGCTTCCTTCTGTTCAGGAGTAGTGGTCATGACGCTGTCCCTATCATCTGTCACCAGGACCGCCGGACGCAGGCAGACCGGTCTAACATTACTGAGAATACACACTGGGGTGCATTATACCAGATAGAGTGTGCCCCTATCAAGGCTAGGTTCTCTGAAATCGGATTCCAGCGGTAAGATTTGCACCCGCGCCCTAACCGTCCGGCAGCGTCA
This sequence comes from Aggregatilineales bacterium, assembly GCA_029976005.1. Classification (GTDB taxonomy): domain Bacteria; phylum Chloroflexota; class Anaerolineae; order Aggregatilineales; family Ch27; genus JARKOQ01. The sequence continues at coordinate 25,409 of JARKOQ010000208.1, read as the reverse complement.
CGTGCAGCCGCCGGCCCAGCGCGTCCATCGCCGGGTGCAGCCAGACGCGCTCGAAGCCGGGAGGCAGCAGGTCGTAGTCCTCGACCGTGCTGGCCGCCAGCCGGCCCAGCCAGTGGGTCAGGAAATGCCACAGCAGGGCATGATCCCACAGCAGGGCAAATCGTTCGTCCCCCCACCCCGGCTGGACGCGGCGCGTCATCTCCGTCCGGTAGAGCGCGATGGCTTCCTCGATAGGCAGCGCCGGGTCGAGCATCAGGTCGGTCGTGCCGCAGAAGATCACCAGGTCGAGCATCGCCGGGCCGATCCCCGCCCGCTGCCAGTCGAAGACTACCTGCCGCCCATCGATCGGGCGGGCGATGTTGCCCGGCCAGTAGTCGCCGTGCAGCAGCGTGCCGGTTTCCTCGCGCAGCGGCGCGGCGATCTCGTCCGCGTGGCTGACCAACTGGCCGAAAAAGAAGAAGTTCCGGGCGGAGCTGAGCGCCGGGATGCGCTCCTCGACGACCAGGGCCTGCACCGCTTCGGCGGCGGCCAGGACGGTCGCTTCGTAGTCGGCTTCCAGGGAGCGCCCCAGCCAGGGGAACATCGACAGGTCGTCGGCCACGCCCCAGAACCGGTCGTGCATCGTGGCAAGGTTGACCACCGCCTCGACGTAGTCCTGGCGAGTCCATTCGTCCGGCGGACGCAGCCCGGTGAGCAGTTCGACGATGATCCAGCCCTGGGCCGGATCGCCCGCCACCAACCCCGGCACCAGCAACGGCAGGTGAGGCGCGAGCCGCTGGTAAATCCCATACTCGCGTCGCCCGACCGCCGAGAGGACTCGCCCACCTTCGCTGATGGGGGCCTCCTTGAGCACGAGCGCCAGCCGGCGGGCCTTGCCGCCCACTTCCACCCCAACCGACATGCCGCGCAGCGTGCTGAGCGGATCGGGCGAGCCGCCCGGCAGAGCCTGCGGCAGGGGCATCGGTTGAATGTCGAGCAGGCGCAGATCGGGCGCGTCCAGGTAACGCCGCAGCCCGGCCATCAAGGTTGGCCGGCTGAACGGCCACTCGATCGCCTCAGGCCGCTTGAGACCATCCAGGGTCTCTTCGTCGATCATGTCCCTAATCCCAGGAACGATCGTAATTCACCGCCAGCTTGGCAAGGATGGCTTCCTGAAGGTCGATCCCCGACAGGCTCGCCAGTTGCAGCAGGTACAGAGCCACGTCGGCCAGCTCGCCGGCCAGCGCCCCCGGATCGGCGCTGACCTCGCCCCACTGGAAGTGCTCCAGGACTTCCCCGACCTCGATCGCCAGCGACGTGGCGATGTTGCGGGGGGTCTGCGCCCTGGCCGAATCCGGGGCATACCAGCCCTTGGCGGCCACGAAGGCGTGCATGGCCTCGGTCAGCTCGGCCAGGGTCAGCGCGCGGGAGTTGGAGTCAGTAGGCATTCGGGCTGCGTCCCGTCAGGGTTTGAATGGCGGTGCGAACGATGATCTTGATGTCCAGCCAGAGCGACCAGTTCTCGACGTACCACAGGTCGTATTTGGTGCGCTCCTCGATGGAGGTATCGCCGCGCAGGCCGTTGACCTGCGCCCAGCCGGTCATCCCGGCCTTCATCTGGTGGCGTTCCATGTAGCGCGGGATGAACGACCGGAACTGTCTGACGTAGGCTTCCTGTTCCGGGCGCGGGCCGACCAGACTCATCTGGCCCAGCAGCACGTTGATGAACTGCGGCAGCTCGTCCAGGTTGGTCTTGCGCAGCAGCCGGCCAATCGGCGTCACGCGCGGATCGTCCTGCACCGTCCAGCCCGGTCCGGCGCGCTCGGCGTCGGGACGCATCGTCCGGAACTTCAGCACCGGGAACAGCTTGCCATCCAGTCCCATGCGCGGCTGGTAAAAGAAAACCGGGCCGGGTGACGTGAACTTGACGATGAGCGCCAGCACCAGCAGGAGCGGCGAGAGAAGCACCAGCGCCGCCCCCGATCCCAGCACGTCCAGCCCGCGCTTGAGGCTGAGCTTCCAGCCGCGCAGGGCCACGTCCCGCACGCGCAGCAGCGGCATCCCGCCCAGATCGTCAACCGACAGACCGGCCGACATGTACGCGAACACGTCCGGGTAGACTTTGATGTCCACCTGTCCGCGCTGGCAGAGCGTGACCAGGTCGACCAACTGGCGGCGATCCATTTCCGGCAGGGCGATGATCACGCTGTCGACGTTGAACTCGTCGATCAGCAGCGGCAGTTCCGGGTAGCTGCCCAGCGCCGGCAGACCCAGCACGCTCCCCCGCCCGTTCTCCGTGACCACGCCCGCCAGGTCATAGCCCAGTTGGGGCGACCATTGAATCTTCTGGACGATGTAGCGCGCCGCCTCGCCATCCCCGACGATCAGCACGTCGTCACGGGCCAGCCCACGCCGGCGCAGGCGGTAGACAATCTGGCTGTGGATTTCGCGGCCGGCGATCATCACCAACACGGTGAAGACCCACACGTAGACCAGCAGGGTACGGGGATAATCCGTCTCCAGGGAGCTGTTCTTGAAGATCAGGGTCTGGAAGGCGACCGACAGGAAGACCGCCAGCGAGACCGCCCCCAGGATTCGGTAGCCGATGTCGAAGCGGCTGGCCGCGCGCGGGACATGATACAGCCGCGAGAAATAGGCCGCCAGCAAAATCGTGACGACGTGAATCCCGATGGTCGGCAGGTAGAAGTCCAGGCCGGGCGGATCGGGCGGCAGCGGCGTCAGCGGGAAAATCTCCCGCACGTAATACGCCGCCACGAAGGCCACCAGGGCCGCGCTGAAATCGATCCAGACCAGCAGCAGCTTGAGCAGAATCCGCGTGCGGCGCGTCCGCCGCCGTGCCTGCTGGGAGCGAATCAGGGTGCGCCGGATGGTATCGTCGGATTCCTGATCTCGTTCCAGATCGGCTTTCCGCCAAACAGCATCAGGCCGGTCAGAATCAGGCTGTGCAGCCACAGGGGAGTCGTCGCCCGGTAGTGCTTGCGATAGAAGATCAGCATCGCCCGGTAGAACTCCATCTGCGCCCGCCGGCTCTGACGGCTGGCTGCCCGTTTGACGTGAAGGACGGTCACCGCCGGATTGTACCAGATCGTCCACCCGGCCTTCTTCACGCGATAGGCCCAATCCAGATCCTCCCCGTACATAAAGAACGTCTCGTCCATCAATCCGACTTCGGCAATCGCCTCGCGGCGAACCTGCATGTAGGCCCCGACGACGGAGTCCACTTCGGTCACCTGGTCGGGATCGAGATAGGTCATGTTGTAGCGTCCAAAGCGCGGGCTGCGCGGAAAGAGCTTCGACAGCCCCACCATCCGGTAGGCGGAGACCGCCGGAGTCGGAAACCCGCGCCGGCAGGCCAGGTCCAGGCTGCCATCCGGCAGGACGAGCTTTGGCCCGGCCGCCCCGATCCGGGGATCGGCGTCCATGAAAGCCACCATGTCGCGCAGGGCGGCCGGCGGCAGTTCGGTATCCGGGTTGAGCAGCAGCGCGTAGCGCGGCAGCCCGTCCAGCTTGCCCCGCTCGTAGCCCAGCAGGCGCAGGCCCAGGTTGTTGCCGGCCGGATACCCGACGTTGTCGGTATTGGCGATCAGCATCGCCTGGGGAAACTCCGCCCGTACCATCTCGGCGCTGCCGTCGGAGGAAGCATTGTCGACCACCACCACCTGGCTGGTGACCCCCTCGCTGGCAAACACCGATTGGAGGCACTTGCGCAGCAGCTCACGGGTATTCCAGCTTACGATCACGATGCCCAGATCGGTCATGCAGCAGTTCTCGCTTCCGCCCCCACAGCCCAGGCTACCTACACGCCAGTCCACTTCAGAATTGAGAATTCAACACTCATCGTTACTTCTATTATACCGTCGCCGTGGGCAAAGTCCGCAGCGGCGCGCCGCGCAGGGCCGCGCGCAGCGCCTCCCGGTCGTCCCACGGATATTCGATCGCGCCAAAGCACATGCTCTGCTCGTGCCCCTTGCCGCAGGCCAGGATGATATCGCCCGGCCCGGCCATCCGCACCGCCCGGTAGAGCGCTTCGCCCCGATCCGGGACGCGGAAAAAGGTCTGGCCCTCGATCCCGCCCATCGCCCGGCTGCCTTCGGCCATCTCGGCCAGAATGGCGTCCAGCGACTCGGTGCGCGGGTCCTCGGCAGTCAGGATGGTCATGTCGGCCAGCCGGGCCGCGCTCTCGGCCATCATGCGCCGCTTGGCCCGGTCGCGTTGCCCGGCGCTGCCCACGACGCAGATCACGCGCCGCCCCGGTGCGATCAGCATCCGGGCGGTAGTCAGGACCTGCTCCAGCGCGTTGGGAGTGTGAGCAAAATCGACCACCGCCAGGAAGTCCTGGCCTTCGTCGATCCGCTCCATCCGGCCCGCAATCTGGGGCAGCGCCGCGACCCCTGCCGCGATCGCCGCCGGGGGGACGCCCACCGCCGAAGCCGCCGCGGCGGCGGCCAGCACGTTCGAGACGTTGTACAGCCCGATCAGCGGCGACACGATCGCCGTCTCGCCCAGGTCGAAACGCGTCCCGCCCGGCCCGAAGACGACGCGGGTCGCGTTGAAAGCCGCGTCCGGGCGTTCGATCCCATAGGTCAGGACGTCGTCGGCCGAGATCGCGCTGAAATATCCAGCCGAGGGATCGTCGGCGTTGATCACGGCCACCTTCGCCTGGCCGGGCTTGCGCACGGACGAAGCCAGCCGGTGGAACAACCGCGACTTGGCCTCGCGGTAGGCTTCCCAGGTGCCGTGATAGTCGAGGTGCTCGTGGCGCACATTGGTCAGCACCGCCACGTCGAAATCGACCCCATCCACCCGGCCCTGGGCCAGCCCGTGACTGGTCGCCTCCAGGACGCAGTGGGTCAGCCCGGCGTCGACCATCTCGGCCAGGTAGCCCTGGATTTCCGGCGCGGTGGGGGTGGTGACGTGCAGGCCCGTATCCAGCTCGCGCTCGCCCAGCACAGCGCTGAGGGTACTGATCATGCCCGCCCGCAGCCCCGCCGCGCGCAGGATGTGATGGATCAGGCTCACGGTCGTGGTCTTGCCGTCGGTGCCGGTCACGCCGATCACCACCAGATGGCGCGCCGGATACCCGTGATAGACCTCCGCCAGCCGGCCCAGGATTGCCCGCCCGTCCGGCACAACCGCGTAGGGCACCGGGCAGGCCACTGCCCCGGCCGGCCGCTCGCCGATGACCGCCGCCGCGCCGCGCGCCACCGCCTCGCCGATCAGCGCGTGCCCGTCAAAGTTCGCCCCGGCCCGCGCCACGAAAACCCCACCCGGCTGGACATCCTGCATGCGCTCGGTAACGGGCGCGCCAATCTCCACGTCGTGTTCCGGCGGCTGGACTTCCTCCAGCGCCGCCAGCAGTTCCTTGAAGCGCATACGCCCCCTTGACCTGAGTCAAACCTCACTCAACCCGAATGTCAAGTATAGCGCCGGGGCCGGGGGCGGCAAAATACAGCCGACAGCAAAACGCCGGGAGCGGTGTCGCCCCCGGCGTTGGAACAGCCTGCCCGCGAACGGGCGTTAGTTGAGCCGCCCGGCGATGTCCCGCAGACCGGAGCGCATGCTGGCGTCGACGACCCGGTCGCCGGAGCGCAGGATCATCCCGCCCAGGATCGTCGGATCGACGCGGAAACTCACCTCGCTGGCCGCGGTCTTGGCCTTAACATCGGCCTGCTCCTTGTCCGTCAGGGGCAGCGCCGTCACGACCTCGACCCGGCCGCCCAGGCCGCGCGCCGTATCCGGCGCCTCGGCAAAGAAGCGGTCGATCTGGGCGCGCTGGCGCTTCTCGTCGAGCGCCTCGCCCAGCAATTTCTGGGCGGCGGCGATCGCCAGCGCCCCCACCTGCCCGCGCAGTTCCGCGAGCTGGCGGTTGCGCTCGTCCTCGGCCTTGGCGCGGGCTTCACTCATGATCTTCTCGGCCTCGGCATGGGCTTCGGCCAGGATACCCTTGGCGGCATCCTCGCCACGGCCACGCGCTTCGTCCGCGAATCCGGCCGCGTTGCGGCGGGCGTCTTCCAGAATCCGGTTGGCTTCGGCTTCCGCGTTGGCGCGCGCCTTGGCAGCCACTTCCGAATCCTCAAGCTGCTGGGCGATCTTGCGCGCCCGCTCGTCGAGGACGCGGGTCAGCGGCTTCCACGCGGCCACGGCCAGCAGGACAAAGATCACCCCGAAGTTGATGAACTGTGCGATCAGAAAGCCGGCATTGATCCCTAACGCTTCCACGGTGTGCCTCCCCTGTGCTACAGCACGAACAGGATGATAAGGGCAACCACCAGCGCGTAGATGGCGACCGCTTCAGCAAACGCGATACCCAGGATCATGTTGGTCTGAATCTGGCCGGCCGCGTCCGGATTGCGGCCCATCGCCTGGAGCGCGCCCTGGACAAGCAACCCGATACCAATGCCTGGGCCGATCGCGCCGATCATCGCCAGACCCGCACCCAGTGCCTTCAGACCGATGGTCAGATCTCCTGTCATGGACAGTTTTCTCCTTTGAAATCGTGCTTAAAGGTTATTAGGCTCGTATAGAGACTATTCGTGCTCGTGTCCGCCGTCGCCATGCCCGGCCATCGCCTGCGCGCTGAACGCCAGGGTCAGCATCGCAAACACGAACGCCTGGATCAGGCCGACGAACAGTTCGAATGCATAGAAAATCGCCGGCAAAATCGCCGCGACCAGGAACGCCATCACGAACAGCAGCACCTGGCCGCCGAAGATATTGCCGAAGAGACGGAAGGCAAAACTGAGCACGCGGGAGAACTCCGAGATGATCTCCAGCAGGCCCACCGCGAAGTCCATCACCCCCATCGGCTTCTTGCCCAGGTTGCCCAGGGCACGCAGGTTGAAGAACTTCTGGAAGTAATCCGGCCCCAGCGCCATCACGCCGAAGACCTGGACGGCGATCACGGCGATCAGGGCCAGCGCGACCGTCAGGTTGAGGTCGGTCGCGGCGGCGCGCACGAAGGGCGTCACCACAAACAGGTTCGGGTTGGCCCCGGCCGACACGGCAACGGTCTCGCCTTCACCTTCGGTGGTGGCCGCTTCGCCCTCGGTGGTCGTTGCTTCGCCTTCCGTATGTGTCTCGCCGCCACCTGCGGCTTCGCCTTCGCCATGCTCAGCCACAAATCCGGCCGCCGCGCAGGACTCGGTATATTCCTTCGGAATATGGCCCAGGTGCGTCAGCTCGCACGCGCAGAAATCGGCCAGCGTGGCGCGCGTGCCGCTGTTCAGCGGGCTGTCCACGCGCAGCGTCACCACGCCTTCGGGGCTGTCCTGGTTGATGGGATAGCCGTTGAAGCCTTCCGGCGCGCAGTGCAGCAGACCCACGCTGTCCACGCCGGGAACCAGCTCCAGCCAGTTCGCCACCAGCAGGAACAGGAAGATGCCCATCACCAGGGGAAAGACCCGCCCGGCCTGCGACCCGGCCACGGACTTCGCCAGGTTGTACATGTAGTTGACCAGCAATTCCAGCATCGCCTGGAGGCGACCCGGAATCAGCTTGACTCCTCCCCGCAGGTAGAGCGCCGCCAGGATCAACAGCACCACGGCGTCCGCCAGGAACATGCCCACGAGCGTATTGGTCAGGTGAACTCCCTCACCAAAGAAATCCTTGACCAGAACCTCGCCCGGCACGTAGATGACTGGCAGCGCCACCCCGATGCTGGCCCCCGGCAGCCCGACGAAGGGCAGCCAGAGACACAGAAGCCCGGTTACGACGATGATACCCACCAGGATGAGGAGTCCCCGTGTGGTCTTATTCACAAAGAGACCCTCCTCTCTACACACCCATGCCTACATTGCAACGGTCAATCCTCCTTCACACGCACAGCCTTAGACCCGTTTTCAGCCTCAGCCGCCGGCGGTTGGATGGCGCGCACCGCGCCCAGCGCCATGCGCAGTACCAGAAACAGGCTGACCGGTATGCTGAGCAGCAGCAAAATGATGGTAAACGGCCCTTTGACGCCAAACTGCGCGTCCAGCCACAGCCCCGCGAACAGCGCCAGGAAAATCAGGACGACCGTGGAACACCCCACCTGCCCCGCTACCGCTGCCAGCGCCAGATTGCGCGCCCGCTGCTCCGGTGGGACAGGGATTGGCCCCTGAGCAGACCTCTGGATAGGCTCGTCACGATCGGGGTCCAACGGTTTTTCTCCCTGGGTGGTTGTGTCTTGCGCGCTGTGTGCATTCTATCACAAGAGCGCAAATTCGCCAAATATTGTCTTGAATTAGACCGGGACGAGCATGGACGTACTCGCTCACCCCGGCCCGATTCGCCGCCTCAGACTAGAACAGCAGCTCCTGTCCGGCCGCCAGCGCCCAGTTATACACCGGCGAGGCGACAATGCCCAGGAAAATCACACCCAGAGTGGTGATGATCAGCGCCCAGCCATATGTCCGGCCGACCGGGATCGGCTGCGCCTCGTCGGCGCTGCGGTCGACGTACATGACCTTGATCACCATCAGGTAGTAGTACAGGGCAATGATGGCGTTGATCACGGCCACCAGGGCCAGCCACACGAACCCGGCATCCACCGCCGCGTTGAACAGGAAGAACTTGCCAAAGAACCCGGCCGCAGGCGGGATGCCGCCCAGCGAGAGCAGCGCAACCGTCATCGCCAGGGCCAGGGCCGGACTGCGTCGGCTCAGGCCGGCCATGTCGGCGATGGCCTCGCTGCCGGTCGCCCGGCTGACCAGGAAGGCCACGGTGAACGCGCCAATGTTGGTCAGCGTGTACATGGCCATATAGAAGATCACCGCCGCCATGCCCGCCCCGCCCTGGGCGCTGATCGCCACCACGCCGATCAGGGTATAGCCCGCCTGGGCGATCGACGAATAAGCCAGCATGCGCTTGATGTTCTTCTGCCACAGGGCCACGACGTTGCCCAGGGTCATCGTCACCACCGACGAGACCGCCAGCAGGTTGACCCAGACTTCGTCGTACCCGGGGAAGACGGCCATGAAAAAGCGCAGCAGCAGGGCGAAGCTGGCCGCCTTGCTCGCCACGCTGATGAACGCCGTGATCGGGGTCGGCGCGCCTTCGTACACGTCCGGCGTCCAGAAGTGGAACGGCACCGCGCTGATCTTGAAGCCGAAGCCCACCACGACCAGCATCAGCGCCACCAGCACCGGCAGGCCGCCAATAGAACCGGAGGCCAGCCCGTCGGCGATCAGGTAGATGTTGGTCTGGCCGCTGAAGCCGTACAGCAGGCTCAGGCCATACAGCGCGACCGCCGAGGCGAACGCGCCGAACAGGAAGTACTTCACCCCGCTTTCGGCCGAGCGCTCATCCCCGCGCAGGAACCCGGCCAGCATATACAGGCTGATCGAGGTCGTCTCCAGCGCGATGAAGACCATGATCAGGTCGGCCGCCGCGCTCATCAGGCCCGCGCCCAGGGTCGCCACCGCCACCAGGGCATAGTAGCCCCCCTGGCGGCCCGCGCCGGGCAGGTCGACGCTGATGAAGCAGGTCAGCGCCCCGGCCAGCAGGATCATGGCCCGGAAAATCTGGGTCAGCACGTCGTGCCGGATCATGCCGCCCAGCAGGAGCTGGTCACGCAGTTCACCTTGCAGCGGCGCGACGAAAATCAGCATCGCCGCCAGGATACCGAGCATCGCAACGCCGCTGATGATCCCAAGCTGCCGCCGCCGGCTCTCTGGCCACAGGGCATCCAGGATCAGGATGACCACGACCAGCACGGTCAGCAGAATCTCCGGCAAAATGGCGAGCAGGCTCACCGTCCAGTCCACCGTTTGGAAGTCCAATCAAGCACCTCCCAGCAGCAACTGCGCAATCGGCCTGACGCCGCTTTCGATCATCGGCGCCATGATGCCCGGCCAGATTCCAAGGATGATCAGCGCGGCCATCAACATCACCAACGCGGCCTTGTCCAGCACGGTCACGTCGCCCACGTCACCATAGCGCTCCTCGTTGAACTGCCCGAAGAACACTTGCTGCACGACACGCAGCACGTAGGCCGCCGTGACGACGATGCCCAGCACGCCGACGATCGCGATGACGCCGTAGTAATTGTTCAGCGACCACGCGCCAACGTTAAGCGCGATCGTCGGCCCGGCGTCCCACAGCCCCATGAAGATCGGGAACTCCGCCACGAACCCGCTCAGACCCGGCATGCCCATGCTGACCAGACCGCCGATGATGAAGGCGAAGGCCACCCAGGGCATCTTTTTGCTGAAGCCCCCCAGGCTGGGAATGTCGCGGGTATGGGCCCGGTCGTAGACCATCCCGACGCAGGAGAAGAAGAGGGCCGTCATCGCGCCGTGGCTGAACATTTGCAGACCCGCGCCGGTCATGCCGTACATGTTCATAGTCGCCCAGCCCAGGCTGACCAGCCCCATGTGACTGACCGACGAGAAGCCGATGACATACTTGAAGTCGCGCTGGCGCATGGCGATGAACGCCCCATACACCACGTTGATCAGCGCCAGGAAGACGATCCAGGGCAGATGCACCTGCGCCCCCTCCGGCAAAAGCTGCACGCCCACCCGCAGGGCGCTGTACGCGCCGAGCTTCATCAGCACGCCCGCGTGGATCATCGAGACGGCCGTCGGCGCGGCCACATGGCCGTCCGGGCTCCAGTTGTGGAAGGGGAACAAACCGGCCAGCACACCGAAGCCGATGAAGATGAACGGGAACCACAGCCGGGCGAAGGTCAGCCCATCGATGCCCAACACCTGGGCGTCGAACGGGCTGTTCGGCATGGCCGCCACGGTCATCATGTGGGTGATGTCGAAGCTGTACGTCCCGGTCGCATCGCCCGCCACGAAGTACATGGCGATCACGCCAACCAGGGCGATCACCGACCCGATCAGGATATACAGGGTCAGCTTCATCGAAGCGTATTCGCGCAGGTCTTTCCAACCCCAGGTGGCGATCAGCAGGTACATCGGGAAGATCGCCAGTTCGTAGAAGAAGAACAGCACGAACAGGTCCATCGCCACGAAGACGCCGTACACGCCCGCCACCAGCAGCAGGAAGAAGGCCATAAACTCGCGCGGGCGGTCGTCGATGCCCCACGAGATCAACACCCCGGCGAACGAGGCCAGACCGGTCAGCAGCACCATCGGCACGCTGACGCCGTCCACCCCCAGGTGGTAGCTGATTCCCAGCGCCTCCACCCAGGGCGTGCTTTCCTGGAACTGGAACATCTGCTCCGGGGTCGTCGCGGCGTTGGCGAAATCGACGTTGTAATTGAAGAAGACAAACAGGCTCAGCAGCAGGCTGAAGCCGGTGGCCGCCGCGGCGATCAAACGGGCTTCCTGTTTGGCAGTGCGCGGCAGCAGCAGGATCAACAGCGCCGCCACGACCGGGGTCAGCGTGATGATGCTCAGTACGGGAAATGGTGAATTCATAAATCCCCCTGCCTCATGACCCGCCAAACAGCCGGGTGACGGTATCGTTGATCATGGGAAGGATCCAGTTGGGCAGCACCCCGGTCACCAGCATCAGGATCATCAGCGGCAGCATGGCGATCACCTCGCGCAGGCTGATCTCCAGGCGATGATGCTTGCGGTCGTAGTCCACCCATTCCTGGGAAGGCTTGCCATGCAACGTCTTCTGCAGCCCCTTGAGGATGTACGCACCGGTGAAGAGCAACCCCAGCATACTGATCAGGGTCGCCACCGTGAAGACCGGCCACGCCCCGCGCACCACGAGGAACTCGCCCACGAAGCCGTTCAGGCCGGGCAGGCCCAGGCTCGACATGCTGGTGAAGATCAGGATGCCGCCGTAGATCGGGGCCAGCACCCACAGCCCGCCCAGCTTGCGCAGGTCGCGGGTATGCGTTTTGTGGTACAGCGCCCCGACCAGAAGGAACATGCCCGCCGAACTGAGGCCGTGGTTGAACATCTGGAGCACCGCGCCGTTGGTGGCGATGATCGCGCTCTGCTTATCCGCCAGCGCGACCGTGCCCGGATCGAGCGCCAGCCAGGGCGCCGCGCCGCCGGTGTAGGTGATGCCGTACACCCAGGCCGCCACGGCAATGCCCAGCACCACGAAGCCCATGTGGTTCACGGAGCTGTAGGCCACCAGCCGCTTGAAGTCGTCCTGTCCGTAGGCCGCGAATGCCCCTAGCACGATGCCCATCATCGCCAGGAAGGCGATCACCGGGGCAAAAGCCGCCGCCTGGGCCGGAAAGAGCGGGATCACCAGCCGCAGGAAGCCGTACGCGCCCAGCTTGAGCAACACGCCCGCCAGCAGCATCGAGCCGGCGGTCGGCGCTTCGGTGTGCGCGTCGGGCAGCCAGGTATGGAACGGCCAGACCGGGACCTTGATGGCGAACGCCAGGAAGAAGGCCAGGAAGGCCAGGTCCTTGACCGTCGCCACGCTGATCCCCAGGAACGTCCCGCCGCTGCCCTCGAAGCCGGGCCAGAACTGGAACAACTGCACCATGTCCATCGTGCCGGCCGTCAGACCGATCAACTGGATCGAGAGCAGCAGGCCCAGCGATCCGGCCATGGTGTACAGGAAGAACTTGACCGAGGCGTACAGCCGGTTGTCGCCGCCCCACAGGTTGATCAGGAAGTACATCGGCACCAGCCCGATCTCCCAGAAGACGAAGAAGATCATCAGGTCCAGGCTGGCGAAGACGCCCATCATGCCCATTTCCAGAAACAGGAAGAGGGCCATGAACAGGCGCGGCTGGCGGTCGATCTCAAAGCTGATCAGGACCCCCAGCGGCACCAGCAGCCCGGTCAGCAGGATCATCACCGTGCTGATGCCGTCCACGCCCAGGTGCCAGGACGATCCCAGCAGGGCGAACCACTCCGTCTGCTCGACGAACTGGAAACCGCCCTCGGCGTAGTTATAGGTCAGGAAAAGCTGGAGCGAGAGCAGGAACTCCACCACCGCGAAGCCGAGCGCCGTATAGCGAATGGCGGCCTTGTTCTGGCGGGGGAGCAGCATCACCACAATCGCCCCCAGCAGCGGCAGGAAGACAATCGCCGTCAGCAGGGGTATCGTGACAAGATTACCGATCTGGATCATTCAGCTTCGCCTCCCTGGCCCTAGCGCACGAGGTTCCAGAACACCACGATGCCGATCACAATGACCGAGAGCGCCACCATCAGCAGGTACTGCTGGATATTGCCGCTCTGGATGGCCCGGAACCAGCGGCCGAAGGCGCCAATCCCCTGCGGGATGCCGTCGCCCACCCCGTCGATCACGACGCGGTTGAAGCGCTTGAACGTCTCGCCGATGACGGTGGCCGCCCGCGCGATGAAGTGCAGCACGCCGTCGATCAGGCCCCGATCCAGCACGCGGCTGACCACCGTTTCGCTGAACCAGTAGGCGGGCTTCACGAACACGGCGTCATACAGCTCGTCCACGTAGAATTTGTTGCGCATCGCAGCGTAGATCGCCGGGCTGATCCGGTCCAGCGCGGCCTGGGTCGGGTCGACCTGCCCCGCCGCCAGCGGCTTGCGCCAGTAGACCAGGTAGCCCAGGTAGATACCGCCCAGCGCCACCACGAACGAGAACAGCACCGGGATCAGGTTGAAGGCCAGGGTCGGCGGATGATGCGGCAGCGTGCCACCCACGAACTCGTGGAACGGGTTGCCGCTGGGGCTGAAGATCGCGCCGAACAGCGGGAAGTCCGGGTGTACGCCCACAAACCCAGCGATCACCGCGAACACGGCCAGCACCAGCAGCGGCCCCTGCATCAGCACGGAGACCATGCTGCGCGGCCCGCCCAGGCCCGCCTGGGCCGCCGCCTCGCTGCGCGGCTCTCCGGCGAAGGTCATGGCGAGCTGGCGGGTGGTGTAAAACGCGGTCAGGAAGGCCGCCAGCACCAGCAGGATGAAGACGAAGATCGCCGGGCCAAAGCCCTCGCCGCCCAGGCCGAGCGTCCAGGCTTCGGCCAGGATTTCGTCCTTGGACCAGAAGCCGGCCGTGATCAGCGGGAAGCCCGCCAGGGCCATCCCACCCGCCAGGAACGACCAGAACGTGGCCGGGATGCGTCCGCGCAGGCCGCCCATGTTGCGCATATCCTGCGGGTCAAAGGGTTTGTCGCTTTCGAACGTATTGTGAGGGTGGTGCCCATGCTCGTGGGCGTGATGCTCGCCGTGTTCCATGGCGTGGATCACCGAGCCGGAGGACATGAAGAGCAGCGCTTTGAAAATGCCGTGCGTGATCAGGTGGAAGGCGGCGGCGATGTACGCGCCGATGCCCAGGGCCGCGATCATGAAGCCCAACTGGCTGATGGTCGAATAGGCCAGCACGCGCTTGACATCGTTCTGGGCCACGGCGATGATCGCCGCGAAGAGCGCCGTGAACGCGCCTACGTAGGCCATCAGCAGCAGCGGCGCGCTGTAGATACCGTGGTGCGGGTCCGCCCCGGCCTCCAGCAGCGGGTACATGCGCACGACCAGATACACACCGGCGGAGACCATCGCGGCGGCATGGATCATGGCGCTGACGGGGGTCGGGCCTTCCATCGCGTCGGGCAGCCAGACGTGCAGCGGGAACTGGGCGCTCTTGCCGATCGTACCAATCACGATGAACACGCCGATCAGCCCGGCCGCGCTCAGCCCGCCGCCCAACAGCAGCGCCGGAGTCTGGGCCAGTTTTTCCAAAAAGGCTTCGTTGAAGAAAATATCGCGGAAATTAAGCGTGCCCGCCTCGGCGAACAGGTACGCGATCCCCAGCAGCAGGAACACGTCCGCCACGCGGGTCGTCATGAAGGCTTTGACGCCGGCTTTGTAGGCGCTCTCCTTCTCGAACCAGAAACCGATGAGCGAGTACGAGCAGAAGCCCATCACTTCCCAGCCGATGAAGAGCAGCAGCAGGTTGTCGGCCACGACCAGGGTCAGCATCGCCCCGGCGAAGAGGGTCATGTAGCCCAGGAAGCGCTCCTTGCGCGGGTCGTGGGCCATGTACCCGATCGAATAGATCATGATCATGCTGATCGCCAGCGGGACCATGAACAGCATCACCACGGTCAGCGGGTCGACCGCTACGCCCAGGCTGAACTGTTCTGTCCCCAGGTTCAGCCAGGGTGTCGACGATCCGAAGGCGTTCGCGCCGAAGTGCTCCGGGGCCGCCAGGCCCAGCACCGGCGCGCCAACCGAGCGCAGCACCACCGCCAGGGCCAGCACCCAGGAGGTCACGGTCGCCGTGATCGCCGTCGCCACGGTCAGCCACCAGCTCCGGTTGGTGATCAGGAAGATCAGCCCGAACGCCAGCAGGGGCGGCACCGGGATCAACCACGGTAAATAGTTGGCATTGGTCCAATCGATCATGCAGGACTGTCCTCTTGTAAGCTGCTCCGGCCGGGTTAGCCCGGCCCACCGGACGCACGACTGCCGGACGCACCTACCACTTGAGCACGTTCATGTCTTCGGCGACCACGCTCTGGCGGCGGCGGTAAATTGCCACGATCAGCGCCAAACCGACGGCGGCCTCGGCCACCGCCACCACGAAGACGAAAATGGCAAACGCCTGGCCGCTCATCGTCTCCGGCGTCAGATAGCGCCAGAAGGCCACCAGGTTGATGTTGACCGCGTTCAGCATCAGCTCGATGCTCATCAGGATCGCGATCGCATTCCGGCGGGCCAGCACGCCAAACACCCCGATGGCGAACAGCGCCGCGCCAACCACCAGGAACATCCAGAGTGGAATCATGGGCTGTTACTCCGCTTCGTCTTCGCGGGCGATGTAGACCGCCCCGATCAGCGCACCGGCCAGCAGCACCGACGCCACCTCGAACGGCAGCACGTACTGGGCCGGGTCGACCAGCGCCGCGCCAAGCTGGGCGATGCTGTCCGCGGCGACATCCCCGCGCGGCAGGCTGGGCAGCGGCGCGCCCTCGCCCTGGGCCACCTGGACGATCACGATCATCAGGATGACGAACGTGACCAGCGCGATCACCGCCGCCAGGTCCCACTGGGAGTTCATCACCTGGCGGGCCTGGACCATCCCCCGGGTGAGCATCACGCCGAAGATGATCAGGATGGCGATGCCGCCCATGTACAGGAGTACCTGTACCGCCGCCAAAAAGGGCGCCGCCAGCAGCACGAACAGCCCCGCCACGCCGAACAGGCTCACCAGCAGGAGCAACGCGGCGCGGAACAGGTTGCGGGCCAACACCACGCCCAGCGCTCCCGCCAGGGTGATGATGGCGAACACCGCGAAAACAACCACCTCAATCGTCAGTTCCATAGGCCAACTCCGCTATCGAGCCGCAGCCGTCTCGCTATGGTCGGCCGGCGTGTAACCGCCCGCACCGCCCGCCCCACTGTAATCGGTCTCGTCCACCAGGTCTTCGACGCGCATCCGTCTGCGCCGCGAGACCTCGCGCAGGACGGCCGCCGCCACAACCACGAAGAGCACGTTCGCCAGCAGCAGCACGCCCGCCTGGGGCAGTGTCGCCACGAAATCCGGGCCTAGCAGCCGGTAGATGCCGCTCGCCACGCCTTCATACGGCCCTGCCGCGATCGCCTGCGCCCCGCTCAGGTCGGGGACGGGCGCGATCTTGAGCACGAACGCCATGAAGATGACGTAAATCATCGCCAGCGGAACCAGGAACTTCCAGTTGAGGTTGAGGAGCTGGTCGATTCGCACGCGGGGCACGGTCAGGCGCAGCCAGACCGAAACGAAATACACGAGGATGGATTTGATGAACAGGTACACGATCCCCAGGAAGGGAATCTGTTCCGCGCCGGGGCCGCGCCAGCCGCCCAGGAACAGCACCGAGAACAGGATCGCCACAAAGAAGCTGTGCATGAACTCCGCCAGGTAGAACATGGCGAAGGCCATCCCGCTGTATTCGATGTTGAAACCGGCCACCAGCTCGCTCTCGGCTTCCAGCAGGTCGAAGGGCGCGCGGCCCAGTTCCGCCTGGCTGGCGATGAAGAACAGCACCGCCGCCACCGGCGCCGAGACGATGAACCACACATGCTGGCCGTGGACCAGGCCCTGCATGCTGAGCGTCCCGGCGATCATGACCGGGATCATGGCCGAGAGCACAGTCGGCACCTCGTAACTGATCAGTTGCGCCACCACGCGGAACGCCCCCAGCAGGGCGTACTTGTTGTTGCTGCCCCACCCCGCCATCATGATACCGATCGCGCCGATCGAGCTGACCGCCATCACGTACAGGATGCCGATGCTCAGGTCGGTGCCAATCACCACCGGGGAGAAGGGGATCACCGCCGCGATCAGGATCACCGAGGCGACCACCAGCACCGGCGCGAGGAAATACACCGGGCGGTCGGCATTGCGCGGAATGATCACCTCTTTGGTCAGCAGCTTAAGCGCGTCGGCGACCGACTGGATGCTGCCATACGGGCCGACCCGGTTAGGGCCGATCCGGTTCTGGAAGCGCCCCGCCCACTTGCGTTCGATCCAGATGCCCAGCAGCACCCAGACCATGCCAAAGCTGGCCGCCACGATCACGCCCAGCAGCAGGTCGATGAAGGTCGCCCAGCCGATGTTCATGCCAGCCTGAATCAGGGCATCTTTAACCATGGCTCTCCCTCAAAAGGCAAAAAAGGCCGATAGTGAGCCTACCGACCTCATTGAATTTGACGGGGTGCATCACGTCCATTCCAGGGCACCCTTGCGCCACAGGATGAACAGGTCGATCGTCAGCAGGAGGATGAAAATGGTCATCGCCACAAAGGCGAACAGGTCCAGCCGCTGGTAGGCCACCGCCCAGGGGAACAGGAACAGCATTTCGACGTCGAATATGACGAAGACCAGGGCGAAGATGTAGTACTGGACTTTGAACTGGACCCAGGTATCTCCCACCGTCTCGATGCCGCATTCGTACGTGTCGGTCTTGATGGGATTCGGCTTGCGTGGGCCTAACAGCCAACCGAGCAGGATGGGCACCGCGGGCAGGATTCCGGCAATCGCCAGAAAGATGCCCACAAAGGCCCATTCATTAAGGTTCATGGCTTGTGGCTCCTTGGGCAGAAGGACAGACAGCGACAAGTTTTCTAAGACTTTTGGTGCGCGATTTGTGACAAACGTCGCTAGTATAACATCGACAATTAGACTTGACAACTTCTATCGTGTTTCTTGGAAATCCCCCTGATCGTGGGCATGCCGCCCGGCCCGCGAGGCGTCAATGAGACTGCGTTCCGATACAGGTGAGACGGGTCGAATTATAGCCTTAAGCCGTCAGGAATACAAAACAAGAGACAGGCGTTGCGATCCGGTCAGCCCGGCGTCGACCGGCCGTTTGAATCGCGGTGGGGACTCGCGCCTTCACCGGGGACAGCGCATCGGGTATACTCGCCCCTGCGCGGACTCAACCCTCCGGGGGCGATATTGGACGACCAATCGATCACGGCGGCCTGGGATGCCTTTGTCGCCGCCCATCCTCAGGCGCACCTCCTCCAGCTTTCGACCTGGGGACAACTCAAGAGCCAGTTCGGCTGGATGAGCGAGATTGTGCCCCTGGCGGACACACAAGGCGCAGTCACGGGCGGCGCGCAGATCCTCTACCGCCGTCTGCCCTTCCATTTGGGCTGGATGGCCTACATCCCCAAAGGCCCCCTCGCCTCCCCAAACTGGTGGGAGTCAGACACCCCCGGCCTCTGGAGCCAGATTCACGCCGCCGCCCGGCGGCACGGCGCGCGCTGGCTGAAAGTCGAAGCTCCCGACGGGGAAAGCGATCCGATCGCCGCCGCCCTGGCCCGCGCCGGATTCCGGCCCAGCCCGCAGGGCGTCCAGCCGGTGCGCACGGTCGTGATCGACCTGACCGGCAGCGAAGAGGACATCCTGGCGCGCATGAAGCAAAAAACCCGCTACAACGTCCGCTTGAGCGAGAAAAAAGACGTCGTCGTCCGCAAAGGCACCCGCGCCGATGTCGCCAGCTTCAACGCCATGATGCAGGTCACCGGGGAACGCGACGCCTTCGGCGTGCACGACCCGGTTTACTACCAGGCGGCCTACGATCTGTTTGCGCCGCAGAACCGCGTCGCGCTGTTGATCGCCTCCTACGCCGGGCGCGATCTGGCCGGGATCATGGTCTTCGCCCTGGGTCAAACCGCGTGGTACCTGTACGGGGCCTCGACCAACGAAGAGCGCAACCGGATGCCAACCTACGCCTTGCAATGGGCGGCCATCCGCTGGGCGCGCGAGCAGGGCTGCACGCGCTACGACCTGTGGGGCGTACCCGACGCCAGCGAGGACACATTGGAAGCGGAGTTCGAGAACCGCGGCGACGGGCTGTGGGGCGTCTATCGGGCCAAGCGCGGCTACGGCGGCCAGGTTGTGCGCCGCATGCCCGCCTGGGACTACGTCTACAGTGCCCCGATCTACCGCCTGTACCAGCTCTACCTGCGCCGCGCCGGGCGAGGAGCCGAGTGAACCCCATGTCCGTCGAGCGCATCGAGCCGGGCAACGCCCTGTGGCCGGACTGCATCAATCACCTCAAGCGGGTCAATATGGCCCGCTGGGTGATCGAGCATGGCAGCGAATTGATCGAGGGCCTGATCTGCCTGGGTTACGTCCGCGAGGGCAAAGTGATTGGGCATCTCACGTTCAAGGTGCAAGACATCGTCTGTCCCGCGACCGAGTGGAGCGGCGGCGAGGAGTTGATTGTCCGGGGCGCGGACGGCCAGCCGCTGACCGAGACCTACGTCTACACCTTCGCCGTCGAGGAGAAGTACCGCCGCCGGGGGATCGGGCGCGATCTCCAGCTGGCTGCCCTGGATTGGACGCGCCGCCTGGGCTGCTACCAGATGCGCTCGTGGTCGTCCACGGATAAGGAAGCCAACTACGCGCTCAAGGTCAGCCTGGGCTTCGCGATCCACCCCGGCACCTACGAGACCGCCAGCGGCTACCCCGTCAGCGGGGTGTATTTCGTGAAAACGGTTGGTGGTGACTGGTGATTGGTTCCTGTTCAGGCTGCAAGACGGCCCTCGCTCCGCCGTGCAGCAGCATCCGACAGTCATTCTGTCCAATTCAGAGTTAGGAATTTGACATTGAGAATTCCCCATGCTCACCATCTCGTCCATCACTGATCCCGCCGCCTGGAACGATCTGCTGCGCCCCCTGCCCAACGCGCACGTGCTGCAAACCTGGGAATGGGGCGAGTTCAAGCGGCGCACCACCGGCTGGACCGCCGAGCGGCTGGCCTTCCAACAGGCCGGTCAGACCGTCGCCGCCGCCCAGGTCCTCACCCGGCGGGTCGGCCCGCTGGGCGTGATGTACGTGCCCAAAGGCCCGGCCTTAGACTACACGAAGCCCGATCTCCTGGCCGCCGTGCTGGACCACTTGCAAGCCCTGGCCCGCCGGCGCGGCGCGATCTGGCTCAAGATCGACCCGGACGTGATCGCGGGCACGGGCGTCCCCGGAGAGCCGGACGCAGCCGACGATCCGGCCGGGCAGGCCGTGGTCGCGGCGCTGAAGGCGCGCGGCTGGCGCTTCTCGGCCAGCCAGGTCCAGTTCCGCAACACGGTCACGCTCGACCTGACCCATCCGGCCGAGACCCTGCTGATGGACATGCACCAGAGCACCCGCCGCAAAGTGCGCACCGCCGAGAAGAAGGATGTCACGATCCGCGCCGCCGGGTCGGAGGACATCCCCACCCTGTACGAGCTGTACCGCCAAACCGGCCAGCGCGACGGCTTCCTGACCCGCCCGCTGGCCTACTACCAGGAGGCGTGGGGGACCTTCATGCGGGCGGGACTGGCCCAGGCTTTCCTGGCCGAATTGGACGGCACACCCCTGGCCCACGTGATCCTGCTCCACTTCGGCCCCAAGTGCTGGTACTTCTACGGCGCGTCCTCCAACGAGGAGCGCCAGCGCATGCCAAACTATGCCCTGCAATGGGCGGCGATCCAGTGGGCTAAGGCCCAGGGCTATCCCGTCTACGACTTCTGGGGCGCGCCGGACGCCTTCGACGAATCCGACCGGATGTGGGGAGTCTTCCAGTTCAAGCGCGGATTCGGCGGCCGGGTCGTGCGCCACATCGGCGCGTGGGACTACGCCCCCTTCCCGCCCCTGTACTGGGCTTACGAGACGCTCATGCCGCGTCTATTGGCCCTGCTGCGACGGCGCAAACCTGGGCATAGTGATGTCACGTCATAGCTAAGTTTAGTGTAGAACATCCATCTATGGATAGGTGAACCGATTGCACCCGGCATGAGACGGCTGTACAATCGGCAATATGTACAACGTGCGTCCCATGCAAGCTGAAGAAATCGCGTCGGTGGCCCGCTGGATGATCCTCCTGCCCTTGCTCCAGCGCTACCACATGACCGAAGCCAGCGCCTGCCGGATGTTCGAGCAGGCCATGACGCGCGGCGACCACCTGCTGGCCGCCGACGAGGGCGATTCGCTGGCTCGTGGTTTTGCCTGGGTGATGCCCCAGGGCGCCTTTGGACGCAGTGCCTACCTCCGCCTGATCGGCGTCCATCCAGACTACGGCAACCGGGGCATTGGCAGCCTGCTGCTTCAGGAAGCCGAACAGCTTGCCTTCGATGCGGGACGCGATTTCTTCTTGCTGGTCTCGGATTTTAATACCGGCGCGCAGGACTTCTACCGCCGTCATGGCTATCGCCAGATCGGAGCCATCCCTGGGTATGTCTTGCCCGACGTGACCGAGCTTATCTTCTGGAAACCCTATCCAGCGCGTTGAACCGGCTCGACCAGGGATTGACCCAACCTGTCTTGATTTGCCCGAAACCGGGGAAGGAGGTGGTTCCGTCCAGACCGGCTGGTTTTGGTGCTATTGCCGTTACTGTCCACTTTTGCCTGGAGGAGAACAAACCATGAGGACATCCAGAGTCTATCGCCCGCTGCTGGCCATGCTGCTGGTGGCCGCGCTGCTGGTTGCCAGCCTGCCCGCGCTGGGCCAGGGCGGCAACACCCTGATCATGGCCCGCGCCGTCGACTCGACCGGCCTTGATCCCCACACACAGACCGCCTTCGCTTCGCTGTCCCTGATCGGCATGATTTACGAGCCGCTGGTGATCAGCGACCATAACCTGGATATCGCTCCGGCCCTGGCCGAAAGCTGGGAATTTGCCGACGATGCCCTCACCCTGACCTTCCACCTGCGCCAGGGTGTCAAGTTCCATGACGGCTCGGACTTCACCGCCGAGGACGTGATCGCCTCCTTCGAGCGCATCCTCAATGAGGAGACCGGCGCGGCCGCGCGCACGAATTACGTCAGCATCGACACGATGGAAGCGCCCGACGATTACACCGTGATCTTCCACCTCAACACGCCCGACGTGCCGCTGCTCTCGGCCATGGCCAGCAGCAACGCGGCCATCCTGTCCTCGGACGTGATCGCCAACGGCGACCCGGCGACCGACGTGATTGGCACCGGCCCGTTCAAGCTGGAAAGCTGGACCCCGGAAGAAACCACCATCCTGTCCGCCAACCCGGACTGGTGGGGTGACGGCCCGGCCGTCGACGGCGTCGAAATCCGCATCATCCCCGACGAAACCTCGATCCTGGCCGCCCTGCGCGCCGGCACGATCGACTTCGCCATGCTCAATGACCCGCTGGTGGCGACTCTGCTCATCGGCGATTCCACCATCGGCCTGTATCGCACCCCGGCCCTGTCCTACCATGTGCTCCAGCTTCGCGCCGCCATCGAGCCGCTGGACAAGCTCGAAGTTCGCCAGGCCATTGCCTGCGCCCTCGATCGCCAGCAGGTGGTCGACGTGGCGGCGCTCGGTGAAGGTCGCGTGACCGGCCCGCTGACCATGCCCCTCTATGCCAACCCGGTCGACGATCTATTCTGCTATACCCAGGACCTGGACAAGGCCCGCGAGCTGATGGCCCAGGCCGGTCTGGAAGAGGGCTTCACCCTGCCGGTGATGGTCGCCAACGCGGAACCGCCCACGGCCCTTTCCGAAGCCCAGAACATCCAGGCCCAGCTCGCCCAGATCAACATCACCGTCGAGATCGAAGCCCTGGAACTGAGCGTCTACGTGGACCGCTGGCTGGCCGGTGACTTCACCTCCTGCGTGGCCCTCAACGGCGGCCGCACCGACCCGTACACGATGTACTCTCGCTACTGGCAGTATGATGCCCGCTTCCAGAACGTGGCCGGCTACATCGACGACGATCTGGACAGCCTGATGAAGCAGGGCCAGTCGGAAACCGACCCGGCGGCCCGTATCGAAATCTTCAGGGAACTGGAGCGCCAGCTCGCCGAGAAGGCCCCATGGGTGTGGCTGTACGCCGGTTACACCTATACCGCCGCCCAGCCGGCCGTGGTAGGCTGGGAGCCGGGTGCCAACGACTCGCTGTATTACCTCTACGAAGTTTCGCTCCAGCGCTAGACATCGAATCGAACGTGTGAACCGGGCGAGGGCTGCCTGCGGCCGCCCTCGCCTTTCCCTGTAGAGCCTCTACGTGGCAGACCGGATTGAGTTATGGGACGTTATTTCGTTCAGCGGGTGATTGCTTTTCTTCCCACCTTATTAGGAGTATCGATCCTGGTATTCCTGGCGATCCGGCTGGTGCCGGGCGACCAGATCACCGCTCAGTTGGGCACGGAAGCCGGGATGCTCACCGCGAACCAGCGCGCCGCCCTGGAAGAATACTACGGGCTGGACAAACCGCTGTTGGAGCAGTACTTCTCTTGGTTGGGCAACGCCGTCCAGGGCAACCTGGGGTTTTCCATCCGTCACGGACAGCCGGTCACCCAACTGATCCTGGATCGCTTTCCCGTGACCGTGGAGCTGGCGATTCTCTCCGTTTTTATTGCGTTGATGATTGGCCTGCCAATCGGCATCATGTCGGCCATCCGGCATAACACCTTCATCGATCTCTTCGGCCGGATTTTTTCCATGCTGGGGCTGGCCGTGCCGAACTTCCTGCTCGGCACACTGATCATTTACGTGCTGTCTGTGTACTTCGGAATCCTGCCCAATTCCGGCAACTACACCGCGTTCACCCAGGACCCGCTCCTCAACCTGCAACAGCTCATCTTCCCGGCGAGCGCGATGGGCTTCTCGTTCGCGTCGTCGGTCATGCGCATGACGCGCTCCTCGATGCTGGAGGTGCTGGGCGAGGATTACGTACGCACGGCCCGCGCCAAGGGCCTGCGCGAGCGGGCCGTCGTGCTGCGCCACGCCCTGCGCAACGCCCTGATCCCGGTCGTGACCCTGATCGGCGTGGAAATCGGCGGTCTGCTGGGTGGGGCCTTCATCACCGAGTCGATCTTCTCGCTGCCCGGCATCGGACGGCTGGCCGTCAACGCCATCAGCCAGCGCGAATATGCCCTGGTGCAGGGCGTGACCCTGTTCATCGCCCTGAATTTCGTGATCATCAATCTGGCCGTGGACCTGATTTATGCCGCTATCGACCCCCGAATCTCCTATGACCGCTAGACCCGCCGTGACCGTGACCGAGCATGAATTTCACCAACCGGGGTGGCTGTCCCGCCTGGTGCGCAACCGTAGCGGGTTTGTGGGGCTGATTCTGATCGGCTTCTTCGTCCTGATCAGCGTGCTGGGCACCGTGGGCCTCACGCCTTACCCTCCGCTGGAGCAGCACGCCATCGACCGGCTTACCGGCCCCAGCGCGACCTATCCGCTGGGCACCGACCTGTTTGGCCGCGACCTGGCCAGCCGGATCATGAAGGGCGGCTCCAACTCGCTGCGCGTGGCCGTGCTGTCCGTCTCGCTCGCCACGCTGTTCGGGACGCTGCTGGGCATCACGGCCGGCTATGCCGGCGGCTGGGTCGACAACGTGCTGATGCGCACGATGGACGTCTTTTTCGCCTTCCCCACCCTGCTCCTGGCCCTGCTGGTGGTGGTCGCGCTGGGGCCGGGTCTGTATAACACCGTGCTGGCGATCGCCGTCGTCTACACGCCGATCTTCGCCAGGGTCTCGCGCGGGCCGGTGCTCTCCCTCAAGGAAATGGAATTCGTCACGGCGGCGCGCTGTCTGGGGCTGAGCAACTGGCGCATCCTCTTCCGCCACATCCTGCCCAATACGATTGCCCCTTTAATCGTCCAGATCACCCTGGCTCTCTCCTGGTCGCTGATCACCGAAGCCGGGTTGAGCTTCCTGGGCCTGGGCACCCAGCCGCCAGAGCCATCCTGGGGCCTGATGCTCAGCGAGAGCCGCAGCCTGGCCGAGATCGCGCCGTGGCTGATGGTCTTTCCAGGGCTGTCGATCATGCTCGGCGTGCTGGGCTTCAACCTGCTGGGCGACGGGATGCGCGACGTCCTCGACCCGCGCTTCAGCCGCCGCTAGCGCCCGGCATAGGTCGCGAAGAGACACGTTTCAAGTAGGGCATCGAGATTAGTGACACGGATGTGTCATCGCCTGGTCGCGGATTGATGCACCTTCACAAAATAATCCGGCAACGGGATCGATACGCCATCCGTAGGGGCGGTTCGCGAACCGCCCCGGACGACCGCCGGTCGTCCCTACAACCGTCCGCAGCGTTACCGGATCAATTTGTTAACCTTCAT
>JARKOQ010000205.1 GCA_029976005.1 Aggregatilineales bacterium | reverse complement strand
CTCGGAGACAATTTTAAGGATCCTAACAATCGATCCGGGTCGCGCGCGCGCGAGGCAGACTCCCCGGATTCCACGCCGATTTACGAACGAAGGAGGCCACTATGGCCGAACAATTGCCGTTGGGAGTGGCCTTGGGCCGCGTTGTCGGCCGGCTGGTCGGCCCCTCGATGCCGGGCCATGTCGGCCTGCCGATCGCGGGTGCCAGGGTCGTCCTGGAGATCGACGAGGCGCGCTGGCTCAGGGCACCCTACGCGTCGCCGCCCGCGCTGATCTTGCCCGACCCCGTGAACTGCACCACCGACGCCGACGGCCTGCTGCTGGACGAGCGCGGCAACCCTGGCGCGACCTTGGTCGCCACCGACGCCCCCGAAATCGAGCTCGACAGCGACGGCCCGTGGTTATGGCGCGCGACGATCACCGCGCCCATCATCGGCCGGCCGGTCACATGGACGTTCGAACTGCCCGCCGGCACCAGCGTGGACCTTGCCGTTGGCTTGCTCGCCGCGCTGCAGGCCGGCTGAGGGCTATTGGGAGATTCCCCACTATCGCCGCCGCCTCGGGTGCTGGTTTCCCGTGAAACGCCCACTATTCGCGGATCTGCGAATTTCGCCGCCGCCTCGGCGCTGAGGCCGACTTCGAACCAGGTCCGCCCGGGAGCGTGAATCGCCGTCAAGGCATGGCATAACTATGCCGGCATGACTATTGGATGACCGATCAACCAGCAACCCTCCAGCCCCGTCATTGGGCCTCTCACAGCCCGCCCCAAGGCCTCTCACAGCCTCCAGCTGCATCCAAGGGGCCCCGAATTGCCGTTACAGCGGATTGTCATCAGACCACGGTCTTGCATATGGCTGCCTGGCCGCTGATGCTCATTCCATATTGATGCGTTGCCGCGCATGATTATGCGGTCTGGCTGCGCCGCCCATGGTGGGGTTTCGCGCTCAACGGCAGACCTGGCTCGAAGGACAGATCGTCCTCTCGACTTAATCGAGAGGACGATCCAGGCACCGCCCCGCGTGCGAGGAGATGTTGCGAGCGCCAGAAACATTCCGGGATACCGGAAAGATCAGCCTCGCGCGCGCGGGGAGATGGCGCTCACTTCTAAGAATCTTAGAAGTGGCTCAAGATCAGCCTCGCGCGCGCTGGGAGGTCGGGATCATCCTCTCGACTAAGTCGAGAGGATGAGTTTCAGCCTCGCGCGCGGGGAGATGGCCGGACGCTTCCCGGAGGTGGGAAGCGTTTTCGGTAATGACGACATGAAGGGGCGGAATCGGATTCCGACCCCTGGCGGCACCATATTGCCGGCGCCAGCAACATGGTCGATGGGGTAGCAGTTCACTACCCCATCACACGAACAGCTGTGACCCAAGATCCGGCAACGTCTCGGCGTAGTAGCAGCCCAGCACGGTCGCCATCACCGCATCGGGATTAGCTCAACGATGAGATGCGGTCATCCCTGACGGGATGGCTGGCCTTGCTTGGTCCCACTCCCCGAAAGCGCCCGCCGCCTGCCGACCCCGCTCAGCGACATTCGCCCACGACCGAGGGCCCGCTGTCGAATTGACGGCGAGCTTGATCATGGCCTGGCCAGCAATCGCGAGTTGCTGACTCCGCACGCCGGTTCGTGCGGTTCGGGAGGTTGTGACCGGCTGCTGCTGGTTTGCCGCTAGAGCAGGGGAGACGCGCCAGGTGCGTAGGCACCCGCGGCAAGCCCCCAGAACGCGCCTGGGGGCCACCGTGGGGGTCTACGCGCTTGTTTTCTGGCGTCGTGGCACGCCCGCGCAGACCACACCACGGGCAGCGCCCGTGCACACCTGC
>JARKOQ010000074.1 GCA_029976005.1 Aggregatilineales bacterium | reverse complement strand
CCGGCAGTCTCACCGCCGCCAGGTCGCGGGCTAAGGATACAAAGTCCGCTAATGAACCTTAAGAAAATAATCCGGTAACGGGATCGATACGCCATCCGTAGGGGCGGTTCGCGAACCGCCCCGGACGACTGCCGGTCGTCCATACAATCGTCCGCAGCGTTACCGGATCAATTTGTTAACCTTCATAAGCGGACTCAAAGACCCGAAGCGCCAGGCCAGGAGCCTGCTTCAGCAGGCTTGTTTGACTCCGTAGCCGGGGACTTGAGTCCTCGGCGGTGGATCGATGCGCGACCCCATTGGCACTCGCCCGATTACTGGATTAATTTATCAATCTTCAACATCCCGCCCCTACACATCCGCGCCTTCACTACACCCCGAACAGCAGCTCCTCCAGCTCGGCATAGTCCTGGATGACGTAATCGGGCCGGGCGTCGGGGGAGGGGACGGTCCGGTACAGGCAGGTGCGGATGCCCGCGCCGATCCCGGCCTGGATGTCCAGGTCGCGGTCGCCGACGGCCAGCACCTCGGCCTTGGGCAGCTTGTTGCGCGCGATGATCGCCAGGAAGCCGCCCGGATCGGGCTTGCGCGGGTAGCCCTGATCCAGAGTCAGGGTATCCGCGAAGAGATCGGCCATGCCGTGCACGGCCAGGAAGCGATCCAGCGAAACCCGGTTGCGGTGGGTGAAAATGTAGTTGGCCCCGCCCGCCGCGATCAGGCGGCGGCAGATGCGCAGCGCGCCGGGGAACGGGGGATGGGTCACTTCCGGCATCGCCTGGGCGCGGCGCAGGTAGGCGTCGAAGACGGCCGGCTCGTCCACGCCGTAGCGCGCGGCCAGCACCTCGATGCAATAGCCCACCGTCTCGGTCAGCAGCTCGGCCACGACCGCCCGGTCGACCGCCGCCCCGAATTCGGCGAAGGCATCCACCACGGCCCGGTTGATCCCCGGATAGGTATCGAACAGCGTGCCGTCCATGTCCCACAGCAGGTAGCGAAAGCGCATGAGGCCCCTCGGAAGATAGCGGTCAGCTTTCAGCACTCAGCGGTCAGCCAAAGGCAAAAACGACATGCGCAGGCTTTGCCGCTTTTTCATGCCTCTTTGTCTCTTGCCTCTTGTCTCTGCATTTTCACTGCCGCTTCGACGCTGCTCTATGATACCACCTGGGCGTCGGGAAAGAGGAGGGCGTGCAGGTCGGCCATGGACCGGACGTGATAATCCGGCCGCAGGTCGGGGGCGCTATCCGGCCCGAACAGGCAGGCGCGCAGCCCGGCGGCCTGTCCGGCCTGGATATCGATCGGGCGGTCGCCCACGGCCAGGCCCTGGGCGGGGGACAGGCCGTGGCGCTCGATCAGGGCCAGGAAGGCGGCCGGATCGGGCTTGCGCGGGTAGCCCTCGTCGGCGCAGATCGCGTCCGCGAACAGATCGGCCATGCCAAAGGCCGCCAGCAGCCGGTCAAGCGAGGCCCGGCCGCGATGGGTGACGATGTAGTTGGCCCCACCGCAATCCACGATCCCGGCGCAGAGTTCCACTGCGCCGGGGAACGGCGGCTGGTTGCGCAGCAGCAGGTGGCGGTAGCGCTGGCCGAAGCCGGCCTGGAGGGCTTGCGGGTCGAGACGATGGCGCAGCGCAAGCTGGCGGGCAGCGTCCGAGAGGGAATCGCGCAGCAGGGGCGCGATCTCGCCCGGCTCCGGCCGCGCTCCCAGCGCGGCCAGCGCCTCGGCCATGGCTTGCTCGAAGGCGGGGTACGTATCGAACAGGGTGCCGTCCACATCCCAGATCAGGTAGCGGATGGTGATCATGGTTTGCCTCCGGGCCGGGAAAGGCGAACAGGCAGACGGTCGCCCGGCCCGGGCGGCCCTCCGCTATCCCCCCTGTCTTCAGCCTGATGGGGCAATCGGCCGCGGCCGGATGGCCCTCCCGGCTTCCCGAAACCCACAGCCGGGAAACCGCTCCTCTGGCAGGCCACAGGCCGCTGGCTATCTCTCGCCCAAACGTGTACGATCCCTGGTTGGATCGGCACACATCTCTTTCTTAACATCGTGTCTGATCGGCGACCAGCCCCAAAGATTGGGGGAATCGAGCGCGGCGGCTGGTGGTTAGCTGGAAAAGAGCGATCGCGCCAGCCACGGCCAGGGCGAAAAGCCCGGAGGGGGAAGAGACAAACCGGCCCTTCGCCCGGCACTGAACTCGATCGCCAACAGCTTCTTTCAAGGAGACTGCACATGAAGATTCTCTTTTACGGCGCGGGTGTGTTGGGCAGCCTGTACGCCGCGCGGCTCAGTCAGGCCGGGTTGGACGTGACCGTGCTGGCGCGCGGCCAGCGTCTGGCCGATCTGCGCCAGCACGGCATCGTGATCGAAGACCCGGAGACGGGGGTGCGCACGACCACGCCGGTCAAGGTGGTCGAGGCCCTGGCCCCGGACGACGCCTACGACCTGGTCGTGGTGCTGATGCGCAAGAACCAGGTCGCGGCGATCCTCCCGGCGCTGGCCGCCAACCAGGCCACGCCCAACGTCCTGTTCATGGTCAACAACGCCGCCGGGCCGGACGCCTATATCGCTGCCCTGGGCCGGGAGCGCGTGCTGCTCGGCTTCCCCGGCGCGGGCGGCCGGCGCGAGGGGCACGTCGTCTACGCCCGCCTGATGGACGGCGGAATCCAGGCGACGACCCTGGGCGAGCTGGACGGCGCGATCACCCCGCGCCTGAGCGCGATCGTCGCGGCCTTCCAGCAGGCCAACCTGCCGGTCGAGTTGAGCGCCCACATGGATGCCTGGCTCAAAACCCATGCCGTCGTCGTTACCCCGATCGCCAACGCGATCTACGCCGCCGGGGGCGACATCACCCGCGCGGCCCGCACGCGGGATGCCCTGCTCCTGATGGTGCGCGCCATGAAGGAAGGCTTCGTCGCGCTGCGCGCCCTGGGAATCCCGATCACGCCGTTTAAGCTGCGCGTCCTGATCGAGTGGCTGCCGGAGCCGTTCCAGATGCTCGTTCTGCGCCAGGCTTACCAGGAAAAGAGCGTCCAACTGATGCTGGAAAGCCACGCCAACGCTGCCCGCGACGAGATGGCGCTCCTGACGGACGAGGTCAAGGCCTTGATCAGGCAGGCCGGGACGCCCTCCCCTGACTTCGACCGGCTGGCGCTGTACGTCGATCCGGCCATGCCGCCGCTGGCGGAAGGCAGCGCAGCGCGGCCCATGAGCTGGCGCGGGGTGTGGATCGCGCTGGGAATCGGCCTGGTGACGCTCAACTTCCTGGCGAACTGGCTGCCCCAGGGCAGGAATCGCAAGTCAGCCGCCTGAATCCCCGGAATATCCCAGGTTTAATCCAGGATGTCGCAGATTGAACCGGATATCCCAAATCGCGCCGGTAGGACGTTCAATTGAACGTCCCTACCGGCATCATCCCCCCTGTTTTTGCCCCCGACCGCCCGGCGTGGGCATAATCACGCCGTCAGTCGGCTTGAACTGACGATTGAACACGGTCGACTTTTCACCATTCACCCGGAACCACCCACCAACCGCCGCCTATGAACCTCGATCGCCGCCTGCTCCGCCTGACCCGTTCCGTGCGCCTGGGACTGGGATTGACCATCCTGCTGGGGGTGCTGGGGGGAATCCTGATGGTCCTCCAGGCCGGGTTGCTCAGCGGCGCGATCGACCGGGTCTTCCTGGGCGGGGCGTCCCTGGCGGACGTGACGCCGCTCCTGCTGGGGCTGGCGGGAATCGCCGGGCTGCGCGCCCTGGCGACCTGGAGCGGAACGCTCACCGGGCAGCAGGTGGCGGGCCGGATCAAGCAGGACTTGCGCGAGCGCCTGTTCGCCCACCTGCTGGCGCTCGGCCCGGCCTACACCCAGGCGGAGCGCTCCGGCGAGCTGGCCCATACCCTGCTGGAAGGCGTCGAAGAACTGGACGCCTACTTCGGCCAGTACCTGCCCCAGATCGCGCTGGCGGCGCTCGTCCCGGTGACCTACCTGATCGTCGTCTTTCCCGCCGATCCCCTGTCCGGTCTGGTGCTGTTCGTGACCGCGCCGCTGATCCCGTTCTTCATGATCCTGATCGGCAAGGCGGCGCAAATCCTGACGCGCCGCCAGTGGGGCGTGCTCAGCCGGATGAGCGCCCACTTCCTGGATGTGCTGCAAGGCCTGACCACGCTCAAGCTGCTGGGCCGCAGCCGCAAGCAGATCGAGGTGATCGGGCAGATCAGCGAGACCTGGCGGCGCACGACGCTGGGCGTGCTGCGGGTGGCGTTCCTCTCGGCGCTGGCGCTGGAGATGCTGGCAACGATCAGCACGGCGATCGTCGCGGTGGAGATCGGCGTGCGGCTGCTGTACGGCGGGCTGGACTTCCAGCGGGCGTTGTTCGTCCTGGTCCTGGCTCCGGAATACTACCTGCCCCTGCGCACGCTCGGCACGCGCTTCCACGCGGGCATGGCCGGGGTGGAGGCCGCGCGGCGCATCTTTGCGATCCTGGAGACGGACGACAAAGGCAAATCGAACCGCCAAGACGCAAAGGACGCCAAGGAAAAACAGGAGAAGGGTATACCCCTGCCTGCTTTCTCCTCCTCTCCACGTGTGGAGAGGAGGTCGGGAGGTGAGGTGGCGTCTTGGCGGTTCAATATTGTGTTTTCCGACGTGGCCTACGCCTACGCGGACGGGCAGCGGGCGGCATTGGATGGGGTGAGCTTCACGCTGGCGGAGGGGGAGCAAGTCGCCCTGGTCGGGCCGAGCGGCGCGGGCAAGAGCACGATTGCGGCCCTGCTGCTGCGCTTTATCGCGCCCCAAAGCGGAACGATCACGGCGGGCGGCGTGCCGCTGGAGGCCATCGACCCGGACGAATGGCGGGCGCGGGTGGCGTGGGTTCCCCAGCGGCCGTATCTGTTTTACGCCAGCGCCCTGGATAATATCCGGCTGGGCCGGCCGCAGGCCACGCCCGACGAGGTGACCTGGGCAGCGCGTCAGGCCCACGCCGATGACTTTTTGCGCGCCCTGCCGGAGGGCTATAACACGCTCATCGGGGAGCGCGGGGCGCGCCTCAGCGGCGGGCAGGCCCAGCGGATCGCCCTGGCGCGGGCCTTCCTGAAGGACGCGCCCTTCCTGATCCTGGATGAGGCCACGGCCAACCTGGACGCCGAGAGCGAGGCCCTGGTCCAGGCCGCGATCGAGCGCCTGCTGGCACGGCGCACCGCGCTGGTGATCGCCCACCGCCTGTTAACCGTCACCCGCGCCGACCGTATTCTGGTGCTGGAGGGCGGGCGCGTGGTCGAAGCCGGGCCGCACGCCGATCTGGTCGCCTCCGGCGGGCTGTACAGCCGCCTGTTCGCGGCGTATGGAGGCGGGCAGGCATCTCCTGCTCGCCTGGATGAAGGCCCCAAAATGGTGTAGAGTAGAATTATCCAGAACAGCGGGTTGGGAGGTAAATGCCGTGGATGCATTGGAACTCAGGGGACGGATTACTCGGAAAGGCCGGCTGGAAGTTGAACTTCCCGCCGGGATACCGCCCGGCGAAGTCCGGGTGCGGATCGAACGGACCGGCGAAGCGCCGCTGACCGAGGACGAAATCGAAGCGTTGATGCATACGGAACCGGCCACCGGCGCGGAAATCGTGAATGCGGGCCTGACCGGCGTCTGGCATGAGCTGGTTACGGAGGATGGACTCGCCTGGGTCGCCCGGCAGCGGCGCGACCGGAAAGCGCGGCGCGCATGATCGCGGCGCTGCTGGATACGGCGGTGGTCGTGGATGTCCTGCGCGGCCATCCTCCCGCCGTGACCTGGTTGGCTCAACAAGGATCGCTGGGCGTCTCGGCCGTCGTCTGGTTGGAAGTCATCCAAGGCGCCCCCGATCGGCAGGCAGAACAGGCGGCGCTTCGAGCGCGTCGAGGTGCTCGCCCAGGACAGCGAATGGGCCATCCGCCAACTGCTCGCCTGCACCTCAGTCACGGCCTGGATAGCATGGACTGCCTGATCGCCTCGGCCAATCACCGCCTGGGCATTCCGCTATATACCTGTAATCTGAAGCACTTCACGCCGCTGCTCGGCGATCTCGCCCACAAACCTTACTGAACGGTTGCCTCTGCTGGGTTACACCGGCACCGTCGGCGGTTGAACACAGGCGGACGGGGCGATGCCCTGTCCCTACACCCATTGTCTCATCCCGCCCGCTTTTTTGGCCGCGCCATTTCACCCGATCGATGACCATGCACCCGACTCTATCCAACGCCTCCAATTCAACATTCAACATTCAAAATTCAACATTTCCTTCCCCTCTGCTGCGTCTGCTCTCGCTGGCCGCCCCCTTCTGGCGCTGGATGCTGCTTTCGACCCTGCTCGGCTTCCTGACCGTGGGGGCCAGCGTCGGGCTGATGGCGACCTCGGCCTGGATCATCGCCACGGCCGCCTTACAGCCGTCCATCGCGGCCATCCAGGTCGCGGTGGTCGGGGTGCGCTTCTTCGGGATTGCGCGCGGGGTCTTCCGCTACCTGGAGCGGCTGGTTTCCCATAACACCACCTTCAAGCTGCTGACCCGGCTGCGGGTGTGGTTCTACAC
The DNA here is from genome assembly GCA_029976005.1 of Aggregatilineales bacterium. Lineage (GTDB taxonomy): Bacteria > Chloroflexota > Anaerolineae > Aggregatilineales > Ch27 > JARKOQ01. Next base: position 1,514 of record JARKOQ010000074.1, on the reverse strand, counting down.
GGCGCTGGAGCCGCTGGCCCCTGCCCGGCTGATGCAGTACCGCAGCGGCGACCTGCTCAGCCGGATCGGCGCGGACGTGGACAGCCTGGAGGACTTCTACGTGCGCGTGCTTGCGCCGCCCCTGGTGGCGGTGGCGGTGGCGGGACTGGCGGCGGTCTTCCTGGGCAGCTTCGCGCCGCTGCTGGCGGGGATCGCCCTGGCGGGCATGATCGCGCTGGGGATGGGCGTCCCCCTGCTGACGCGCGCCCTGGGCCGCACGCCGGGCCGCGCCCTGATCGCGGAGCGGGCCGCGTTGAACGCCGCGCTGGTGGATGGCTTGCAGGGTATGGCGGATACGGTCGCTTACGGGGCGCAGGCCGCCCGGCTGGACGAGGTGCGCGCGGCCAGCGCCCGCCTGATCCGCCGCCAGCAGCAGATGGCCGTGCTCGACGGGCTGCAAGCCGGGCTGGGCGTCCTGATCGTCAGCCTGACCATGCTCGCGGTCCTGGCGGCGGCCATCCCGCGCGTGGAGGGCGTCAACCTGGCGGCGCTGGCCCTGGCGACCGTGGCCGCCTTCGAGGCCGTGATCCCGCTGCCGCAGACCTTCCAATTCCTGGAAAGCAATCTGGAAGCCGCCCGGCGGCTGATGGAGGTGGTCGATGTACCACCCCCACCTCACCCCCGTCTCGCGGCGCTCGACTCCCCCTCTCCACACGTGGAGAGGGGGCCGGGGGGTGAGGTGATCATTGAAGGGCTGACCTTCCAGTATCCCTCTCCCCGCGGCGAAGCGCCGGAACTGCCCGCCCTGGCGGACGTGACCTTCGCCGTCCCGGCGGGGGCGCGGGTGGCCGTGGTCGGGCCGAGCGGGGCGGGCAAATCGACCCTGGTCAATTTACTGCTGCGCTTCTGGGAGTTCGACACGGGCCGGATCGCGCTGGATGGGCAGGACATCCGCGCCCTCCCGCCGGACGAGGTCCGCGCCCGGCTGGGCGTCGTTGCCCAGCACACCCACCTGTTCAGCACCACGATCCGGGAGAACCTGCGCATCGCCCGGCCGGAGGCCAGCGAGGCCGAACTGGTTGCTGCTGCCCGGCAAGCGCAGATCCACGACTTCATCATGGGCCTGCCGGAGGGGTACGGTACTTACGTGGGGGAGCAGGGATTGGCCCTCAGCGGCGGGGAGCGCCAGCGGATCGCGATCGCGCGGGCGCTGCTCAAGGACGCGCCGCTGCTGATCCTGGACGAGGCCACGGCCAACCTGGACGCCGTGACCGAGCAGGCGGTTTTGGGCGCGATCCGGGCGCTGATGCAGGGCCGCACCACGTTGATCATCACCCACCGCCTGATCGGGCTGGAGGACGCCGATACGATCCTGGTGCTGGACGCCGGGCGGATCGTCGAGCGCGGGACTCACGCGGAACTACTGGCCCAGGGCGGCCTCTACGCGCGGCTGTGGGCGCTGCAGGGCGGGTTGCTGGGGGTGGAGTGAGGATGATTCCAGCGGAGAAGTCCGTTGGGCGCGGGCGGACGGGTCA
>JARKOQ010000189.1 GCA_029976005.1 Aggregatilineales bacterium | reverse complement strand
CGGCCTCGGGCCTCGATGCGTGCGAGATCGCGGCCGCGGCCCTGGACCTGGCCCCGTCCCTGCGGGTCGTCAGCCGGGCCGGCTACCTGCGCGAGGCCGAGGCCCTGCGCGCGGCCGGGGTGCAGGCCGTCTTTTCCAGCGAGGGCGAGGTGGCGCTTTCCATGACCGCCTGGCTCATGGAGGAACTCGGGGCCACGGAGGAGCAGGTCGAGCGCGAGCGCGACCGGGTGCGGCGGGAGCTCTTCGACAAGGCGGAGGAAGTCGCGGCGGCCTAGCGCGGAATTTCAGAAAGAAGAATCATTGCAAGATATTGTTCTCGAAATGTAACGGCGCATTTCGGGATTGCGACGCTAGGCGTCCGCTGGCGGCTGGACGGCTCTGATCCTGCGCCGTTTGGATTCGATGCGCCAGGCGAACGCCCCCAGGGCGATGGCCAGGAAGAGCAGGCAGCCCAGCCAGCGGAAGACCCCGGCCACGCCGGCGGCCAGCGCCTCGGGCGCGGCGTTGGTGAATTCCGCCCGCGCGCCCATGTGGCCCGAGGACAGCACCAATGCGCTGAATATCGCTCCCACCAGCGGCAATCCCGTGGACTGCCCGAACACCCGCGCGTAGTTGGCGAGACCGGACCCGACGCCCAGGCGGTGCGGCGGCATCTCCCCCATGATCGAGGAATTGTTGGGGGCCTGGAAGATGCCGATGCCAAGGCCCACGGGCAAGGTGCGCAGCAGGTAGCCCCACCAGGGCGTGGCCACGGTCAGCGTGCCCAGGGAAAAGCAGCCGCCGCACAGCACCACGAGCCCGAGCAGGCAGATGCCCCGGGAGCCGTAACGGTCGGCCAGCGACCCGGAAACCGGGGCGGTCAGGGCCATGGACGCCGGCAGCAGCATCATGAGCAGGCCCATTTCGGTCACGGACCTCCCTTGGGCCGACTGGAAGAAAAACGGCATGATGAAGCCGCTGGCCCCGGTGATGAAGACCAGCACCGCCATGCAAAGCGGCAGCGTGACCAGCGGGTTGGAAAAAAGCGTCAGGTCGAGCATGGGCTGGGCGGCGCGCCGCTCGATGGCCACGAACACGAAAAGCCCGACCAGGGACAGGCCAAGGAGCGCAAGACCGGTGGGATCGGCGAAGCCGCCCCGCTGGATCGCGGTCATGCCCAGGCAGTACGCGCCGAGCGTCAGGCTGGCCGCGGCCGCGCCCGGCAGGTCGAAGCGGTCGCCCGTTTTCACGGGCGGCAGGTGCGGCATGCGCCTGGCCACCACCCACAAGGCGACGAGGCCGATGGGTAGGTTGAGCAGGAACAGCGAACGCCAGCCGAGAATAGCGATGAGAATGCCGCCCAGGGGCGGCCCGATCATGAGCCCCATGGCCACGGTGCCGCCGATGAACCCCAGCGCCCGGCCGCGGCTCGACGGCGGCGCGATCTGCGTGACGATGGCCATGCCGAGCGATTGCGTCATGGCCGCGCCGATGCCTTGCAGCGCCCGAAAGGCGATGAGCCAGGACGCCGAAGGGGCCAGGCCGCAGCACAGGGAGGCGACGAGGAAGATGACGAGCCCGGTCGAGAAGATGCGCTTCTTGTCGCGCATGTCGCCAAGGCGCGACACCAGCAGCAACAGGCTCGCGATGACGAGCACGTAGCTGAGGATCACCCACTGGAT
>JARKOQ010000181.1 GCA_029976005.1 Aggregatilineales bacterium | reverse complement strand
CCCTGCCTCTCCAGGAGCGCCCCGACCCGCTCCCGCGTTGCCTGGACGCTGTAGGCCTCGATGGCCTGGTCGCCCGCGATAACGGCTTCAATTGCCCGGCCCTGGTCGTTGATCAGCGCCAGCGCTGCCTCGACGGCCTCGTCCGGCCGCCACGGGTCCACCTGCGGATGCCCGGCGGACTGCGTCGTGCGGCTCGTGATACACGGCGTCCCGACCGCCGCGAAGATGATCCCGTTCCGCCCCATGCTGTGCGCGGCGTACAGGTCGATCCCGATCCGCGCCCGCGCGGCCAGCGCCGCGAACTCGCCCAGGGGCAGCTTCGGGTAGAACGTCACGTCGATCATCCGCGCCGCCCGCGCCATCTGCTGGGTCTGCGGAGTGGCGTCGGCGTAGATCACCGGCCAGCCCGTCTCGCGCTGGAGCCGCGCCACGGCGGCCACGTTGCCCGCCGTGTGCTGGGGGTTCCAGGAGTGGTCGCAGGTCACGATCAGGTCTTCGCTCTCGAACTCCTCGCTCAGCGCCCCGAACCATGCCGCCGTTTGCAGCGGCCCCGGCATCGCCAGCCAGGGCTTGTCCAGCAGCGCCGCGTAGACCGCCGTGTCCCGCCCGTCCAGGCACCGCGCGCCAATCACGTCGCACAGCGCCAGTTCGTCGCGCAGGCTGTCCGCCCGGTCCGTCATGCCGGGATCGAACACGTGTTCCGGCGGTGGGTCCGGCAGTCCGACGATGAAGGCGCCCGGCCGCCGCGCCCGGATCTGCGCCACCTGGTGTTTACCGATGTTGAACATCTGCACCAGGAAGACGTCCCAGCGCCCCAGGTCCGGCGGCTCGTCTTCCCAGGCCAGCACGTCGCAGTCCAGCGCCCCGGCCATGCCATCCATGCCCAGCAGCGGGGCTTCGGGATGCCGCTGCGGCGTATGTTCCGGAAAGCCGCCCCACACGAAGGCCACGCGCTTGAAGTCACTCATGCCGCCTCCGCCTCCGTCCAGCCCAGGACCGCCGCCAGGAACGTCCCCGCCAGCAGCGCCTGGCTCAGCCAGTCCGGGTTGAACGCCCCGCGCAGTCGCATGGCCCGCGGCGTGGCCGCCTGAATCTCCGCCCGGAGCTGCGCCGTCACCTGCGCCGGCGTCCGCGTCACGACCGGCCGCAGAGTGCAGAAGCAATGGGGGTGGGGCGGGTACGCCGGCACCCCGTCGTTCGGGTAGGGGTCGCGCACTCGCACCCCGGCCTTGTCGATCGTGCACAGGTCGTCGCAGATGTCCGGCTCCGGTCCCTTGCCGGGGTGACTGGCGCTTAGCGCCCAGTCCGTCCCGTCCACGTACGGGTTGGCCAGGTTGGCGCTCACCGCCGACCGGCCCGCCGTCGCCGTGATCTCCGTCCGGGCCAGCCGCCGCGCCGCGTAGCTGCCCTCGACCCCGTACGGCGTGCTGGTGCGCATCCGCGCCGCTTCCGGGGTCATGTACTGCTCAAGCCGCGTGGCGATGTCCACCGCCGCCATGTGGCGCGGGATCTGGTAGTCGAGCACCTGGTCGATCCGCCGCCGCACCTCGATGCTGGTGTTCCAGACCCGGTCGCTCAGCCGGTAGCCGTTCGGGTCCACGAACAGGTGGTACGGGTCGTAGCTCAGCGTCCGCGCCCCGCGCGGCCCCTGCTCCCGGATGAGCCCCCCGCGCCGCGCCATTTCGGCCGGCGTCGCGGCCATCCCCATCGGGCGTGCCCCCGTCAGCCAGCGAAGGACCACCTCGTCCTTGCACGCCTTTTCGATAATCGCCACCTGCCGCGCCGCCTGGATGTCCACCGCGCCCTTGATCCCCTCGACCATCAGCCGCGTGTACGGCGAGCGTGGGGTCGGCCCGTCCAGCGCTTCGTCGCCGCCCCCGATGAAGTACGGCTTCAGGGCCTCGCGCCAGATGTCCCGCCGCAGGGCCTCCCGCTCAGAACGGCTGTTCGGCACGATGCGCTGACCCTCCGCGTCCCGGCCCGTGGCGTGGCGCATCACGATCCGCCCCACCCCCTGGCCCAGCTCGCGCAGGTCCTGGATCAGCCGGGCATCCATCTCGCGCTCGTGCCGGAGCTGCCGGCTCCCCCACGTCTCGGCCATCAGGCTGCCCTCGCCATCTCGCGCGGCTTGTTCCGCCGCGCCGGTGCCTGCGGCTCGTTGTCCTGCTGGCCGTCGTCCTGCGTCTCGTCGTCCTGGGCTTCCAGCCGGTCCGCCTCGTCGCCCAGGCTGGCCTGGAAGTCAAACGTCCGCGCCTGCGCCGCCCGTTCCTCGGCTTCCTTGCGCGCCCGTCTCAGGATGGCCGGGATGTCCCCCGCGTCGATCGGCAGCGGCGCGATCCGCAGCGCCGTCTCGTCGTCCACCAGCCCCTCCGTGACGGCCCAGGTCAGCGTGTCCAGCGTCAGCCGCCCGTCGCTACCGGTCAGGTCTTCCCACTGCGCTACCGGCTCGTCGGCCGCGCTCACGCCCGGCTCGGTCAGCGCCAGGTAGCCCAGCACCACCCGCGCCACCTCCAGCGCCCAACCCTCCACCTCGCCGCGCTTTTTGTCCACCCAGCGCACGAAGGGCGGCATCTGGCTCTCGGCTGAGGCTTTCGAAGAAGCGATCGCGTTGCCCCACACGAATTCCGGAATCTCGGTGTGCTGGAGCATCAGGTAAAAGAGCAGTCCCAGGATTTTTTCGACGTCGTCGCCAAAGCTGCCGGGGCTTTCCCACTTGAAGTCGCCCGTCACGCCCAGGAACTGGTCGCTGTCGAAGTCGATGACCGTCACGCTCTCGGTCGTGCCGTCCGCCAGCTCGTGCGTCTCCGTCCGCCCGAAGGTGTTGAAGAACGCCTCCAGGGCCTCCACGCTGTCGAACTTGCCCACCGGCGTCGGCCGCCCCTGCCGGATGTTGCCCTCGATCGCCGCCAGGAT
>JARKOQ010000165.1 GCA_029976005.1 Aggregatilineales bacterium | reverse complement strand
GCGCCCCCTGGTCGAGCGGGTGATGCGCCGCCAGCACGAGGCCTGCCGGCAAGCCGACGCCCTGATTGGGACGCTGCTGGGCATGGTCGCCGCCCGCGAATACGTGGAAGCCCACCCAATCCCTTACGCGGTCAGCATGGTCCTGCCCGCCAGCCGGACGCGCGCCTTCCCCAGCCCGATCCTGCCCAACAACCCGCCGCCGGGCAGCCCGCTCAACCTGCTGAGCCACCTGTTCATCGAGCGTTTCGCCTCCCTGGCGACCGGCTGGGGCGCGAACCTGTACCGGCGCGCCTGCCTGGGCCTGCCGCCCCGCCCGCCCCTGGCCTACCCGCACCGCGCGGCCCACGGCCGTCCAATCCCCTGGCTGTTCGCCCACAGCCCGGCGGTTGTGCCCCACCCGGCCGACTGGCCGCTCACCCACCACACCACCGGCTACTGGTTTGTGGACACTGACCCGGACTGGCAGCCGCCCCCCGATCTGGCGGCCTTCCTGGAGGCCGGCCCGCCGCCGGTCTACATCGGCTTTGGCAGCATGGCCGGGCGCGACTCGGCGGCCCTGACCCGGCTCGTGGTCGAGGCCCTCGACCGGGCCGGGCAGCGCGGGGTGCTGCTCACCCGCTGGGGCGGCATGACCACCACCGGGATGCCGGACAACATCCGCGCCGCCGATCTGCCGGACACGATCTTCGCGCTGGAGGGTTGCCCGCACGACTGGCTCTTCCCCCGCATGGCGGCGGTGGTGCATCACGCCGGGGCGGGCACGACCGCCGCCGGTCTGCGCGCCGGTGTGCCCACCATCCCCGTGCCTTTCATGGGCGATCAGCCCTTCTGGGCCAACCGCGTCGCCGCCCTGGGCGTCGGGCCGCAGCCCATCCCGCGCGGCCAGCTCACGACCGAACGGCTGGCCTACGCGATTCGGATCGCGGTCGAGCACGAGGGCATCCGCCAGCGGGCGGCCGCCCTGGGAAAGACCATCCGCGCCGAAGACGGAGTCGGGACAGCGGTGGCCGTGCTTGAGCGCGAATTCAGCGCCTTTTGCTCGCGGAAGTAAATCCCCCATGCATCTCGTCATCATGGCCTTCGGATCGCGCGGCGACGTGCAGCCCTACGTGGCGTTGGGGCGCGGGCTGAAGGCGGCCGGACACGGCGTAACCGTCGCCGCCCTGGACGACTACGAGGGCCTGGTCCGTGGGGCCGGACTGGAGTTCTTCTCGCTGGGCTTCCGCATGGCCGACATGCAGTTGGACACCTTCCAGGCGGCGCTGGATTCGGGACGCAATACCGTGCAGGCGGTGCTGGACCTGCTGCGCAGCGCCCGCCCGGTGATGACCGGGATGATGCAGCGCCAGGTGGAGATCGCCCGCCAGGCCAACGCCCTGATCGCCTCCCTGATCGCCATAATCCCGGCCCAGCCCTGCGCGGAGAAATTCGGCATCCCCTACCTGGTGGCCGTGCTCCAACCGCTGGGCCAGACACGGGCCTTCCCCAGCCCGGTTTTTCCGGTGGACCTGCCCCAGATGGGCGCGCTGAACTGGCTCACCCACCGCTTCGAGGAGCAGATTTTCGCCCTGCCCACCTGGCCGATGGCCAACCACTTCCGGCGGCGCTACCTGGACCTGCCGCCGATCCGGCCGCTGACCTACCCGTACACACAGATCAACGGGCAGGCCGTGCCCTGGCTGCACGCCTACAGCCCGGCCGTGGTGCCCCATCCCGCTGACTGGCCTGCTTTCCGCCACGTCACCGGCTACTGGACCCTGCCGCCGGACGAAAGCTGGCAGCCGCCCGCCGCTCTCGTCCGCTTCCTGGACTCCGGCTCGCAGCCGGTCTACGTCGGTTTCGGCAGTATGGCCATGCAGGACAATCCCGCCCGGCTGGCGCTGGTGATCGAGGCGCTCGTCCGGGCCGGGCAGCGCGGGGTGCTGGCCGTGCGCCCCGGCGAAACTGCCGGGCGTGACCTGCCGGAGACGATCTATCCCCTGACGGAAAGCTGCCCGCACGAATGGCTGTTCCCGAAGATGGCTGCCATCGTCCACCACGGCGGGGCGGGCACAACCGGGGCCGGACTGCGCTCCGGCGCGCCGTCGATCGTGGTGCCGTTCATGGGCGATCAGCCCTTCTGGGCGAGCCGGGTGGCCGCCCTGGGCGCGGGGCCGCAGCCGATCCCGCACAGGCAGCTTACCGCCGGGCGGCTGGCGTATGCGATTCGCGTGGCGGTTGAGCATGAGGCGATTCGCGAACGGGCCGCCGCCCTGGGGGAACGCCTGCGCGCCGAAGACGGCGTCGGCAACGCGGTGCGGGTAGTGGACGCGATCCTCAAGCCGGGGAGTTGATCGGGCCCATCAATCGCGGCGGCAGGGCAGCAAGGCATGCACGACCTCGGCCAGGGCCAGGCCGGACCCGCCCAGCAGCCCAATCACCAGAGCCATCAGCAGCAGCCCCTTGCGGATATCCGGCGGCGGACTGAGCAGGTTGATCAGCCCGTAATTGAAAATCAACCCGCTGCACACCAGGCAAACCAGCCCCAGGATCAACGCCGCGCCTCCGCAGCGGACGTACCCGCCTACCCGTATCCGCCGCGCGGCAATGGCGTGTACGCTGGCCGCGAATCCGGCCAGGCCGAGGAGGGTTGCGGTGGCGAAATACAGGTGGGTCAGGGTCATAAAGGCGGCTATTGGCTATGCGCTGTTGGCTATTGGCTCAGACCAGACGACAATCGGCCTGCCGGGAACAGGCTGTATCGAACAACCTTGGGGAGCGCGGCAAAAACATCTCCCTCCGCGCTCCCCAATTCAAAACTCAACATTCAGCATTCAAAATTCGCCGTTGCCCTTCATCTGGGCGTCGAATTCCTCGCGCGTCAGGCCCCACAGCACGTCGTCGTAGTATTCGCCGTTGAAGAAGAACACCCGCCGGCGACGGCCTTCCTCCACGAATCCCAGCTTCTGGTGGAGCCGGATCGAGGCGGTATTGGTGTGGACACAGGCCGAGTTGCACTTCTGGTAGCGCTGCTCCCAGAAGCCGTATTTGAGCAGGACGCGCGCCGCGTCGACCGCGTAGCCGTGGCCCCAGTGCTCGCGGTAGGTAACGATGCCGAAGCTGAACACGCCGTTCTTCTGATCGCGGCTATGCAGGGAGATGCCGCCCACCGTCACCCCGGCCAGGGTCTCGAAAGCGAACAGGATCACGCCGTCCGCATCCCGGCAGTCGATGTGCTTCTCCAGCTTCACGCGCTGGAATTCCACCGAGGTCGGCAGCTCGATGCCCAATTGGAGCACCTGACGGGACGGGCTGTCCAGGGAGTTGATCAACCCCTGCTCCGCGTCGTCCAGCGTCAGCGGGCGCAGGCGCACCTTCTCCCCCTGCCAGAAGTAGCGCGAGTAATCCAGAGCAGACTCAGTCACCGGCTTTCTTCCTTTCGAGCGCGGACGGGCGGCCCGGCAGGGCTTCCCGCCGGGCAATCCCGGATCAGTTTTGCGCCAGCAGGTCTTCCCATTCGGCCATCGCCGCTTCCAGGTCGGATTCGGCGCGAGCGTAGGCCTCGCCCAGGGCGTGGACTTTGGCCGCGTCGCCGGCCGCGCTGGCCTCGCCGATCGCGCCGCTCAGGTTGACCAGCCGGACTTCCAGGTCGTCGATGAGTTGTTCCAGGCTGGCCGTGCGCTGGGCGCGCTGGTAGGGCGTCAGCCGCGCCTTGCGCGTGGAGCCGCCATTCCCGTTCGTGCTACCGGCCTGCTTCTCGCCCTTGGCGCGGGTCGCCTGCACATCGCGGGTATCGGCCCGCTCGGCCGGAGCGACCGCGGCCGGCTCCGGCTCGGCGATGTCGCGCCCATCGCGCGCCGCCACGTATTCCGAGTACGAGCCGTCGAAGACAACCATCTCGCCCGGCTTGGCGATCCAGACCTGGGTCGCCAGGGCGTCGATCAGGTAGCGGTCGTGGCTGACCATCAGGATCGTGCCGTTGAAGTCGGTCAGCACGTCCTCCAGGATTTCCTGGCTGGGGATGTCCAGATGGTTGGTCGGCTCGTCCAGCAGCAGGAAGTTCGCCCCGCTGAGGGCCAGCTTGGCCAGCGCCACCCGGCCGCGCTCCCCACCGGAGAGCGTGCTGATCGGCCGGAAGACGTCCTCGCCCCGAAACAGGTAGGTCGCCAGGTAGTTGCGCGCCTCGCTGAGAGGCATGGCCCGCACGAGCTGGATTTCGTCGATGATGGCATTGGCCGGGTTCAGCTCCTCGTGGGCCTGGGCGAAGTAGCCGATCTGTACGCCCGCGCCCAGCCGGGTCCGCCCGGCCTTGGGTTGGAGCTGCTCCAGGATGGTCTTGAGGAAGGTGGTCTTGCCCGCGCCGTTGGGGCCGATCAGGGCCGCGATCTCGCCCCGGTAGAGCGTGATGTCCGGCACGCTGAACAGCACCTCGCCGTCGGGATAGCCCACTTCCAGCCCGTAGGTCATCAGCACCTTGTCGCCGCTGCGCAGGGCGGCCTGGAGGCGCATCTTCATGCGCTGCTCCTCGCGCGGGGCCTCGAGCAGGCCGCCCTCGGCCCGTGCGGAGGCAACCGCCATGTTGCCGCGCAGGGCCTCTTCCAGGCGAGCCAGGTCGCCCTTGCTCTTGCCCAGGATCAGGGTTTCCAGGCGGCGCAGCTTGCCCTTGGCCTGGCTGGTGCGCTGGCGGCCCATGTTGCGCCGGATGTACTCGACTTCCTTGGCGATGAATTCCTGCTGGGTCTGGTATTCCTTGCGCAGTTGGTCGTGGCGATCGTCGCGCTGGGTGACGTAGTGGCTGTAATTGCCCCGGTAGACCTCCAGCCGCCCGAAGGCCATCTCCCAGATCACGTTCATGACGCGATCCATGAAGTAGCGGTCGTGGCTGACGGCCAGCACTGCGCCCTTGAACGACTTCAGGAAGCCCTCCAGCCATTCCACCGCGTCGATGTCCAGGTGGTTGGTCGGCTCGTCCAGGACCAGCAGGTCGGGCGATTCGAGCAACAGCCGCCCCAGCAGGGCGCGCGTGCGCTCCCCGCCGGAGAGCTTGGCCAGCGACCGGCCGAATTCCTCCGGCACGAAGCCCAGCCCGCCCAGCACCATCCGGATGCGGTGCTCGTACTCGAAGCCGCCCTCGTGCTCGTAGTGCGCCTGGAGGCTGCCGTAGCGCTCGATCAGTTCCGCGTCGTCCGGGCGGGCGGCCATGGCCTGCTCCAGCTCGCGCAGGCGGACTTCCATCTCGCGCAGCGGGCCAAAGACGCGCAGCATCTCGTCCCACAGGCTGTGCGTGCCGGCCAGCTCCGGCCGCTGAGGCAGGAACCCGATCGCCAGCCCCCTGGCGCGGGTGATCCCGCCCGCGCTGGGGGTATCCAGCCCGACGATCAGGTTGAGCAGCGTGGTCTTGCCCACGCCGTTGGAACCGACCAGGGCGATCCGCGCGCCGTGGGGGATTCCGGCGCTGATGCCCACAAAGATATCGCTTGCGCCAAAACTCTTGCCAACGTTGGAAAGGGTAACCAGTGCCATGATGATCAACCTTCAGTGTTCAGCCAGTCAGCGTCCGGCCCGGCAGGGGCCGCGCGCTGGCGATGTGCTCGATTCGATCGTGACGAAAAACGGAACCGGTGCTGATTGTACCCGATGCGCCGCCCCGCCGCGGAGTCCAGGCTTCCGGTACAACGAAAAAAGGCTGCGGGGCGCGCCCACAGCCTTAAGAAGCCTGTTCGACTCGTGCTAAGGACGGCTGGGCGCAATACGGATGGGAACCCTTGTTCCGGTTGCCATCTGCATTGGTCCCATGTCCCGGCACTCCTTGAGACGATACGAACACGCCCTCAGTGTACATGGGCGTGCGGGGAGAGTCAAGATTCGCCC
>JARKOQ010000067.1 GCA_029976005.1 Aggregatilineales bacterium | reverse complement strand
CAGCTCCTCTTTCCTGCTTTTGGAGATAGGCATACCTGCCTCCTTGACTGAGTAGGAATCGGCTTGGTCGTTTCCGGGCAACAAAACGGCCTTTGCAGACAAGAGCAAAGGCCGGAATACACGCCGCAACTTGGCCGTGCGTCAAAGGCGCGGCCGAGGAAACGCTGTGTAGTCGCCGGGCCTTCACCTCGGCAGGAGATTAAGCCCGGCGGGAGGCCGGACGCCTGCGGTCTGCGGCAAAGCACCGTATGCTGACCATGTGAAAACAAGGCGATTATAAGAGCTACCGCGTCCGGAGTCAAGGTCGGGGGCGGCGCGCGCTATCGCCTGAAAACAGAATGAACCACCAGAACGCCAGGAAAGACGCAGAGAAAAGCAAAAATCAGAACAACCGCTCCACCGAAGCCGCGAATCAAAAGCGGGTGAACCTGTCTGCCTTCTGTGTCCTCCGTGGTGAGATGCTTTTTCAGTTGGGTGCGATTGCCCTATCGACCCGCCGCTTTTCTCTGGCCTGGGCGCAGCCTGCGGCGGCGCGCCTCAGTCGCCGGAACGATGATGTTGCGCGCGGGTGGTGCTGAACGACAGCGTGGATTCGACCGGCAGCACAAAGGCGATCCCGCTTTCCTCCAGGCCCTCCGCCTCGAACTGGGCGAAGACCTGCTGCGTGGCTTGCAGGATCGCCTGGGCGGCGGCTTCGTTGTCGACCACGGTGAACAGGGTACGGTGGTGTTCCTCGCTGCCGCGCAGCAGGTGCGTCAGGCGGGGGACCAGCGGCAGATCGTCGCGCAGGCCGTCGTGCGCGTGGCGCATGCGCACCAGGCCGGTGCTCTCCAGGATGGTGATCCCCGGCGCGCCGGCGGCTTCCCAGGCATCCAGCAGCGTCATGCAGTGATCGGGGTTGTTCAGGACCATCATCACCATTTGTTTCATGATGCGTCTCCCATCGATGGATTCTTGACCGTCACAACCTCGGCGGGTTTCGGCCGGTCGAACAGACTGCGCAACAGGGGCGGGGTGAGCAGTGTGGTCAGGATTACCACCCCCACCACGGCGGCGAAGACCTCCGGCTCGATCAGACCGTTGTTGACCCCCACCGTGACCACGATCAACCCGACCTCGCCGCGTGACATCATGCCGACCCCGAGCTGGAGCGCTTCACGGTTGGTCAGCCCACCCAGCCGCGCGCCCAGGCCCGCGCCCAGCACCTTGCTGACGATGGCCACCAGCACCATCCCGATCATCAGCACCAGACTGTCGCCGGTCAGCTCGCGGGCGTTGGCCACCAGACCGATGTTGACGAAGAAAATGGGCACGAACACGCTGTAGGCGATCGTCGAAATGCCGGTCTCGATGCGCTCCTTGAGTGGGCTGCGTCCGAAGACCAGCCCGGCCAGGAAGGCCCCGGTGATGGCCGCCATCCCGCCCAGCACTTCCGCTGACCAGGCATACAGCAGCATAACCGCGAACACGAACGAGATCAACCCCTGGCTGATCGGCAGGCGACTGGTCCAGCGGACGAGCCGGTCGGGGATCAGCGCGATGCCGATCACCATCCCGATCAGGATGAAGGCCGCCATGCGCAGCACGGTCACGACGATCGCCCCCAGCCCAGACCCGCCGCCGTCCCCGGTCAGGGCCAGGAAGATCGACAGGCCCAACACCACCAGGATATCATCGAATACCGCCGCGCCGAGCAAACTGACCCCGACCCGGCTGCGCAGCACGTTCAGTTCCATCAGGGTCTGGGCGGAAATGCTGACGCTCGTCGCGGCCAGGGTCAGGCCCACGAACAGCGCGCCGGTATCGGTCATCCCGAACAGTTTGCCCAGGACGTAGCCCATCCCCACCGGGGCAACCACGCCCAGCGTCCCGGCCAGGGCGGAGACCTTGCCGGATTTGACAAGGTCGGACAGGTGCAGGTCCAGCCCGGCGATGAACATCAGCAGCAGCACGCCGAATTCGGCCAGCTCGTGGATCACCTGATCGGTGTGGGCCTCGGTGGTGAAAAACGACAGGTGCAGGAAGTCCAGCAAGGAAGGTCCCAGCAGCAGGCCGACCAGCAGCTCGCCCAGGACGGCGGGTTGGCCCAGCCGGTAGCTCAGGTAGCCCGCCAGCTTGGCCATCGTGATGATCACCATCAGCGCCAGTGCCAACTGCAAAAATGGGCTCATCGGCCCTACCTCCTTCAAATCAAAGGAAAACACTATTGGCGTGGCGCCGCCGGCGCCAATAAAAAAAGCGCGCCCAGCCGGTCGAGCCAGGCTGCGCTCGTGCGGCGGCGGGCCGGGGTACAGGCCCGGCCCCCGCGCTGCTTATGCATAAAAGTAACACATCCCCCGCGCCGGATAAAGCGGCGCGGGCCGATTCTCAATTCTTCCCCCAGGAATCCGTTCCAGATTTGTTCAAACTATCCAGTCCGGACGCCCGCCCGGCTCAGGCCAGCACGTCAAAAGCCAAATGAACCGCCAAAACGCCAAGGAAAAACGCGGAGAAAAACGAGACTCAACGGTAGAACGAGTGCAAACAAGGGGTTTAAACCCCTTGTTCAAACCAGTACGCACGACTTTTACCGTAGAGCCAAAAACGAAATCGTGAGCACTTGCGCCCTCAAGGGTGCGTGCTGAGGTTGCCAGGGTCGCACGGGACAGGGCGGACAATCCTGGATTTCCCCGCATGTCCCGGCGCTGGGAGCGTGCATTTTCGCGGCGAGGGGCTTTTTCGGTTTGATGCGATCGCCCGGCCTAACCGCGCTTGCGCTTCAGCGGGTCCAGGTCGAGGTAGTCTTCGGCGAAGTCGTCCTCGACCAGTTCCCCCTCTCCGTCGAGGCGCAGGCGGGCATCCTGCAATGCGTCGCGCCGCCCGTCGGCATAACCGTCGCGGTAGCTCTGGCGCTCGCGGTTGATGTCCGCCGGGCCGGAATGAGTCCGAGACTCCGCGCGGCCTTCCGCCCAGGCCTGCCCGGCCATATGCGCGACGAACAGGGGCAGCCAGATCAGCAGGGGCAGCGCGTCGACGCGGCCCCAGGGGGAGGGCATGAGAAACTGATAGACCAGCGCTGACCAGTAGATCGTGAACAGGAGGGCATGTGCCGCCGCTGCCAGGCGCGCCATGCGCTGTTCGAGGGGCTGGTCGGCGCCTGTCCGCCCCGCCCTGATGCGGCGTCTGGCCAATTCGACCGCCGCCGCCACGCCAATCAACACCAGCACAAGGATCAATAGCACACTGCCCAGGGGAATCATCGTCCCACCTCCGGCGGAGCCTCACACTTTGAATACGTCCTGGGTGGGGCGGGGGTTGCGGGGGAGCGGTCAGCGGTCAGCGAAAATCATCCCCTTCGACCGGCAAATGGGGCGCAGCGCCAGGAGAACAGCGCGGCGAAGATGGGATGATTGTTGCGTCGGAGCCGCCTGCCGCCGCCTCGTTTTTTCTTGCCTCTTGCCTCGCCGCAGCTTCGCAGCGCTGCCGCTTGTTTCTGATCTCTGGTTTCTACCGCACATAGATCGGGTTGGAGAAGGCCCAGCCGCGCTCGCGGCCCCGGTAGGCGCGCCAGGCTTCCGCCCGGTACGCGCCGGGCTGGGAGGGCCGGTAGGTGAGCGCCGTCCCGTAGCCTTCCTTCACCACCTCGCCCTGCCGGATCAGGCGCAGCCGGGCCGGAGCCGGGGCGCTGATCCGCAGTTCGGCCGTCTGGCCGGGGCGCACGTCCCCGCCGAAGGTCGCCAGCGTCTCGCCGGATTCCGTCCGCGCCTCGAAGTGGAAGCCGCGCGGGTCGCCGGGCAGGCCGTAGCCCACGAAGCTCCGCCCGCGCCCGACCGCTTCCAGCAGCGCCCCGCCGTCGGCCCGCCAGTCACCGGTCAGCGGGTGCTCCAGCAGGACGTGGGTGTTGACCATCCGGAACAGCATCTCGTAAGGGAAGATCACCCGCTTCAGCGGACCGGCCCGCATCGGGGTGGCGTGCGCGTCGCTGTTGCCGACGGCGCTCACCCGGCGGCCTTCCGCCAGCAGCCGGTCCCACAGGGCCAGGATGTCCGGGTCGGGGCCGGCCAGGCGGCCGGGGAAGTCGAAGACCGCGACGGCGGTCGAGAAGGGCGTCGCCAGCAGCGGCTTGAGCGAGGACATGGTATTCCACAGCTCGATCCCGGCATAACCCTGGAGGTCCCAGTCTTCCCAGCTATAGCTACCCTCGCCCAGCCAGGGCACGGCCCGGTCGATAGGGTGGGCCAGGAAGGCGCAGCCGCCCGCCGCGTTCACGGCGTCCAGCAGGCGCTGGGGCGGCCGGTTCTGGGCGGCGGGGGCCATTTCCTCGTGCGCGCCGTAGACCAGCAGGTGGTTGCGCTGCGGGTCGCGCTGCATGTCGTGGGCTTCTTCTCCGGTCAGGAGCAGGACCTGCCGCCCGTCCGGATTGCGGTAGTAGCCCTCCACGCCCTGGACAAGCACGTTGTGATCGGTGGTCAGCACGAAGTCCAGCCCGGCCCGGATGGCCGCCGCCGCGACGACGGCATGCGTCCCCGCGCCGTCGGAGTAGGTTGTATGGGCGTGCAGGTTGCCAACGTATTCGTACATGGGTCACGCTTTCCTGGACAGACAAAGACGATTTGAACCGCCAAGACGCCAAGAACGCAGAGGCAAAGACTCTTGCCGCAGAGGGCGCGGAGAAAAACCAATCGGGAGATTCAATCCTTCCGTTTTTGCTTCTCTCCCCGTTTTTCCTTGGCGTCTTGGCGGTTCGCCCTGCTTTTGACGGTATAATGCCCCACAAGTTCCGGGGCGATCGCAGTCAAGCATAAAAGCATAAAGAGGATAACCCATTTGAGCAACCCAATTCCACCCAGCCGCGAGTCGCGCCAGGCGGCCATCCGCCGCCAGGTGGCGCGCGTCGAGGGACGTCTGGCCGAGCAGCGCCGCCGCAGCGACCGCTGGAGCCTGATCCGGCTGGGAGTCTTCGCGGGCGGCGCGCCGGTGTGCTTCGGGCTGCTGTTCGCCGTGGGGGAGTGGGCCTTCTGGCCGGCGGCGATCGTCTGGCTGGCGGGCTTCGTCGCGGCGGTGCGCGTCCACGGCCGGATCGAGGCCGGTATCCAGCGCCACGCGGCCTGGCTGGCCTACCAGGCCACCCGCCTGGCCCGCTCCAGGCTGGATTGGGAGCACATCCCCCCGCCGCCCGCCGACCCGCCCGCCGCCGAGCATCCCTTCGCCACCGACCTCGACCTGAGCGGGCCGCGCTCCCTGCACCACCTGATCAGCGCCGCCGCCACCCGCGAGGGCAGCCAGCGCCTGCTGGACTGGCTGGCCGCGCCCGTGCCCGACCCGGCCCGGATTGCCGAACGGCAGGCCGCCCTGCGCGAGCTGATCCCGCTGACGCCCTTCCGCGCCCGGCTGCACCTGGCCGCGACCCTGGCCGCCCGGCGCGGTGACGATACCGCCTGGGAAGCCCAGCGTTTGCTGCGGCTGGTGGCTCAGCGCCGCCCGGCGGACGCCCTGCGCCAGACCCTGATCCTGCTCGGCGGGCTGGCCGGGGTGAATGCCGTCCTGCTCGTCCTCGCCCTGGGCGGAGCCTCGCCCCTGCCGTGGGTCGCGGGCCTGCTGCTTTACGCCGTGATCGCCATCCTGCGCCGCGACCTGATCGAGGGCCTGTTCGACGAGGCGATCGGCCTGACCGATGGGCTGCGCCGCGTGCGGGCCGTGCTCGGCCTGCTGGAGGGCTGCGCCTGTCCAGGCCGGCCGCGCCTGGCGGCTCTGCTGGCCCCGCTGCAAGCCAGCGAACCCGGCCAGCTCCGCCCCTCGACTGCCCTGCGCCGCCTGGAGCGGATCGCCTCGGCGGCCAGCCTGCAAGGCAACCCGTTCGTCTGGATGCCGCTCAATATCCTCCTGCCGTGGGATTTCTTTTTCGCCTGGCGGCTGGAACGGCACAAGACCGATCTGGCCCGCCGCCTGCCGGACTGGCTGAACGCCTGGTTTGAGCTGGAAGCGCTCAATTCGCTGGCCGACTTCGCCACCCTCAACCCGGAATATACCTTCCCGCAGGTGCAGAACGACCGGGATCACCGGCCGGTCCTGGACGGCGCGGCCCTCGGCCACCCGCTGATCCCGCCCGCCACCCGCGTCTGCAACGACTTCCGGATCGAGGCGCGCGGCGCGACCCTGCTCCTGACCGGCAGCAACATGTCCGGCAAAAGCTCGTTCCTGCGCACGGTGGGCGTCAACATGCAGCTCGCCTGGGCGGGCAGCGTGGTCGCCGCCGAACGCCTGAGCCTGATCCCGTTCCGGCTGTTCACCTGCATCCGGGTGACGGACTCGGTCACGGACGGCATCTCATACTTCTACGCCGAGGTGCGGCGGCTCAAGGCGCTGCTGGACGCCCTGGATGGGCAGGCGGCGGATGCCTCCGAGCGCCTGCCCCTGTTCTTCCTGATCGACGAGATTTTCCGGGGGACGAACAACCGCGAGCGCCTGATCGGCAGCCGGGCGTACATCCAGGCCCTGATCGGCCGGGGCGGGACGGGCCTGGTCGCCACCCACGACCTGGAACTGGTCCACCTGGCGGAGGACAACCCCGCCGTGCGGAACTACCACTTCCGGGAGCAGATCGTGGACGGGCGGATGCACTTCGACTACCGGCTGCGCCCCGGCCCCTGCCCGACGACCAACGCCCTGGTGATCATGCGTCTGGCCGGGCTGCCCGTGGAAGACGGCGCGGCCTGATCGCGTGCCCTCAGCCGCGCAGGTACAGGTCGCTGCGGGGGCGGAGGGCGTGTTCCGGCAGGCCGGCGGCCAGGGCTGCCGCGATTGCCGCCAGGGTACGGCCGTCCTCCGGGTGGACGTAGTCCGGGGCGAGGTCGGCCAGCGGCCGGGCGGCGTGGAGGTAGCGGATCACGTCCGGGTGCGGGACGTGCCAGGGCTTGGCCCCGAAGTCCAGCACGGCGTCATCCCACAGCATCAAATCCAGGTCGATGATGACCGGCTGGCCCGGCTCGCGCCGGCGGCCCAGCATGATCTCGACCGGCTGCAAAACCTCGACCTTGAATAGCTCCGGCGGCAGGCGGGTCTTGATCAGGCTGGCCGCGTTGAGGTAGGGCGCGGCCGCCGGGTTTTCCTGCCCGACCGGGGCCGTCTCGTAGACGGGGGAGACGGCCTCCACCCGGACATCTTCCTGCAGGGCGGCGATGGCTTCCTTCAGATTGGCCTCCGGCTCGTGGTTGGAGCCGAGCAGCACGTAGGCGCGATGCAGCATGGCTTACCCCTCCTGGTGGTCCTGGTCAGGAACCAGGATTCCCTCCCGGGTCCAGTCCAGCACGGTTTCGGCGGCCACGTCCCGCGCGGCGGCCGCCGCCAGCGTGAATCCCTCCGGCCAGGCGGCAAGGAGCGCTTCCAGGGCGGGCAGGCGCTGGTAATCGGCGCGAAAGTCATGGTAGAAGCCGCGCCCGGCCGGATAGCACCACGGGGCCAGCCGGTAGCGCGTCCGCGCGTCCAACGGGCGGGGGCGGTATTCCGCCGGGGGCAGTTTGCGGGCGTTGAGGATTACATCGGCGTAGGCTTCGACCATGGCCGGGCGCGAGAAGCGCTCGCGCAGGGCGGCCAGAGTCTCCGGCGAGGTGCGCCGCCCGCTGCGGATGATCTCGGCAGCGATCGCGGCGGTTTCGTCCGGCGAGTCGAAATCGACCTTGTCGAGCAGGGAATCGGGCAGCAGCTCGCGGTGGGCCGACACGCGCGAGGTGATGGCCGGCGTCCCGCAGCCCAGCGATTCGTAAACCGCGTTGCCGAACGTCTCCACGAAGCTGCCCAGCGAGAGCGTGACCGCCCCCAGGCTGAGGTACTCCGGCATCAGGTCCTGCGGAATCCAGTCATGGAAGATGAAGTGATCGCCCAGCCCGCGCCCGGCGATCTGGCTCTGGATGTCCTCATAAAAGGCGCGCAGGTCGGCGGAAAACTCCAGGCCCAGCCAGCGCGGGACGAGCGTCTTGAGGTTAGACATCCCGTAGCCATGCACCAGCCGGTCGACCACGTCGATGGTCTGCTGGAGGCCCTTGGTCTGCTCCGGGCGGTGGGGATGCAGCACGATCGTGTCGCGGGCCGGGTCGACCGGGACGATCTCCAGGATGCGCCCCGGTGGGGTCGGCTTGAAGCGCTCCCAGTCCAGCCCATTGTGGATCACCCGGACGCGCTCCACCGCCTCCGGGAAGAAACGCCCGACCGTGCTGGCGAAGTAATCGCGGGTGTAGCGCGAGATCAGGATCAGGGCGTCGGCCTGCTGGAGGAAGGCCCCCTGCCACGTCTCCGGGTAAACGCAGTCGCGCAGGGAGACGATGGTTGGGATGTCGCGGTAGACGTAGGGGAAGATCATCTCCCCGTCGTGCAGGTAGAAGCGGTCGGCCCGGCTGAGGTGCTCGTGCAGGTCTTGAATGATGCTCGCCAGGTTGTAGGCCGGAGTCTCGTAGGGGCCGGGGAAGGGCTGCTTGAAGCGCAGGATGGGCCTGACCTCCACCCGCTCGGCCCACTGGAAGGGGGCGCTGGTATCGGCCCGGCGGGTGCACAGTACGGTCACCTCGTGGCCCAGCTCGCCCAGGTGGAGGGCCACGCTTTGCAGGTGCTTCTGCGCGCCGCCCATCACCTGGCCGGGGAACAGCGGCGTGATCGAAAACATGACAATCTTCATGAGAAAAGCTCCTTGAAGGGCGGCGGTTGGCTCTTAGCTGTTCGCTCCTGGCTTTTAGCTAAGAGCCAATAGCCACAGCTAACAGCCAACAGCCGCCTTTCCTCCAGTATACTCCGCCTTCGCCCGGCGGTTCGCCGGTAAGTCGGCGCGAAAGGGTAAGAATCCACGGCCGGGCCGCGTCCTGATTGTGGTGGGCGAGCGCGGGCGCACATTAGAAGCCCATAATAAAGCGGCCGAAACGCTTCCCATCAATTCAGAACTATGGTATCGTATTGATCAGTGTTTGTCTAGCAAATGTCTAGATATTGGAGAAAATACCGTGGCGAATTATCCCGTGATCAACGGCAACAAGGCCCAGCTTCTTGAGGATTACGAGATCGACCTGAATCTCGAACAGGACAAGGCCGCGATTGAATCCGCCGTCCAGACGATTCTGCGCAGTGTCGGCGAGAACCCCGACCGCGACGGCCTGCTCAAGACCCCGGATCGCGTGGCGCGCATGTACGGCGAGCTGCTTTCCGGCTACACCACCGACCCGGAAAAGGTGATCAACAACGCGGTCTTCGACGTGGACTACCGGGAGATGGTGCTGGTCACGGACATCGAGTTCTACTCCCTGTGCGAGCACCACATGCTGCCCTTCGTCGGCCGGGCGCACGTGGCCTACATCCCCCGCGACAAGGTGGTCGGCCTGAGCAAAATCCCGCGCATCGTGGACATGTTCGCGCGCCGCTTGCAGGTCCAGGAGCGGATGACGGCCCAGATCGCCCATTTCCTGATGGACACCCTGCACCCGATGGGGGTGGGCGTGGTGGTGGAAGGGGCGCACATGTGCTCGATGATGCGCGGCGTCAAGAAGCACAACGCGCGCATGAT
>JARKOQ010000151.1 GCA_029976005.1 Aggregatilineales bacterium | reverse complement strand
CCAGCCAGGTGGTATAGGCAAAGCCGCCCATCAGGGTGGCGAAGATCAGCAGGCTCATCACGATCGCGTGAACCGTGCTGCACACCCCATTGGCGGAGCAGGAGACAATCAGACTGGGATCGATCATCGGCCAAACCCCTTAATTCACAGTGATTGGTGATTGGTTCCTGGTTTTTGGTTAAATCTCCCAGCCAGCGTACTGGAACATCAGGCTGCTCTGATTTGACCAAGCACCCATGACCAACAACACGTAGCCTGCTTCATTCCGTCATCGGTGCCTGGTTTTTGGCTCAACCAGAAGGAACGCGCCCGGAGGATCAGGCCGCCCCGGCCTAACCAAACACCACTCACCAACAACCAATAACCAACCTCAATCCGCCGCGACGGCTTCGGCGACCGGCTCGACCCGCCCCGCGACCGGCTCCTGGGGGAAGGCCCCCGGCGCGAGCCGTTGCGGCAGCAGGGCCAGCCCTTCCGGCGCGGTGGCGTCCACGACGGCGGTCACGTCCAGGCTCGCCCCGCCCGCGCTAAGCTTCACCCGGCCGCCATCGACCGCACCCAGCCGGGCCGCGTCGGATGGATGGAGCGCCACGAACGGCTGCGGGATGCGGCCGTGCATCACGGCGCTGGCGAAAAACTCCGGCGCGCGGTCGTACAGGCGGCGCAGCGGGACGATCACCAGCTCGCCCGCCCCGGCGTGGACGGCCTGCGGCGCTTCGACCGGCGTCACGCTCAATTTGGCGCGGCTTTCGGCCTTGCTGGGCCACTGGAGGCCCGTGCCGCCCGTCGGCGCGGCGGCCGTGCCGCCGTAGAAGCCGGGCGAAATGCCAATCGGCGGGGTCTGGACCGCCGCCTCGGCCAGGGCCGGGTAGCTCATCCCGGCGTAGAGTTTGACACTTTCCGCCAGGGCCTTCATCACCAGGGCCGCGCTGCGGCGCGGGCGATCCATGCCCAGCCGCTGGCCGAGCAATCCGATCACCTGCCAGGCGGGCAGGCTTTCCCCGACCGGCCCCTGCGCGGTGTAAAAACGCTGCACGCGGCGCATGGCGTTGGTAAACGTCCCGTCGCGCTCGGCGAAGCTCTGAATGGGCAGCACCACGTCCGCTTTGGCCGTGGTCGCGTCCGGGAAGAGGCTCAGGGCGATCACGAATTTGGCTGCGTCGAGCGCCGCCGCCCCAGCGGGAGTCTCCGCCACGTCCGCGCCCACCACGATCAGCACGTCGGGCGCACTCTGGAGCATGGCCCGCGTCGCGGCGGACTCGAAGCCCAGGTCGAAACCGCCCTGGGTATTGGCCCCCGGCCAGACCGGGATCAGGCCGTTGTTGCGCCGTCCGGCGTGCCCGGTCGTGATCAGGAGGTTGGCCGCGGCGCGCAGCAAAACGCCATGTTCGTCCGCGCCGAGGCCCTCGTTGCCCACGAAGACGACCAGGTTGGCGGCCTGGGCCAGCGTCTCATCGGAGGCCGCGCCGTCGAGGAAGCCCACCGCTCCACCCAGGCCGTAGCGAACGGTCCGGCTGGCGTAGCGGTCGAGCTTGGTTTCGCGCAGGTTGGCGACGATCAGGGCCGCGCCCCGGTCGGCGGCCTGCTTGGCCTGGAGGAACCAGATCGGCGCTTCCTCCTCCAGGTCGCTGGCCACGACCAATACTGCGTCGCCCTTGCCCAGCTCGGTCAGGCGCGATCCACTGGCGATTCCGACTTCGGCGGCCGGGGCCGCGTCGCCCAGGGTCGCCGGCCACAGGCCCAGCTTGCGGCTGCCCACGTGGGCGGCCAGTTCGCGCAGGGCGAAGAAATCCTCGTTGCTGGTCATCGGCCCGCCGATGAAGCCCACACTGTTCCCGGCCTCCTTGAGGGCCTTGGCCGCTGCCTTGAGGGCGTCGTCCAGGGCGACCGGGGTCAGCTCTCCGCGCTTGCGGGCCAGCGCCTCGCGCAGGCGATCCGGGCTGAGGGTGAAATGGTGCCCGAAGCGGGTTTTATCCGAGATCCAGATCTCGTTGACGTCCTCGTTCTGGCGCGGGATGACGCGCTTGATGACCTGCACCCCGCCGGAGTCGCGGTCGAGGCGCATGCTCAGGGCGATGTTCTCCCCGACCGGGCCGTGCGGGGAGATACTGGGCACGTTGGTCAGCTCCCAGGGCCGCGCGCCGAAGCGGAAGTCGGCCGTGGTCAGCGCGCCGACCGGGCAGATGTCGGTCGTGTTGCCGCTGAAGTAGGTATCGAACCCCGGGGTGCTGGTGGTGATGATCTGCAAGCGGCGGCCGCGCTCGTGGAAAGCCAGCACGTCGTCGCCGACGACCTCATCCTGAAAGCGCACGCAGCGCGCGCACTGGATGCAGCGCTCGCGGTCCAGGTAGATCAGATCGCCCAACGGGACGTGCTTATCGAGGTGCAGCTTGTCGTCGTAGGCCATCCGGCTGGTGCCGGGGCCGTGGCGCATGGTCAGGTTTTGCAGCGGGCACTCGCCACCCTTGTCGCACACCGGGCAATCGAGCGGGTGGCTGGACAGCAGGAATTCCAGCACATCGCGCCGCGCTTCCTGGACCTGCTCCGTGCGGGTGCGGACGTACATCCCGGCCCGGACGGTGGTCGTGCAGCCGGTTTCCAGCTT
Organism: Aggregatilineales bacterium; assembly: GCA_029976005.1. Lineage (GTDB taxonomy): Bacteria > Chloroflexota > Anaerolineae > Aggregatilineales > Ch27 > JARKOQ01. Next base: position 3,462 of record JARKOQ010000151.1, on the reverse strand, counting down.
GCGGCCCCAGCGCACCTGGGGCGTGCCGTCGGGGTTGAGGGCCAGCTCGCCGGTGGCCCGGTCGCGGACCTCGAAGCCCAGGTCGACCAGGCACATCCGGCACATGCCGACCGGCTTCATCTTGGGATGGTAACAGAAGATGGGGATTTCCACGCCGGCGTAGATGCGCGCCGCGTCGACCAGATTCATGCCGTCCGGGACTGCGTACGGCACCCCGTCAATGTGGATTGTCACCGTAGTGGTCATGCGCCAGCCTTCTTGTTTGCCACGCGAAGAGACAGCGGATTATTCTAACAGGTTTCGTCTATTTTATCGACGATAGGTTGCAAACGCGAGTGATTGCGCCCATTGTAACAAGGGCTTTTTCGTACGTCGAACTAAACGCGCAAGATTTGTCCGATTTACCGGGAGTGGGAGGCCAAGAGACCAGAGGCCAGGAGGCCAGAAAAAGCACTACTATCCTGGGTAGGCGATTGAGGCTAAGATCATGGGGGGCGGATATCGGAACGAACCACGCTGGCAGCGGGAGGTTGTTGTAGCGTCGGAATAGCAATTCCGACGCTACCCGTGCCATCGGACTCCCACGCCGGACTGGAAGGCTGGGGGAAGAAGCGTTGGAGGCAGGTCATCGCATGGACTGGTTCTACGTCATCTTCGGACTGGCCGGGCTACTGGTCTTGCTCAGTGCCGTGTATGAATAGACGTGGTTCTGGAAGCTGGCCAAAGGCGGGTATCTACCCGATCGGATCGGCTGGCGCAACACCCGGCTTCACTATTTGATCGGCGGGGCGGGCTGCCTGGGCGCGGCGATCTCCTTGCGGCTGCAATCCCTGTTCGCCAGCGAGTCCGCGTGGCTTTTTGTCCCCGGTTTCCTAAGCGCGGGGGCGCTGACGGTCGCCCTGTTCAATGCGCGGAAAGGGCAATCTTTCCGCGCATTCTTGCTGAACAAAGAGCCATGATCGCCGGATCGAACCGCGCACCCCACCTCAGCCCACGGGGCCGCTGGGGCCGGGAGCCAGCCAGTACTCCCCATCCCGGCCCTCGGCCGTCCAGCCGATCAGGTCGCCGTAGCGGACATACCACCAGGCGATGCCCTCCATGCACTGCGGGCCAGCCAGCACGTCGAACGTCTCCCCGGCGGGAATCTGGCCGAGGACCGCGCTATCGAGGTGGTAGGTTTCGCGCACGTTGTTGGGGCTGTCCCCCAGCACCCGGCTGGGAGAACCGCCGCGCAGCCGGAACGGCAGCACGCTCCCGGCGCAGTGTATGTCGGCGATCACCTGCGCGCCGCCGCGCTCCAGGCGGTAGGTCGTGATCCCCCACACCGTGACCGCGAACGACTGCCAGGGCGTCTCCAGGGTATAGGGGCCGCCTTCTTCGTCGCTGCGCCAGATGGACAGCGTCGGGCCGTTATAGGCATACAGCACCTGCCGTCCGGAGGGCGACAGCAGCGGGTAGTTGCCGCTGACCGTGGTGAGCAGCCTGCCGTCCGGCGCGGTGACGTCCCACTGCGCTTGATCCGTGCCATCCATCAGCACCGGCGGATCGAGCCGCAGGGAGGTGTCCGCCATCCCGATCGCGGCCCGGGTCATGGTGCCGCCGGGGGCGGGCTGGACCTCGCCCGTCAGCGCGTCCATGACCAGCCAGGCGCCGTCCGCGTCCATGAACAGGAAGCGCTCGCGGCCGTCCTCCGTCTGGATGAGATAGTAGGCGTTTTCCTCGGAGGCGATCGGCGGCAGCTCCGCAATCAGGCTGCCGTCCGGGCCATAGAAGGTAAACCCGGCATTGAAGGGAAGGTAGTTCTCGTCGTATTCCACGCGCTCGAACAGGATGCCGGTCTGCGTCCAATCCTTGATATCCGCCGGGGTGCCGGTTAGCGTCTGCGACGGGATGACCTCCCGGACGACCGCGCTCGTCCCGGCGGCGACATCGTAGACGACCAGGGCGCTCTCGTCCACGCCCTCGGTCCAGGCCAGCCGCGAGCCGTCCGGCGACCACTGCGGCGCGCCGCGCGCGATTTCCATGGCGGAGGAAGTCGCGTCGGCGGGCTGCCCGGCGATCAGCGTAGTCTCGCCGGTGGCGGTGTCCATCAGCCACAGGTTGGTGGGCAGCGTCCCGCCCCCGACTCCCTGCGTGGCGTCCTGGGCGGCCCGTTCGGTCAGGACCTGGTAAACGAGGTAAGCGGAAGTCATGGGGGCAAAGCGGTACCTCTGCGCTTCCGGCAGGGTGGCGATCTCCTGGAAGCCGTCGGCCTCCGTCCAGCGCCACAGCGCGTCGCCGTGGAAAAAGAACATCGGATCGGCCGGAGGCTGGGCGGAGGAGCGATCGGGCATCCCGGCCGCGCCGCCGATCACCAGACCTGCCAGGATGATCACAAGAAGCCGTTTCATTGCGCCCTCCCTTACAGAAGGTCCTCACCGAACCATTTCAAGAATGAAGTGTAGTTGAAAAGGCCGGCCACAGAAAGCCGCGGCGAAGGGATTCGCAATCCCCCGCTTTCCAAAATCAGACCATCGGGACTAAGATCACGGGTGAACCAGGCCTGGAGACAGGCCGGGATATACGCAGGTCAAGAAGGAGGCCATTGATGTCAGCAGGATTCCATACCGACATCGAGAAGAAGACGCAGGATAACAAATATTTCCGCAAGGTGCTCTTCACCGCCCCGCACAGCCAGCTCGTCGTGATGACCCTCCAGCCGCGCGAGGACATCGGCATGGAAAAGCACGGCAAGACCGACCAGTTCATCCGGGTCGAAAGCGGCAAGGGCAAGGCCATCCTGGACGGCAAGGAATACCGCCTCAAGGATGGGTCGGCGGTCGTCATCCCGGCCGGGACCGAGCACAACATCATCAATACCTCCACCACCGAGCCGCTCAAGCTGTACACGATCTACACCCCGCCGGAACACCCGGATGGGACCGTCCACAAGACCAAGGCCGAGGCCGAGGAAGCCGAGAAACACCACAAGCACTAGCTGCGCTGCGGATGCCGGCCAGGAGCCGGCATCCGGGTCCCCCGCTGATACTGCCCGTGAAAAAAGCGTGAATTTCCGATCGTGCCAGTCTCAAACATGGTTAACTTAGGGTGTTCTCTTTTGCGGGTTGCCGGCCAGCAATCCCATCTTTCATTGAGGAAGGCAGCCATGCGGCTCAAGACACTGGTCGTGGCCTTCTTGCTCAGCCTGGGCGCGGTGGGTAGCGTCCAGGCGCTGGGCGGTACGCTCTTCGCCGACGTGATCACGGATGGCGGGTGCGAAGGCGCCTTCTTCGACCTGCGCGCCGAAAACCAGGACCTGACCATTACCGGCTTCGAGACCGTCCTGGTCGGGACGGCCAACGTGCGCGTGTACTACAAGCCGGGCACCTACGCAGGCTCGGAAACCAACGCCGGGGCCTGGACTCTGCTCGGCTCGCAGACGGTCACGGGCGGCAGCGGCTTTATCCAGACGCTCTACCCGCT
>JARKOQ010000146.1 GCA_029976005.1 Aggregatilineales bacterium | reverse complement strand
GCAGGTCCAGGAGCGGATGACGGCCCAGATCGCCCATTTCCTGATGGACACCCTGCACCCGATGGGGGTGGGCGTGGTGGTGGAAGGGGCGCACATGTGCTCGATGATGCGCGGCGTCAAGAAGCACAACGCGCGCATGATCACCAGCAAGCTGCTGGGTGTTTTCCAGGAAGACGACAAGACCCGCGCCGAGTTCCTGAGCCACGTCCAGCGCTCCCTGGGCACCGAGAGCCTGATCTAGCCCCCTTGTAGGGACGAGGCATTCCTCGTCCGGGCGTGTTGATGGGTGATTGGGCGTGTGCCTTGTCGCGTCGGAACTGCAATTCCGGCGCGACGTGTTTTATCCCCATGATCGCCGGGTGGCGGGCACCGGCCGTTCGAACCCCCGCGCCGGGACCCTGGACACGCCTATCCCCGCTTATCCCACGTCCGGTTGCCACCGGTCAGCTCGTCGAGGCGGGCCATCTCCTCCGCGTTCAGGCGCAGCCCGGCCGCGCCCAGCGATTCCTCCAACTGCTCGACCGTGTTGGCCCCGACGATCGGCGCGGTCACCATCGACAGGCTCAGCAGCCAGCCGAGCGCCATCTGGGCAATCGTCTTGCCGCGTTCCTTGCCCAGCGCCTCCAGCCCGTCCAGCAAGGCAAAGCCCGCCTCGGTCATGTAGCGTTCCATGCGCAGACTGCCCGCCCCGCGCGAGCCTTCCGGAATCCGGCCGGGGCGGTACTTGCCGGTCAGGAAGCCGCCCGCCAGCGGGCTGTAGGGAATCAGGCCCACGCCTTCGGTCAGGCACACGGCGGCCAGCTCCGGCTCGACTTCCGGGCGGTTGAGCAGATGGTAGTGCGGCTGGATCGACTCAAAGCGGGCCAGGCCGTGTTTGTCGCTGACCCACAGGGCCTTCATCAGCAGCCAGGCCGGGTAATTGCTGGCCCCCAGGTAGCCCACCTTGCCCTGCCGCACGAGGTCATCCAGGGCGCGCAGCGTTTCGTCCAGCGGGGTGGAGTCGTCCGGGTGGTGCACCTGGTAGAGGTCGATGCACTCGATTCCCAGGCGGCGCAGGCTGGCTTCCACCGCCAGCATGATGTGCTGGCGGCTGAGGCCCTCACCGTTGGGGCCGTTCCACATCCGGCCGCGCACCTTGGTGGCGATCACGATCTGGTCGCGCGGCTTGGATTTGAGCCACTTGCCGATAATCTCCTCCGCCACGCCGCCGGGGTTGCCCTCCGCCCAGCGGGAGTAGACGTCGGCCGTGTCGATGAAGTTGATCCCGGCGTCGAAAGCGCGGTCGAGCACGCGCAGGGAATCGGCCTCGCTGCTCGTCCAGCGGAAGGTCATCGTGCCAAGGCACAGCTCGCTGACCTTGAGTCCGGTGCGGCCCAGTTTGCGGTAGTCCATCGGATTGCCCTCCAAAACCAGGAGTCGACAGTCGTCAGTTCACAGTCGACAGTATACAGAAAAGAGCAAAGCCGCGCGCGGATGGATGATCGGGTGTTGGTGGTGTCGTGTCGTATCGCCCATGCCCGCCGGGCGAGGGGAATTGGCCGTTGGATGCCCACCCCCATCCCGACCTTGCGCCGACACGGCCAACCCCCACACGTGGCGGAAGGCGCGAGGCCCGCCGAAGGGGCGATCGGGCGTTTGCCCTGTCGCGTCGGAATTGCACTTCCGACCTGCGGATCACCTGCTCGTTGTGCTCGGATCAGGTTCCGTGTCCCACTTGCATGGTCGACGCCTCAACAACGCAATCCCCCTCAGCGGGGCTGCGCCTCGATCACCTTGATCGCGTGGTAGAGCAGCTCGTTGACCGGGGTCGGGATGCCGCACTCCCGGCCCAGGGCGACCATCTTCCCGGCGAAGGCGTCCACCTCGGTCTCGCGCCCGGCGTCGATATCCTGCAGCATCGAGGTCTTGTTGTCGGGGTGCAGCTTGCGCAGGATGGTGTACCAGTGGTCGATCTCGCTCATCTCCAGGCGGACGCCTTTCGCCTGGGCCAGGATCACCACCTCGCGCATGGCGGCTTCCATGATTGCCTGGGCGTGGGGCGAGGTGTGGAATACCCCGTACGGCGCGCGCAGCACCGCCGAGGCCTGGTTGACCCCGACGTTGATCATGAACTTCCACCACAGGCGGTTGAGCATGTCAACCGGGGTCTGGTAGGGTATCCCGGCCCGGTCGAGCACGGCCTGGACGCGCCGGACGCGCTCGCTCAGGACGGTGTTGTCCGCCTCCCCGACCAGCAGTGTGCCGATCGCGGCGTAATGGATCACCTGGCCGCGCCGCTGGGCGTCCATCCCGACCGCGACCGTCAGCAGCACCTTTTCCGCCCCAAAGCGGGCCGCGATCACCTCCTCGCTGTCCAGGCCGTTCATGACCGACAGGAAGAGGGTCTGCTCCCCCACCCGGCGGTCGAGGTCGGGCAGGCTGGCCGCGAGCTGGTGGTGCTTCAGGGCGACCAGGATCAGGTCGGCGGGCGGGGCGGGGTCGTCCGGGGTCAGGACCGGGATCGGGAACGGCTGGTCGTTGACGATCACGCCCTCGCGGCGGAGCCGCTCGGCGCGCTCCCCGGAGGCCACGAAGGCCACGCTGGCCGGGTCCATGGCGTAAAACCGGCTGGCGTACATCGCCCCCATCGCGCCGGCCCCCAGAATGGCAATGGTCCGAATCGGTGTCATGGCTGCTCTCGATATGGTTGTTCGTCCGCGCGGGAATCTGGCCGCCGATTGTACCCTGCCCGCCGGGGAAGCGTCGAAGACGGAATGAACCGCCAAGACGCCAAGAACGCCAAGGAAAAACGCAGAGAAAACCAATCGTGGAAAGACGGCCACTGCCGGGCCGATCAGGCGCTGCTCATCCGGGGATGACAATCCGTTGCGGACTGCGCTGTCTGGCCGGTTGCCCGAATGCCATACTCGCGAAAAAGCCTCAAGATGAGTTTTCCTCCCTGTTTTCCTTGGCGTTCCTGGCGTTTTGGGGGTTCAACTTGCTTTTATGGCCGGACGGAGCAAATCCGCTAGAATTAGCGCAATTCACCGGCCGTCGCAGCGCACCCCGGAGCCTACCTATGATTCTTGTGATCGACAATTACGACAGTTTCACCTACAACCTCGTGCAGGAGATGGGCGAGCTGGGCGCGGAATTGTGCGTCGTCCGCAACGACCAGATCACGCTCGACCAGATTCGCGCCATGGCCCCGGCCAAGATCGTGATCTCCCCCGGCCCCGGCACGCCCGACGACAGCGGCATCTCCCTGGCCGTGCTGGACCAGATCAGCCCGACCACGCCCACCCTGGGGGTCTGCCTGGGCCACCAGGCGATCGGCCAGGTGTTTGGCGGGCGGGTCGTGCGCGCCCCACGCCTGATGCACGGCAAGACCAGCATGGTCTACCACAAGGACACCGCCCTGTTCACCGGCGTCCCCAGCCCGTTCGAAGCCACCCGCTACCACAGCCTGATCGTCGAGGAGCCGTTGCCTCCCGCGCTGCAAGCCACCGCCTTCACCGAGGAAGGCGAGATCATGGCCCTGCGCCACCGCGAGTATCCCATTGCCGGCGTCCAGTTCCACCCGGAAAGCGTCCTGACCCGTTTCGGGATGCGCATCCTGCAGAATTTCCTGGACGGGCGAATCTAGAGGCAAGAGACAAGAGGCAAGAAAAAGCGAAGGCCAGAGGCCGGAGACCAAGAGGCCAGGGAAAACAAGGCCGGAGGCCGCGTATCCTGGTGGAGTCCCGCGCCTGCCTTTGCCTTTCGCTGACGGCGGAAAGCTGACCGCTAGTTTCCGAGGAGCACGACGTATGCAGCCCATCGTCTCCGGTGTAAGCACCTTCCCCGGCCTGCGGGTCGGGCGAGTCTACCTGATCGAAGACCCGGACGGCCTGACCCTGGTCGATTGCGGCATGGCCTCGGCCGCGCCGCGCATCCTGGCCGGCCTGCGCGCCGCCGGCCACGCTCCCGCCGAGGTCAAGCGCATCCTGATCACCCACGCCCACTTTGATCACGTCGGCGGGCTGGCGGCCCTCAAGGCCGCGACCGGCGCGGAAGTGATCGCCCTGGCCGCCGAACAGCCCTATCTGAGCGGCGCGGCGCGCCTGCCCCTCGCGCCCTGGGAAGACCTCGGCCCGGCCGGACGGATCATGGCGTCATTCATGCGCACGGCCCCGCTGCCCCCGCCCACCCCCGCCGACCGGCTGCTGGCCGATGGCGAGGTTCTGCCGGAGGTGCTGGGCGGTCTGCGGGTCGTCGCCACGCCGGGGCATACCCCCGGCCACGCCGCCTACTGGCAGCCGGAACGGCGCGTGCTGTTCTGCGGGGACGCGATCATGCACATGCGGGGGCTGTCCCTGCCGTTCGCGGCCCCCACGGGGGACATGGCCGAGGCGCGCCGCTCGGCGGCCCGTCTGGCCGAGTTGGCCCCGGAAACCGTCTGCTTCGGGCACGGCCCGGCGCTGACCCAGGGCGCGGCCGGTGCTCTGCGCACCTTCGCCCGCAAGGTCAATCCGGGCTGACGGGCCAGTCAGGGGCCAGCATGACTACCGGGGAAGGACTTTCCATCCGCCGTTTTTCGCCGGAAGACCGCGCCCCGATTGCCCGATTGCTGGCCGTCATCGGGTGGGAGCAGCGCTATGTCGACGGGCAGCTTCAGGCCATCGAGGCTTTCGCGCGGGACGGCCACAACGCGGGCGTGTGGGTGGCCTATGAGGAGCGTGCTTTCGCCGGGTATATCACCGTCCAGTTCTACGCCTGGAACCGGCTGGCTCAGCTTCACGGGCTGGCCGTCGACCCGGCCCTGCGCCAGCGCGGGATCGCCGCGCGGCTGGTCGCCCAGGCGGAGGAGTTCGTCATCGAGCGCGGGGGACGAGGAGTCTACGTCGATACGCCCGTCACCAATACCGGCGCGCGCGAGTTCTATTTGAAGCAGGGCTACACGTTGGACTATATCATGACGGCCTATTACGATACGGACCTGGACGGGGTCACCTACCTGAAGCTGTTCAGGCGTCCATGACGGCCCCTATCCCTGGCGTCACCAATCCGGGCATTGAACCGGCCAACAAAGGGAACGCGCACACCCTGACTGCTTTTCTGACGACTGATGACTGTCCACTGTCTACTTTTCTTTAGGAGCAACCCCATGCAAGTTGATATCCAGCGCGCCATCGAAATCATCAGCCGGTTCGGCCACCTCCAGATGGACGAGGCCGAAGCAGTCATGAACCAGATCATGGCCGGGCAGGCCAGCGAATCCCAGATCGGGGCCTACCTGATGGGCCTGCGCATGAAGGGCGAAACCGCCGACGAGATCGCCGGCAGCGCCCGCGCCATGCGCGCCAACGCCACTCACATCCCCACCCGCGCCGGCCGCGACCTGCTCGACACGTGCGGCACCGGGGGCGACAAATCCGGCACGTTCAACATCAGCACCACCGTGGCCTTTGTCGCGGCGGCGGCGGGCATCCCGGTCGCCAAGCACGGCAACCGCGCCTCCACCAGCAAGTGCGGCAGCGCCGACGTGCTGGCCGCGCTGGGCGTCAACCTGGACCTCCAGCCGGAGCAGGTCGGGCAGTGTGTGGACGAGATCGGGATCGGCTTCCTGTTCGCGGTCAAGCTCCATCCCTCGATGCGGCACGTCAGCACCGCCCGGCGCGAGCTGGGTGTGCGCACCATCTTCAACATCCTCGGCCCGCTGACCAACCCGGCCGGGGCGCAGCGCCAGTTGATGGGCGTTTTCACGCCGGACATCACCGACCTGCTGGCCCACGTGCTGGGCGCGCTGGGGTCGAAGTCGGCCATGATCGTCAGCGGCTACGGCGGGATCGACGAGCTGGTGACCACCGGCCCCAACCACGTCAGCCACTACGCCGGCGGCAAGGTGACCACCTACGAGCTGGACCCGCTGGAATACGGCTTCCAGGGCGCGCACATCCACGAGCTGGTGGGCGGCGACGCCGCGACCAACGCCCTGGTCCTGCGCGGCGTGCTCAGCGGCGAGGTCGACGGCCCCAAGCGCGACGTGGTCGTGCTCAACGCGGGCGCGGCCCTGCTGGCCGGCGGCCTGGTGGATGACCTGGGCGAGGGGATCGCCCTGGCGCGCGAGGTGATCGATAGCGGCGCAGCCCTGGCCAAGCTGGACGAGTTCATCGTCTACACCCAGAAGCTGGCGGGTTAGGAGGGCGCGTATGCACCCACTCAATCTGCGTCAGGCCAAGGTCACCGGCGCGATTCTGGGATGGCGGCCGCCCGATCGCCCGCGGCTTGAGTCGCGGGCCAGGGATACCTGGTCCACTGGAAGTGGACTCAAAAACATTCGGGCCTCACAGTCCGCTGATGCACCTGTACAGATCGATCCGGTCATTGGGCGCGTGCCCATGGAGTCGCGCGCCGTTCCGCCGCCGAGGACTCAAAGTCCCCGGCTACACAATCAAAAAAGCCTGCTGAAGCAGGCTCCTGGCTTGGCTTTTCGGGTCTTTGAGTCCGCTTCAGCGGACTTCGTGTCCCTAGCCGGGGACTTGAGTCCCCGGCGCGCCACCGCCGAACCCCACGCTCAATCCCTCCCCGCAAGCGGAGAGGGACTTCAGCGCCGGGATAGGGGTGAGAATCCATCCCACGCGCCAGGAGGCTCCCGTGACTGATCGCTTCGTCCGCACGGATACCATCCTGGACAAAATCCTGGCCAACACGGCGGCGGAGGTCGCGGCGCGCAAGGCCGCGCTGCCCGAAGCCGCGCTTGTGGACGCGGCTGCCGCCCAACCGCCCGCGCGGGACATGCTCGCCGCCCTGCGCCGCGAGACCGTCGCCCTGATCGCCGAGGTCAAGCACGCCTCGCCCTCGCGCGGGGTGCTGATCGACCCGTTCGACCCGGCCGCCCTGGCCCGGACGTATGCGGCCCATGGAGCCGCCGCGATCTCCGTCTTGACCGACGAGCGCTTCTTCCAGGGTGGCCTGGACGACCTGCGCGCCGTCCGGGCAGCGGTCGATATCCCTATCTTGCGCAAGGATTTCGTGCTGGACGCCTACCAGGTCTACGAGGCGCGCGCGGCGGGCGCGGACGCGGTCCTGCTGATCGCCGCCGCCCTGCCGGACGAAACCCTGGCCGCCCTGCACGCGCTGGTCGAGGCGCTGGGCATGGCCACCCTGGTCGAGGTCCACAACGCGGCCGAACTGGCGCGCGCCCTGGCGATCGGGCCGCGCCTGCTGGGCATCAACAACCGCGACCTCAAGACCTTCGCCGTCAGCCTGGAGACGACCGCCACCCTGGCGGCGAATGTGCCTGCCGGGGTCACTCTCGTGGCCGAAAGCGGCATCTTCAGCGGCGCGGACGCCGCCCGGATGGGCCGGATGGGCGCGCACGCCGTCCTGGTCGGGGAGGCGCTGGTCAAAGCGCCGGATACCGCCGCCCTGGTGCGCGAACTGAGCAGCCAACCGCGTGAGGCGTGACGGTTGTCGGGGCTCAAAACAAGAAACCTGCACCACAGAGGGCACGGAGACCACAGAGGAAAGACCAGAGATAGGTTTCCCTCTGTGCCCTCCGTGTGCTCTGTGGTGAGATTCTTCTGACCCGTCCTGCTTCACGAGGGGAGGAACCCACCATGCACCTGCAAGCGATCCCGCCGCGCCTGTTCACCAGCGCGCTCCCGACCGGGGGGCGCGAGTTCTTTTGCTATCTCCAGATCAGCGCGGAGGACGGGCCGGCCGCCCCGGTCGAGCGCCTGACCTGGGAGATCAGGGACGGTGACGGCCGCGCGATCGTCGGCGGCACGCACTGGCCCTCCGAGGCGGAACTGGCGGCGGGCCGTTTCCCCAGCGCCGCCAGCCTGCCCCCGGACTGGCAGGGCGGCACGTTCCAGGCGTGCCTGCACGCGGGCGCGGACAGCGTCCCCTTTACGGCGGCGATCGAGCACTACGTCCAGCCAGGCCCCTTCCGGCTGCCCCTGACCGGGCCGGTGCTGGTGGTCGGCGGCCACCGGATCGGGGAGGTGCATCGCCTGGCGGGGCGCATCTTCTCCCAGCAGTTCGGCTGGGATTTCATCGGCCTGGGCGGGCCGGGGTGGAGCGTCTTTGCCGCGCCGCCCAGCGAGGCCCTGCGTGCTCAGGACTTCGCAGGCTTCGGGCGCGAGGTCGTCGCCCCGGCGGACGGCACGGTCGTCCGCGCGGCGGACGACCGGCCCGACCTGGTCGCCATCGGGCAGCTACCCGCGCCGGAGACGTTCCTGGCGGACCTCACCCTCGCCCTGGGCAATTACGTCGTGATCGCGCACGCGGGCGGTGTCTGGTCGGTGCTGGCCCACCTCCAGCAAGGCTCCGTCCAGGTGCAGGTTGGGCAGGCGCTGGAAGCCGGGCAGATCGTGGGCCGGCTGGGCAATTCCGGCAACAGCTCCGGCCCGCACCTGCACTTCCACTGCATGGACGGCCCCGATCTCCTGACCGCTTCGCCCCTCCCGATCGCGCTCGACGTGGAAGGGGAAACCAGCGTCCCCCAGGCCGGGCAGCTTCTCGAAGGCTGAGGCTGGGGTATAGCCGTAAGAATAGCGGGGCGCGATCCGTGATCCGCCCCGCATTCGCCTTTCAATTCACCATTCAGCATTCAAAATTCAACATTGCCGTTCACGGCGCTTGCGCGTTCAGGTAGCGCAGGTAGGCAATGATGTCCCACAGCTCGCGGTCGCCCCAGTCGGCGCGGCCGCCGTAGGCGGGCATCGCCACGCCCGTCACGTTGTCCGGGTCGTCGGACGTGCGCCCCACCCGCAGGAAGATCAGCAGGTCTTCGTCGGGGATGGCCCTGATCCAGGTTGTCCCCACCAGCGGCACGCCCACCCCCTCGCCGTCGGCGGCCAGCCCGTGGCAGCCCGCGCACGCCTCGCGGTACAGCCCGCGCCCGGCGTCCGCGTCGCCCGGCTGGCGGGTATCGATCTCGAAGACGATCGCCGGTGTCGGCTCCACAGTGGGTGTGGGCGCGGCGGGGGTCAGCGGCGCGCCCATGCCCGCGGCGTAGTCATGCACCGGCCCGACGAAGGTCGCCCCGTCGATCACGTAGATGTCCCCGGCGTTGACCTGGGTGTTGTAAGCGCCGTCGCCGCCCATCCCGTTGGGCGCGATTTCCGGGAAGCCATCCCCGTTCAGGTCGGCGGCGGCCATGGAATAGGCCAGCATGTCGTTCTGGTCGGCCCCGATGATGTACTGGACGCGCAGCCCGTCCGGCGCTTCGGATGGTAGGGTGATCACGCCGTTGGTGGAGGGCAGCGGCTCCGCCCGGCCGTAGATCACGGCCAGCAGCCCGGCGTTGCGCCGTTCGATCCCATCGTAGCCAGTCGGGTCGTAGTCCGGCGCGCCGTACAACACATCCCCGTAGCCGTCCCGGTCGAGGTCGGCCACGCGCACGGTATCGCCGCCCTTGCTGAAGGGCTGGTCGGGGTAGATCACCACCGCGCCGCGCGGCGGCCGGGCCAGGTCGAACATCCGGCCCCGGAAGAAGCGATCGGTATAGATGATCCAGGCCTCGCCCGCTTCTTCCAGGCGATTGCCCGGCCCATCCGTGACCAGCGAGCCGAGCACCAGGTCGTTCTGGCCGTCGCCGTTGATATCGCCGACCGCGATTTCCTCGCCCAGCAGGTCGTTGGGATCAACCCCGTACAGGGCCGTGAGGCGTGAGTCGCGCGGCGCGCCGGTCTCGTCGATCAGGGCCGCCATGTCCAGCGTCTGGCCGCGCAGGTCCGGCCCGCCGAAGATCACGAAAGTCTCTCCGGCGTTGTAGCGGGCGTTGCCGGGGCCGTCCCCGCCGCCGAAGGACAGCCCGCCTACCCCCGCCGAGCCGCGCCACAGCGCCGCGCTGACGATCGCGTCGTCGATGCCGTCGCCGTCCAGGTCGCCGCCGGTCACGGTGGAGCCGAACAGGTCGTCGTAATCGGCCCCGATCAGGCGGGTGGCGCTGGCGGGAGGCGTGCGCAGGTCGATCTCCGGGCCATATTCGGCGATCATGTCCGCCGCGCCGTAGATGATCCAGGCTTCTCCGGCGTTGATCCGGGCGTTATCCAGCCCGTCGGCCTGGTTGGCCCCAATCAGCAGGTCGGGGAAGCCGTCCCCGTCGAAGTCGCCGCCCTCGACCCAGATGCCCAGGCGATCCTCGTCGTTGTCGCCCAGGATACGCAGCACGTTGCCCGGCGGCGCGGCCAGGTCGATGTCGTCCGCATCGGCCAGATCGGGGCCGCCGAAAAGCACGTAGGCCGCTCCGGCGTTGACGCGCACCTGGCCGGGGCCGTCGTGGTTCTGCGCGCCAAACAGCACGTCCATGGTGCCATCGGCGTTGAAATCGTCGGCGTGCGTCTCCGTCCCGGCCATGTCTCCCGCCCGTTCGCCGTAGATCGTCAGGATGCGCTGGGTGTAGGTCGGGGGATCGTCTTCCAGGGCGATCCGGCCCTCGATCGGGCCGCCATCGGGGGGACACAGGTCGAAGATCAGGCGCACATGCCCGTTGCCGCGCCGCCAGACCCCGCCCACGTTGTGCGAGGCGTTCTGGCCGGTGGCGACCATATCGCCGCAGCCGTCGCCGTCGAAGTCGCCCAGGTCGACCGGCTTGCCGGTCTGGGCGGCCAGGGTGGGCGTGTCGTAGAAGGCCAGCACGCCTTCCTGGGGAAGCAGCAGCAGGTCGAGCGGCTCGCCCCCGGTCGGGGTAACCTCACCGCCGCCCTGGGCCAGGGCGGGAGCCAGCCCCGCCGCGATCACGATCACGGTGATCCAGACGGCCAGCGGCCGCATCGTCGGTCGTCGTGAAGCCATGTCGGACTCCTTGCCGGGAGGATTGGCCGTCCCGGTACGGACGAGTCTAGCCCGGAGCGGGGCTTTGAACAAAAAGGCGCGGCGGCGAAGCAACTGGCACAAAACCAAAGCCAACCGCCAAAACGCCAAGAACGCCAAGGAAAAGCGTGGAGAAAAGCAGAGCGGAGAAAAATTCCCTGGCAGGCAGCGATCGGCGGTCTTGGCCCTGGCTGATGGCTGACCGCTGTTTTTTCCCCGGCCCACGGGCGGTTATAATCGGACCGTGTGGTTCTCGCCCAGAAATGGATGTGCCCCATGACCTCACCGAATGAAACCTCGCCGAGTGAGTCCCCGTCCCCCGCCGCTCAGGGCCTGCCCGCCATTGCGGCCATGTTCGCCGCGGCCAAAGCCGCCGGGCGGGCCGCTTTCCTGCCCTATTTCCCGATCGGCTATCCGGATTACGAGTCGTCGCTGGCGGCCATCCTGGCGCTGGCCGACGCCGGGGCGGACGGCTTCGAGATCGGCGTGCCCTTCAGCGATCCGCTGGCCGACGGCCCGACCATCCAGGCCGCGACCCAGGTCGCGCTGGAGCAGGGCACGACCGTCCGGCGCTGCCTGGAGGCGGTGCGGAGCCTCCGCGCGCGCGGCGTGACCCAGCCGATGCTGCTGATGAGCTACCTCAACCCGCTGCTGGCCTACGGGCCGGAGCGCTTCGTGAGCGACGCCCAGGCGGCCGGGGCGGACGGCCTGATCGTGCCCGACCTGCCCCCGGAGGAGGCGGGTCTCTTCGCCGCCGCCTGCGCCGCCGCCGGGCTGGCCCTGGTCTTTTTCCTGGCCCCCACCAGCAGCCCGGAGCGCATCCGGATCGTGGGGCGGCAGGCGACGGGCTTCATCTACATGGTCTCGGTCACGGGCGTGACCGGCGCGCGCAGCGAGCTGCCCCCCGACCTGGTCGAGTTCATCGGGCGCGTGCGGGCCGAAACCGACCGGCCGCTGGTGCTCGGCTTCGGCATCAGCCGCCCGGAGCACGTCCGCCAGGTATCCGGCCTGCTGGATGGCTTTATCGTGGGCAGCGCCCTGGTCAAAGCAGCCCAGGCCGGGCCGCAGGCGGTCGGCGCGCTGGCGGCGGAGTTGCGCGGCGCAGTGTGACTGCGCGGCGTATTGACTGGATCATTCCAGACAAAACGGGGATGGGCCAGGCCCATCCCCGTTCGTGATTCTAAGGACTGTATGTGCAACGTGCGAGCATCAAGTCCCAGCCCCCGCGCCGAGTTCACCCGGCATCAGCGGCGGAATGGCGGGGGGAGTCCCCATTGCCCCGGCCATCCCCTGCGGGAAGTTGCCCTGAGCCAGCAGCGCGCCGGTCGTGCGGTCGTAGACCGAGATGTCCAGCGCCCCCGCCGGGCAGCCCGTCCAGATCATCACGTATTCCTCGTTGCCACGGATGGCATTGACCTGGAACTCCCCGGTCGAGAGCAGGAACAGGCGCACGCTGCCATCGGCATTGCTGCCAAGCAGGGTGTTTTCCGTTGGCGTGCCCAGCGACTCGTACGCGCCCCTGAGCACCTGCAACGCCAGCAAAAACCGGTTGTCCGCGTTGCGGGCGTAGATGTCGATGCCGTAGGACTGGCAGTAGACCACCACCGGGGCGGCCTGATCGAGGTTGATGCGGTGGTCGGGCGGGATGTAGCTTCCGCCGGCCGGCGGCTGGCCCGCGCCGTTGACGGTCAGCGTGTAACCGCCGCTGCCAGAACCTGTATCCTCGCCAACAAGGGCATAATCCCAACTGCTGGCGCGGAAGGTGTAGTAACCGCTGGTCGCGGCGACGAATTCCAGGTAGCTGCCCACGCCATCGCAGGCATCCGCGCCGTCATCGCTAAAGTCCAACAGGCTGCCGTCCGGCCCGTAGACAGCCAGGAGCGGATCGAGAGCGAAGCTCGCGTCGCAGTCCAGCGTGGCATCGACGGCAGTCCCGGCCGCGATCCAGACTGGGTGGTCGGCATACGGATTGGCGGCAAAATTGAGCGTGCCGGTGAAGACGGCTGTCGCTGCCAGCGCGGGCAGCGCGGCCAGCAAAAGCGTGCCCACAATGGCCGGTAAGAGTGCAAACCGGGCCTTCAGGTTCATACCGAAAACTCTCCTGCTCAAGCGAGTGAGCAATGAATGGGTGGGATTACGTGAACAGCGTAGCATATTCGCGGCGCAGGCAGGGCAAAGAAACTATAAATTCTGCCAGGGGCAGGACGAACCGCCCCTGGCCGCAGTGAGGACGCTATTTCAGGAACAGCTCGATCACCGGCACCAGCACGTCCGGGCGCTGGACGGGCAGCTCCAGGGTCAGCGTGCCGGGTTTGCCGGTCATGTGGATGGTCGAGGCTTTGGCGTTGGGGTCCAGCTCGATCCGTTTGATCTCCGAGCCGTCGCTGAGGAGCTGGGCGTATGCCACCCGCCCGGCCAGCCCGTCCAGGTGGACGTGGCGGAAGGGCCACGCGAAGAGGTGCAGGTACAGGCGCTTGCCGTTCTGGGTATAGCGGCCGTCCGGGGGCGGGGTGAAGTCGCTGGCCGTGCAGCCGGTGATCGACCGGTCGTGCAGGCGCATCCATGCCCCGATCTGGCGCAGCCGCTCCAGGGCGCGCGGCTCGAACTCGCCGCGCCCGTTCGGCCCTACATTGAGCAGGAAGTTGCCGCCCTTGGAGACCGAGTCGATCAGCATCTGAACCAGCATCCCGGCCGGTTTCCAGTCCAGGTTATCGCGGTGGTAGCCCCAGCTTCCGTTGAGGGTCTGGCAGGCTTCCCAGGTGACGCGCTGCCCGTTGATTTCCATCCAGCCGTGGGGCTGGTACTGCTCCGGGGTGACGATGTCGCCGCCGATCTCCAGCCGGTCGTTGAGCAGGATGCCCGGCTGCAACTCACGGACCATCGCCATCAGTTCCTCGGAGTGCCAGTCGGCCTTGCCCCGGCCCCTGGACCAGCCCCAGTCCAGCTCGCTGTAGGAGAAGTCGAACCACATGATGTCGATCTTGCCGAAGCGGGTCAGCAGCTCGCGCGTCTGGCCGAAGAGATACTCGCGGTAGCGGGCCATGTCGCGCCCCTGCGCCGCCGCGCGGAAGGCCAGGTCGTCGCGCATGGGGTGCAGCCCGTCCACCGGGAAGTCGGGATGGTGCCAGTCCAGCAGCGAGTGGTAGAAGCCGACCTTGAGGCCCTCCGCCCGGAAGGCGTCCACCAGCGGGTGGAGCAGGTCGCGCCCGGCCGGGGTATTGGGCGCTTTGTAATCGGTCAGGTCGGAATCCCACAGGCAGAAGCCGTCGTGGTGTTTGGTGGTGACCACGAAATACTTCATCCCGGCGGCTCTGGCTTCCCTGGCCCAGGCGGCCGGGTCGTACAGGTCGGGATCGAAGTGGTCGAAGTACGCCTGGTAATCGGCGTCGTTGATCTTTTCCAGGTTCTTGACCCACTCGTGGCGCGCGGCGGCGCTGTAGATGCCCCAGTGGATGAACAGGCCGAACCGGTCGTGGATGAACCAGGTCGGGTCGCCGCCGGACGAAGCCGTTGGATGTTGCATCGAGAAGTCTCCTTGGGAAAGCTGCATTTAGCGATCGGCGGTCAGCCAAAGGCGGAATCGCCCGGCGTTGGGCCGGGATTACGCCTGCAAATCGGCCAGCGCGAAGGGTTGGCCATGCCCCGGATAGACGGTCTTCACCGGCAGCCCTTTCAGTTTTGCGAGGCTGGCCTGGGAAGCCTGTTTGTCGTCGATGATCGACCAGACTTCCGGCCGGGTGGTATTGGCCAGCATGTCCCCGCAAAAGAGGTCGCCCTCCGCGGTCAGGATGGCGATCGACCCTTTCGAGTGCCCCGGCAGTTCGACGATCCGGGCGTCCAGGCCGTACGCGCCGAGGTCGTCGCCCTCCACCAGGGAGAGATCGGGCTGGAACCGGTCCGCTTTCTCCAGCCGGAACAGCAGCGCGAACAGCGCCCGGACGATCACGTTGGGCTTCTTGCGGTTCCAGGTCATGTCGCCGCGCTCGACGATCCCCGCGTCGTCGGGGTGCATGGCGATCGGCGCGCCGTATTTCTCGCGCAGGTAGGCGGCATTCCCGCTGTGATCGAAATCGCCGTGGGTGAGCGCGATCAGCTTGAGGCGGCCG
>JARKOQ010000059.1 GCA_029976005.1 Aggregatilineales bacterium | reverse complement strand
CGCATCCTCCAACGCGTAGATCATCCCCTGGCCGAACAGGTTGGGCCAGACCCGGCGCAGCCCCGGCCAGCCGGTATAGGCCTCCGCCGCCACCAGCCGGAAGCCCATCTGCCCCGCCCACCAGCGGAAGTCCCTGACCGTCCAGAAACGCAGGTGCTCGCCGGGGGTGATCACCCACTGCAGCGGGAAGCGCCCCAGCAGCAGGCGCAGGCGGTGATCGACGTAGCCCGTGTTGGGGATGCTGATGATCAGGCGGTCAGCCCGCCCGCGCAGGCGGTCGAGGACCGCTTCCGGGTCGGGCAGGTGCTCGATCACCTCGCACAGCACGATCGCGTCGTAATGCTCGGCCACCCCCGCGCCGAGCGGCTGGTTGGCGTCCGCCAGGTCGACCTTGAGGCCGATGCCGCGGCAGAACTCAACCGCCTTGGTGGAGATGTCCAGCCCGTAGCCGTCGACCTGGCGCTGTTCGACCAGGTACTTGAGCATCCCGCCGTCGCCGACGCCCAGCTCCAGCACGCGGCTGCCCGGCGCGACCAGGCGCGCCAGGGCCTGCGCCCGCGCCAGCCGGTAGGAGGACAGGCCGGCCTTGTTGCGGCCCAGCTTGGCATCCCAGTAGGCTTCGTAGTCGGTCTCGCCGACGCGGGCCGTCTCCGGGTAGATGAACAGGCGGCGCGCCTCGCGGTAGCGGTTGGCGAGCCACAGATAGGGGGGAAAGCGGCGTAGAAGGTTCATGGTGGGTGGTTTCTGGTGATTGGTTGGTGGTTGGTGGTAAAAGGCGCTGTTGGCTCTTGGCTCTTGGCTTTTAGCTAGAAGCCAAAAGCTAAGAGCCAACAGCCGCTTTTCTCATTGTCCGCTCGGCTCCAGGAAATTGCCGTCGATGCGCTTGCGGCCGCTGGTCGTGAACTGGACCTCGACCTCCTCCGAATCACTGTAGACCCGCGAGGAGATCACCACGCCTTCCCCGAAGACCGGGTGAATCACGCCCATCCCCGGCCGGAAGCGCTGGGCTGGGACGGCTCCACCGCGCCCGCCGCCGCTGCTCCCACCCTCCCGGCTGCGCCCGGTGACGGTCGGCAGGTCATCCGCCCAGGCGGTCATGCGCCGGTAGCTGCCCTGGTAGGCCTGGGAGACCGTCTCGCTGGACTGCCCGGCCAGCGCCCCGCGCGGCAGGTCGCTCAGGAAGCGGCTGGGCAGGTTCGGCTCGTAGTCGCCAAAGCGCGAGCCGCGGAAGGCATACGACAGGTACAGGCGATCCTTGGCCCGGGTCAGGCCGACGTACATCAGGCGGCGCTCCTCCGGCAGGGCCTCGGCGTCGCCGGCCAGTTCGGCTTCCAGGCTGCGCATGTGGGGCAGCGTGCCCTCGGCGATCCCGCAGATGAAGACCACGGGGAATTCCAGCCCCTTGGCGCTGTGCAGGGTCATCAGCGAGGGGGCGTCCACGTCGTCGTCGCGGGTGTCCACGTCGGAGACGAGCGAGACTTCGGTCAGGTAGGTGGCGAGGTCCTGCCCCTCGAATTCGGCCGCCCCGGCGCGCAGTTCCATCACGTTCTCCCAGCGGTCGACGTCCTCGCGCCCGCCGGTGTTGAGGTAGCTGGCGTAGCCGATGTCGTCGATCACGGCGTCCAGGATTTCCAGCGGCGTCTTCTTCTGGACGGCCAGGGTCTGCCAGGCGGCCAGCGACCCGGCGAACGATTCGAGCTGCTTGCGGGCGCGCGGCGTGAAGGGCGCCTCGGCCCCGGTCAGCAGGCTGAGCAGCGCCACGCCGGGGCTGACGCCCAGCGACACGGCCCATTCGGTCAGGGTCTCGACCGTCTTGGTGCCGATTCCGCGCGCCGGGGTGTTGATGATCCGCTCCAGGCTGATCACGTCATTGGGGTTGAGGATCAGGCGCAGGTAGGCCAGCAGGTCCTTGATCTCCGCCCGCTCGTAGAAGGCGGTCGCCCCAACCAGGCGGTAGGGGATGCCCGCCCGCTGGAAGGCGCCTTCCAGGGCGCGCGACTGGGCGTTGGTGCGGTACATCACCGCGCACTCGCCGGGGTTGAACTCGGCGCGCTCGTTGAGGGTGACGATCGTCTCCACGATGTGCCCGGCCTCGTCGTTTTCGTCGTAGGCCTCGTAGAGTCCGATCTTCTCGCCCGCGCCCCGGTCGGTGAACAGGCGCTTGGGGGTGCGGTTGGGGTTGCGGTCGATGATCGCCATCGCCGCGTCCAGGATGTGCTGGGTGGAGCGGTAATTCTGCTCCAGCAGCACCTTGGTGTGATCGGGATAGTCGCGCTCGAAGCGCAGCACGTTGCGGTAGTCCGCGCCCCGGAAGGCGTAGATGCTCTGGTCGGGGTCGCCCACCGCGAAGAGGTTGTTCTGCGGCGCGGCCAACGCCTGGACCAGCTTGTACTGGGCGAAGTTGGTGTCCTGGAATTCGTCCACCAGGACGTGCTCCAGGCGGGTCTGGTACTTCTCCGCGACTTCCGGGTAGCGCTGGAAGAGGATCACGGTCTGCATCAGCAGGTCGTCGAAGTCCATCGCGTTGCTGTCGCGCAGGATGACCTGGTAGCGGGCGTAGACCCGGCTGGCGATCTCGTCGAAGTAGGTATCGACCCGGTCGGCGTAGACCTCCGGGGTGCGCAGCTCGTTCTTCTGGTCGGAGATGGCGTTGAGCAGGCTGCGCGGCGTGAAGCGCTTGATGTCCACCCCCGCGTCGAGCGCGGCCTTCTTGACCGCGGCGAGCTGGTCGCGGGTGTCGTAGATCAGGTAGTCCTGGGTATAGGGCGTGTGGGCATGCTCGATGCGCAGGAAGCGGGCGCAGATCGAGTGGAAGGTGCCGATCAGCAGGCCGCTGTGCGCGGCGGGACTCTCGCTCCGGCTGAGGAGGAGCTGGGCGCGGTGCTGCATCTCGCGGGCGGCCTTGTTGGTGAAGGTCACGGCCATGATGCGGTAGGCCGGGACGCCCATCTCCTCGCTCAGGTAGGCGATGCGGTGGGTGAGGACGCGCGTCTTGCCGGAGCCAGGCCCGGCCAGGATCAGGTAGGGGCCGGTCCCGGCAGCGACCGCGCGCCGCTGGGCGTCGTTCAGGCCGGTCAGGATGGGGGATTCGGGCATGGCAGATCAATCCGTAGGTCGGATGTTCGGATGCAGGGGGTTATTGTAGCGTATTGTGGGGGGAGATGGGAGGGGCGGGTCAGTGACCCGTCCGGCAAGGTCAGGCGGCCGATTAGGCCGGACACGCCCATCAAGGGATATCGGCCGTCCGAGCGCGGGATGCTCCAAGCATCCCGCTGGGCGAGAAGGAAGCCCGCTAAAGGGGCTGGAAACGCACGGATTCGGCTTTTAGCCCCTTGAGTGGGCTTATTTCCCCAGCGGCAGGCTTTGAGCCTGCCGCGCGTCCAACACTCAATTCGCCCCCTCCCCCCTACACTCGCGGTGTGGGAGTAGGGGTAGGGATGGGTCACGTCGATGCTTCGCATCGGCCTCGTCCGGCGAGGTCAGCCGGCCGATTGGCCGCCATGTGGATTGGCATCGCGTCGCCGAAAAAACGGTGGATGGGACATGCCCCATCCACCGCGATCTCAGTTCCGTGCTCCAGCCAACCCGATCAGGCGATGTTGAAGCCGGGATGGGTGGCGAAGGCGTTGTCGATGTACAGGTTGGCCTCCTGGCGGGCGCGCTGCTTGAGGGCCGTGGTGGAGCGCCGCCCATCGGCATAGAACCACCACAGGTACAGCACCTCGTACATCCAGGCTCCTTCATAGCCCCACGAGGAATCCGCGCCGCCGCCCGATCCGAACGCTGATCCGGACGGGAAGTTGGCGTTGTGGGATTTGCCGCCCAGGTGGCGAGCCTCATGAAGTAGAGTCGAGGCACGCACCGAGACATCCTGATCGTACCAGTAGCCCAGGTAAAGGTTGACGTTGGAGCCGCTGGCGCTGGCGACGGCCGAGCCATCCCCGCAGAACGCTTTCAGGCTGTCGATCTGGTTCCAGCAGTAGCGGCGCGCCCAGTGCAAGCAGTTGTTGCTGTACTCGTCGTTGTTATAGTCCTCCGCGGAGTAGCACAGCAGCCAGATGGCGCTCATCGTGCGGTTGACAGGCAGGTCACGATTGCAGGCGTCCTCGTAGCCGAAGCCGTCGTCCCAGTACTGATTCTGGAAACCGAACGCGGCCCAGGCCCAGTTGACCAGCTCTTGCCAGCACGCGCGCGGCCCGTAGAGGTTATCGCCGCTCGTGGCATTGTCATGGGAAGGAACAGTGCAGGTCGACATGCTTAGCCTCCGGTCCTGGGACCGCGTTGATCGGTTCGACCTTCACCGCGCTCAGGATCGGGCGGGGTGGGCTTTTCGGGCAGGCGCGGGTCGCGGAGATGCTGGCGGGGGTCCTTGATCTGGGGGACATCCGTCACCGCCACCGGGCGGATATCCAGAAGGTAGCGGAAGTCGCGCGGCAGATATTCCGCGATCCGGTCGCGCAACCCCGGATCGATAGCCAACAGGCTCTGGACGCAGGCCCGCCGGATGGAAATCGACTCGATCGACAGAAACTCAAAAAGGGACTCGCGGGCGCGCTCGTTGCCGCGCGCAGCCAACGTCCCGACGCCTTCAACGGCTGTCGTACGCAGCACCGTTTCTTCTTTGACCGTGGAAAACGAATGGGGGTTACTGGACCTTTCGGGCGGAATGGGCGTCAACACGACCTGCCGCAAAAACGGCAGTACGGCCTCATGTTCCAATTGGGTCGCGGCATAGATCAACGCCCAGCGCCGGGGATAGGTGCGCCGATCGCAGTCAGACTCCAGCCGGGCCAACGCGATCGCCGCTTCGTCAGCCTGGGCGCGCAGTTCTTCCAATGCGGCCCGGTAAGCAGCTTCCGCGTCGTCCCCGGTGGCGTACATCGCCTCGGTCAGGTTGTTGATGAGCGCGACGATCCGGCTCACCTGGACCCGCTGTGGCCTGGGTTGGGGGCCAAGCTGGTCGTCCGTGGTTCCCCCTCTGCTGAAGTTCACCATTGTGCAGACTCCTGACAATAACCTTCCGGACGGGGGTATTTATCATAAATTTAATCTCCTTACTCACCTTAAATCATCATACATCCAAAATGCGGGAAAATATCACTTCTGGAGTGGTACTAAGGTCATCAGCGAGGGACAGGCACGCGCGTGGCGCGCCAAAGGAGGACTCTATTTCGTGGGCAACAGGCGAAAGCAGCGCCCCGCGCCGGACCGCAATGCGGCGCTACAGAAACGCCTTCGGGCCATCGGCCATCCGTGCGCGGGATGCTCCAAGCATCCCGCTGGGCGAAAGAGAAGCCCGCTAAAGGGGCTGGAAACGCACGGATTCGGCTTTTAGCCCCTTGAGTGGGCTTATTTCCCCAGCGGCAGGCTTTGAGCCTGCCGCGCGTCAATCGCCCGATCCACGCCCGGCACGCCCACCAGGGGACATTGGCCGTCCGAGTCCCCACGTCGCGATGCATCGCGCCGCTACGCCTGACCAATCACCACCAACCACCCACCACGAACCGTATCATTCACTGCTCCGGAACATCAGCAGCCAGGTGCCGATCGTCACGATGTCCCCGGCGCTCAGGCGGAAGCGCCCGCCGGTCGGGATGCGCCCGCCGTTGGCGTAGGTGCCGTTGGTGCTGTTGAGGTCTTCCAGGATCAGGGCGCTGCCTTCGCGCACGATCCGGGCGTGGTGGGCCGAAACGCGATCCTGGCCGATCACGAGGGCATTGTCCGAGGCGCGGCCGATCCGCACCTCGTTGACCGCGCTCAAATCGAGCCGCTCGCCCTTGTAGAGCAGGAGCGTGGGCGGCGGGCCGCCGCGCTCGATGGCCGGGCGGGACGACTTCAGCCGCATGTGCAGGGCGGCCGTTTCGTCCATGCGCTCCCCGCGCGACATGTGGAAGGACTTGGCCGTGCTGGCCTTGCGCGTGAAGGAGTCGTAGCGCTGCGCGCCCAACTCCATGTCCATCGCTTCCTCGCGCAGCATGTCATGCTGGCTCTGCAATTCGGCGTCGGCCAGGGCGTGCCGGTTGATCTCGTCGGCGACGCTGGCCAGCGCCTGGGACGCGCCGTCGAACTCGCCCGCGTCGGCCTGGCGCACGGCCTCCTCGCGGGCGCGCGCCGCGCGCAGCAGCAGGGCCGACTTGAGCACGTCCGGGTCGGAAGCGGGCGGCTGGTACTGGTCGTCCCGGACGGTGTTGAGCGTGACCGGCAGGCTCAGGGTGTGGTGGACGGCCCGCCCGTCGCCCAGCTCGTCGTAGTCGAAGCGCAGGGTAGCGACCTCGATCGCGCCCGGCTTGTTCAGGGCCGGGATGTCCAGCTCCAGCACCAGGGCCTTCAGCTCGTCGGCGTACAGGTCGCCCAGGCGGAAGGTGATCGCCCGCCCCTCCTCGTTGACCTCGGCCGGATAGGCGTTGAGCTGGCGCACGCTGCGCACGGCCGGGGTCAGCGCGAGCGCGACGGTCAGGTTCTGCCCGACCACGCTCAGCAGCCCGGCCAGCTCCTCGGAGAAGATGTGCGGCGTCTGATCGGGGCTGTCGATGAAGTAGAACGCGCCGTCGCCCTCGGCGGCGATGCGGGTCAGCAGGTCCTCGTTGAAGTCCATCCCGACGCCCATCGTGGTCGTCGTGACGCCTTCGTCGCGCTTCTGGCGGGCCATGCTCGCCAGCCGGTCGGGATCGGTCACGCCCTGGTTGGCGAGACCGTCCGTCAGGAGCAGGACGCGGTTGACCTGGTTGGGCGCGGCGTTCTCGCCGACCAGACTCACGCCCTGCAGCCAGCCGCCGCTGAGGTTGGTCGTGCCCGCCGCCCGGATTGACTCGATCTGGAGGTTCAGGGCATCCTTATGGACAACCGGCGTCGGCGTGACGTTGACCTCGACGCCTTCGTTATAGGTGACCAGGCTGAAGCGGTCATCCACACCCAGGTGCTGGACCAGGAACTGGGCGGCCTGCTTGACGTAGGCCAGCTTGTCCCCGATCATCGAGCTGCTGCGATCCAGCACCACGCTCAGGTTCAGCCGGCGGCGGCCGGAGTCCTCCGGCAGCGGCCCGGCCTTGATCCGCGCCAGCAGATACAGCCGGTGCTCGCGCGCCATCGACAGCACATCGTATTCCAGCACGTAATCGACTTGCACGGCACTCATCCCCTCAACACTCGCTGCATTCCAGCCTTGCAGGCTTCCAATCACCGCCTGACTTGTACCCATTGTAGACAGGTTTGCCCCGGTCCGGCATGCATCGTTGGTCATGCCGGCAAGCGTCGAGGCCAGAGTCCACGAGGCCAGTGACCAGAGAAAACGGGGGGCGCGCAACTTCGCTGCTTCAGGCGCCTTTTGTCTTTGCCTGCCCGCCGATGGCTGAGTGCTGAACGCTGACAGGCTTCCCCTGGGGTTTGCTTTAGCCCGTGCTGGGGTACAATTCCGGCCTCGGATGGCGCGCCACAGGGGAGCGGGCATGATTCAGCGAGTCAGGCAGCAAATCCAGCGTATCCTGAGCATCAAGTTCGTGCGGGATACGATTACGCTCCAGGCCGGCAAGATGGTCCTGACCGTGATCAGCGTCGGCGCGGGCATCCTGCTCCTGCGCGGGCTGGGCAAGGATCAGTACGGCCTGTGGTCGACGATGATGACCATGTTCGGCCTGCTGCTGTTCTTCAACCTGACCGGCGTCGACCAGAGCACCCTGACCCGCCTGTCCGAATCGCTCAGCGCCGGGAATCGCGAACTGACCTGCAACCTGATGGGCTTCTATGTCCAGGTCACGCTGGGTTTCGCCGTCATCGCCAGTACGATCGCCTTCCTCGGCGGGCCGGCTTTCGCCGAAGCCTCCTATGCCAACCGCAGCGTGGGCGAGCTAATGGCCGTCTACACCCTGATTCTGTTCCCGCTGCCCATCTACAGCCTGATGCTGCTGGTGCTGCAGAGCCGGCGCTCGATGCAGGCCTATACCCTCCTGGAAAACGGCGGGGTGGTGATCGACGCGCTGCTGATCGTCGGGGTGGTCATCACCCAGACGGGCGCGGCCGGGCTGGTGGTGGCCTACCTGGGCTCGGCACTGATCAAGGCGGCCGCGAGCGTGTGGGCCTACCGCGACATCCAGCGCCGCCGGCGCGAAGAACTCCCCTCGATTCGGGAGATCCTGACCGCCGCGCGGACCAACTCCCCCCGTCCCTACTGGCGCTTCGGCTTCGCGCTGGCCATCGACAAAAACCTGGCGAACCTGTTCATCCTGCTGCCCCAGCAACTGGTGGGCATGGCCCACGGCCCGGCGGCGGTTGGCTTCCTGAAGCTGGCCCTCAGCGCCCTGGGCAAGCCCGCCGTCATCTTCACCGGCATCCTGACCAACCTGGCCGCGCATATCCCGGCCAACGTCGGCCGGGGCGAATACGCCCAGCTCGAAGTCAACATGCGCAAGGTGGTGCTGGTCGTCATCCCCGGCGCGCTGGCGATCTTCGGGGCATTCGCGCTGCTGGCGCCGATCGCCGTGCCGATCATCGGCGAGGAATACACCCCGGTCATCCCGCTGATCCGGGTGCTGTGCATCTATGCCGTGATCACCGGCGTGGGCGGGATGTTCGGGCCGCTGTACCGGTCGCTGCGCCTGATGCGCCCGATCCTGGCCGCCAAGGTGGCCGCCCTGGCGCTGAGCGCCCTGCCCGCCCTGTGGCTGATCCAGCAGCCGTTCGAGGCGATGATCGGCGCGGATGCGCTCAACCGGCTGGGGCACGGCCTCGCCGTCCTGCCGCCGCTGTGGCTGGCCGACAACTTCGCCGCCCTGGGCGGCGCGTGGGCCATCAACCTGATCTATGCCCTCTCGGTCGGGCTGACCATCGCCATCACCTGGCCGGTCATGCGCCGCCGCGCCCGCCAGCAGGCCCAGCCCTAACGGCCAAAAGGCCTCTCACCGCGGAGGACGCGGAGGAAAAGCATGAGGGATGGAGAGGTCAACGGATAAGCCCTGCGGCTCCCGTTCCTGAAAAAAGCTGTGGCGGACTCTTCCCATCCATTCCGACATCCATAGAAGTTACGCAGTTGAACCCAATTTGTGCTTGACCAAGGGGCTTAAGCCCCGTGTTCCCGAACTCAACTGCGAAAGTCCTAATCCAGTTTTCCGCGACGAATGAGTATCGAGCAGTACCCTCCGGGTGGCTTTTCTCGTTTTGCCCCGTTTTTCCCTCCGCGTGCTCTGCGTCCTCTGCGGTGAGGTGTTTTTCCATGCCCGCAGGCGGTTCCCTATCTTTCCATGTGCAGGATCGTGCTCTGACCGATCAGGTCGGCAGGCGACAGCGCGGCCGGGACCAGGGAGCGCTCGATGTACATGGCATGCCACAGGTGGAAGACGAACAGGCTCATCACCGACCACAGGTCGTAGCGCCGCTTGCTGAGGTGATCGTCCACCAGACGGGCGACCGCCGCCGGCTGGAACAGGCCGACCGCCGCCACGTGCTCACGGGACAGAACCGTATCCAGCAGCGGGCGAAAGACCGTGCGCAGCCATTCCGAGGAAGGCGGCGAAAAACCCCACTTGGGCCGCCGGAAGACCTGCGGCGGCAGCAGGTCGCGCACCGCGTCCTTCAGCACGCGCTTGAAGTCCCCGTCGCGCAGCTTGTAGGCCAGCGGCAGGCGCAGGGCCAGCGCGACCAGGTCGTGATCCAGAAACGGCGCGCGCGATTCGACCGAGTTCAGCATGCTCATCTTGTCCACGCGCATGTTGCTGTCCTCGGCGATCCACAGGTTGAGGCTGGTGAAGGCGATCCGGTCGGCGAAGTGCCTCGTGTCCGGCCCGGCCAGCAGCGGGCCAAGCACGCCGCTCAGGGCCGCGTCCGCTCCGGCCGCCCGGCCGCCATCGGCCAGCAGGCCCGGCAGGCGCTCCGGGGCGACCATGCGCATCCACTCCAGGTAACGCCGCACCGGATCGCTCACCTGGGACTTGCGCGACAGCTTGCGCAGGCCCTCCAGCCGGGCCGGGGCGCGTTCCAGCAGCGGATCGAGCACCGAACGGCGCAGCAGGGCCGGGATGCGCTGGTAGCGCTGGATCAGGGCGTCGGCGCGGTAATGGTCGTAACCCTCGAACAGCTCGTCGGCCGCGTCCCCGGTCAGCAGGACGGGCACCCCGCTGGCGCGGGCCAGGGCCGCGACGAACGCGGTCTGGGTGATGCCCTGCTGGGTGACCGGCTCGTCCATCTGGTAGATGAAGCGCACAAACAGACCGACCAGAGCCTCGGTCTGCTTGAGAACGATGGCGTAGTGATCGGTGTCCAGGTGGCGGGCGACCTCGGCCGCGTAGCGCATGTCTACGTTGAATTTCTGGTCGCCGCCGCTGCCCGCCGGCATATCGAACCCGACCGTGAAGGTCCTGAGCCGGGTGGGCAGCGCCCGGCGGGCCAGGGCCGTCACCGCCGAGGAATCCACCCCGCCGCTGAGGAACATCCCGACCGGCACGTCGCTGACCAGCCGCGATTCGACCGCTGCGGTCAGCGCGGCGCGCACCTGGCGCACCGCCTCCGGATAAGCGGGCACGGGGCCGCGCGGCCCCATCACCGGCTGCCAGTAGCGCCGGCGCTCCAGCCCGTGCGCGTCGATCGTCACCAGCTCGCCGGGACCCAGTTTTTCGATCCCGGCAAACATCGTCTGCGGGGCCGGAACGTAACCCAGCGTCAGAAAGAGGGGCAGCATATCCGTGTTAACTCGCGCGTCCAGGCGGGGGTGGACCAGCAAAGCCTTGACCTCCGACGCGAAGATCACCTCGTCGCCAAGCCGGGTGAAATACAGAGGCTTCTCGCCCATCCGATCGCGGAAAAGCAGCAGGCGCGCCGCGCCGGAATCCCACAGGGCGATGGCGAACATCCCACGCAGGCGGTGCACGACATCCACGCCCCAGCTCTCGTAGCCATGCACGATCACTTCAGTATCGGTGCGGGTGGTGAAGACGTGGCCCAGCGCTTCCAGCTCGCGGCGCAGATCGCGGTAGTTGTAAATCTCGCCGTTGAAGGCCACGCCGATCCGGCCGTCCTCGTTGAAGATCGGCCCGGCGGGGGCGCTCAGGTCGATGATCGCCAGGCGAGTCGCGCCGAAGGCCAGCGGCCCGGCGGCCCACATCGCGCTGCCGTCCGGCCCCCGGTGGCGGAGGCGGTCGCCCATCGCTTCAACCAGGGCACGATCCGCGCCCTCAGGCTTAAACTGTCCAAAGATACCGCACACGGTCGCGGCTTTCCTTCCTGGTGAGAGGCTCAACGGGCGGCAATGGTATATCATCCAGAGGGAGAGAAACAAGGGGCAAGTGGCAATAGGCCAGAACAAACATCCGGGCGCGGGACACGCTTCGTCCGCCCGCGCCGCCCCTGGCCTGACTGACCACTGACGACCGTGAACTGATTACTGATTCTCCCCGAAAGGATCGCCCATGTCGTTCATCGAACGAGTCATCACGATCATCAACCCGCTGGTCAAGGCGGGACTGCGCTCGCCGCTGCACCCGCTGCTGCTCAGCCGCCGGATCATGCTGATCACGGTCACCGGGCGCAAGTCCGGGCGGCGCTATACCACCCCGGTCAGCTATACCCGGCAAGGAAACGTCGTGACCTGCTTCACCGATCGCTCCGGGCAGTGGTGGCGCAACCTGCGCGCCGTGCCGGACGTGACCCTGCGCCTGCGCGGGCGCGATTATCCCGGCAAGGCCGAGGCCGTACTGGACGTGGCCGCGGTGGCCGCAGGATTGGGGCCGTTCCTCAAGGCCCTGCCCGGCGACGCGCCGGTCTACGGCGTCACGTTCGACGCGCAGGGCGAACCCAACGCGGCGCAGGTCGCCCGCGCCGCGTCAAACGTCGTGCTGATCCGGATCACACTGGAGGCCTGACCCCCGAAAATCGACACAAAAAGGACCGCCGCAAAGGACATACAGCCGCCCAACTCATGCCGCTGATCGATCCCGCACGGCGCGTTACTTTCCGGCCGCCTTCACCCCCAGCCCGTCCAGGTCAGCGGACGCCAGCGGGGCCGAGTAGATCAGGCGTTTGAGCACCTGCTGCTTGGCCGTGCCGCCGTCCCGAATGGTGCGAGTCTGGACCTTTTCCACGTGGACGAAGCCGCGATCGGCGCATTTGGCGCAGGCCCACACGCTGACGTTCAGGACGTTGCCCGCGTCGCGCACGTCCTGCCCCTGCACTCCGGCGATCGCGGCGAATGACCGGGCCTGGAGCCAGTCCATCAGCCGCGCCTCGTCAAAAGCGGGAATGGGCTTGAGGCTCGTCTTCTTCATGAAGCTGTTGCAGTCTTCGCAGAACGGATTGGCCCGGACGGACTCGTAGGCCAGGTACCCCGCACCAATCAGCAGCCCGCCCAGGTACAGAGCCAGCTTGATCATGTCAATCGCCGAGTCGGTGGCTTCCGCGCCATGCGCCATGGTGCGCAGGACCATAAACGCCAGGAAGGCCACCGCCCCGCCCACGAGACCAAAACCGCCCGCCACCCACGGATTGCGGCTGCGGCCCAGCGCCGCGCCCCGAAAAACCATCCGGCCGATCGCCATGCCGATCAGACCCCCGACGCCGGCATAGCCCAGCAGGGCCAGAATCATCACCGCCAGCGCGATAATCCCGCCCGATGAGATGAACAGGCTGCCCAGGCCGGAGATCACGATATCCCCGATCTCGACGAACGCGCCGCCAATCCAGCCAACCACCAGGGCGAAAACCGCCATCAGGATCAGCCCCAAGGGCGTGATCTTGCCGCTGGGCGTGTAGGCGCTCTTGACCTCCGGGAAGTCGAAGGTCGCCGGGCCGACCGCCGGCTGTTTGGTGTCAAAATCGTAGCCGCAGGCGGCGCAGTACGAGCCGGTCGCCGGGCGAGGACCGCCGCACGTCGGACAGGCCCCCTCCTCCGCCACCGCCGCCGAGGGCGCGGACTCGCCTTCTCCGGCGGCGACCGGCGCGGCGGGCGCATCCACCAGCGGCACGGGCCGCGCGTTCTTGATCACCGTCCCCTGACGCACCAGGGCCTTGGACGGCCCGAAGGGCTGGCCGCACTTCGGGCAGATCGTCTTCTGCCAACCGCTCCACACACTGAATTTCAACTGGTCGCCATGCTTGTTGTTGCAGAAGACACTGCCGCAGTGCTGGCACTGAGATCCGACCAGGGCGGTCAACGACGGCGACTTGGCGTAGTCCTGCCAGAGGTAGGCGTCGCCCTCCAGGTGAGCCTGACACAGCGCGCAATCGGTTTGAGGCATGCCAATCTTCCTCCTGACGAAGACAGCAGCAAACCACACGAGGATAAGGTTGGGGGGCCACAAGAAGATTAGTCGCAGGCTGTTCGAAGTCACGGCTCTAAACAGTCCTGATGTCAGTCTATATCAGAATTGGGAACGCTGGCAAGGGTGCATTTCGAATTGGGGGAGGTCAGATCAAGGTCAAGGAAACACCAGGAATAGGGCACGAATTTGCACGGAAAAGGCACGGATAACACGGATTCAAGCGAATAATCGGTGCAAATCCGTGTTTCATCCATTTTGTCCGTGTCCAATGTTTTTGATTGCCCCCAATCTGGAATGCACCCCGCTGGCAAGCCCTGCCCAAGCAAAGGAGCCGCGACGCCCATCGCGGCTCCCCCGATACCACACTCAGCACTCGCCCGGAGCTATGCGCCGGGGGCCGTCAGCGGGATGTACTCGCCCTTCCACCACTGGGGCGGCCACCACTCCGGTGGGTAGGCCGGATCGCTGACGCCGTAGTAGGCCTCCAGGATGCGGCGCACGATCGGCGCGGCAACCTCGGAGCCTTCGCGCGAGTTCTCCACCATGACCACGATCGCGATCTGGGGATCGTCGGCCGGGGTGTAGGCCACGAACCAGCCGTGCGGCGGGGTATTTTCGCCGCCGGTCTGGGCCGTGCCGGTCTTGCCGCAGACCGTGAAGGGCGCTTCTCCCAGCGAGCTGCCCGGCCCAAAAACGTAGGTGGCCGTGCCCATGGGCACCGTGGTCACGTTGCACATCGCCTCGCGCGTCGCCTCCAGCACTTCGGGGCGGATGCCCATCGTCCGGGTGGATGGCTCCATGGTATAGGAGGGTTCCTCGCCGATGATCTGGGCCTTCCAGACAAGCTGGGGCGTGACCAGATAGCCGCCGTTGGCGACGGCCGCCACCAGGCGGGCCATTTGCAGCGGCGTGACCAGCAGGTAGCCCTGCCCGATCGCCATGTTCACGGCGTCGGCGGTGGTCCACACCTGGCCCAGGTTCTCGCGCACCCAGGTCGGGCTGGGCACCTGGCCGGGCGTCTCCACCAGGCCGGTCAGGCCGGTCGTCTGGCCAAAGCCCAGGCGCTGGGCGTAATTCGGGAACAGGTTGGGGTCGCGCCGGTTCATGTCGTACCCGGTCTGGTAAAAGTACGGGTCGCACGAGCCGGTCAGGGCCTGGGGCAGGTTGACCACCCCGTGCCCGTCGGTCTTCCAGTCCAGCCGGTTGATGTCGCCCAACTGGGAGCCGTACCACATCCCACTGCACGCGTAGGTGTGGCTCAGGTCATAGACGCCGCTGTCGGCGGCGGCGAGCATGGTCGCGATCTTGAAGGTCGAGCCGGGCGGGAAGGCGCTCTGGGTCACGCGGTTGATCTGCGGGTTGCGCACGTTGTTTTGCAGCGCCACCAGCCGGTCCCCGGCGTCGGAGCGGGCATTGTCCGGGTTGAACAGGTTGGGGTCGAAGTCGGGATAGCTGGCCAGGGCCAGGATTTCCCCGGTGTGCACGTCCATGATGACCGCCGCCGCGCCGCGCGCCACCGGCGCCCAGTTGGCAATGTTGTAGGCGTCGGAGAGCGCCTGCTGCACGGCGAACTGGAGGTCGGAGTCGATGGTCAGGTAGACGCTTTCGCTGCGCCCGGCCGGGACTTCCGCCAGGGTGCGCAGCACGTCCCCCACCGGCGAGATGATCTGGAGCCGCCCGCCGGCCTGCCCGGCCAGGGTGCTGTCCCACGAGCGCTCGATCCCGGTCAGGCCGATGATGGCATCCTCCGGCACGCCGCGCACGGCCAGCTCGGCCAGCATCTCGGCGCTGGGATAACCCACGTAGCCGGTCACGTGCGGGGCCAGCCCGCCGGAGACGTAACGCCGCGTGGCGCGTTCCCCAAAGCTGGCGGCGCAATTCCGGATCAGCTCCTCGCTCTCCAGGGCGTAGGTCGGGGCGTCGATCTCGCCCACCAGAGTCACCCAGTTGGGCGCGCGGCTGGCGTAGATGCCGTTCAGTTCACTCTTGCTCAGGCGCAGGACGCGGGTCAGCGTCTCGGAGCAGGCTTCGTCGTTGGGGATATCCTCCTGCACGACCGTGACCTGGATCGCCACGCCGCTCTGGTTGACCAGCACGCGCTCGTTGCGGTCGTAGATGTTGGCCCGGGTCGGCAGGAAGCGGGTGAGGGTCAGCGTCCCGCCGCCGGCCATCTCGGTGAAGATGTCCGCCGGAGACCAGGCCACGCGCCAACCCTCGTCGGTCACGACCAGGCGCAGGGTGCGGCCGGTATCCTCGAACGAGCCGAGGAAGCTGGTGGTAAAGGCCACGTCGTAGCTGATGGCGACCGTGTTGCCCTGGCGCAGGCTGGAGCGCACCGTGTATTCAAGTCCGGCGAGCGTCATCTGCCGGGCGGCGTTCTCGTAGATGCCGACGAACGTCTCCTCCGGGTAGGCCTCCCGGCTGCGGAAGGCGATCAGGCGGAACATGACGTCGTACTGGCGGTTCTTCCAGGCTTCCAGGTAGGTGCCGGCGATGCTCTCCGCCTCTTCCAGGGTGAGCACCACCGGGGCTTCGAGGGTCTGCTGCCCGGCGGGGGCGGCGGCCGGCAGGCTGTTGCAGCCCGCCAGGGAAACCGCCAGCAGCACCATCAGACCGCACTTCGCCCACCGCTCGATCGTTCGTCGCGCCACCGCTCGCCTCCTTACAACAACGGGGGGCACAGGGCGCAAGCCCTCTTGCGCGCCTATGCCCCCCGGATGGGTCGTGTCGTAAGCTGGATTATAGCCGCGACCGGCCAGAATTCAAAGCAGCGATCAGCCATCGGTAGGACTACAGAATGACGTGGTCACGAGTCCGGCAACGGCGGCAGTTGGATCGCCCGCGACTCAAGTCGCGGGCTACGAACACGAAGTCCACTGAAAGTGGACTCAAGAACAGGGTCAGGGAGTCCGCTTCAGCGGACTTTGTATCCCTAGCCGGGGACTTGAGTCCCCGGCGTGCCCCTCGCAGCCGTTTGATGACGATTCGGGCTACTCGTGCCTCTGCTTTTCGCTTGCCGCTTTTTAGTGCTCGTGCCCGTCCGCCACGTGCGGGTGGCCGTGCTCGCGCTCTTCGGCGGTGGCTTCACGGATTTCGACGATCTTGACTTCGAAGAACAGGGTCTCGCCGGCCAGCGGGTGGTTGAAGTCCAGCGTGACCATGTCGCCGTTGACCTCGGTCACGATCGCGTCCATCATCTCGCCCTCGTCGTCTTCCAGGGTGAGCATCAGGCCCGGCTCCAGCTCCACGTCATCCGGGAAGATCGAGCGTTCGACCTCTTCCACGGCTTCCTCGTCGTACTCGCCGTAACCGTCCTCAGGCTTGACCTTGACGGTCTTGCTCTCGTTGAGGTTCATGCCGGTCAGGGCCTTTTCCAGGCCGGGAATGATGTTGTCCGCGCCGTGGAGGTAGTAAAGCGGATCGCCCGGCTCGGATTCGTCGACGACTTCGCCGTCATCGAGCTTGAGCTTGTAATCGAGACCGATAACCAGACCGTTCTGTACTTTGGTGGGGGCCATGAGTCGTATCCTTTCCCCAGGAACCGCGGGGAGCATCCCCCACACAACGGGGTAAGCAATCCCAGCAACAATGACGAACTGGCGCAAAAAAAGCGCGACCCGTGAGGGGCCGCGCCCGCGCACAACTATTGATTATACTCCCCAGCCCGCTGCCTGCACAGGGCTGAGTCGCCAGGATACGGGCTATTCCTCCGCCAGGAACCCTACGTCTCGCGTCTGGATTAGCATCACCCAGCCAAAGCGGTTGACCACCGGAATGCCATCGGCCGCCGGTACCGGATCGTCAATGCGCAGGACAACCACGGCCACCGGCAAACCCTCCGCTTCCGTGGCGAAAGCATCCAGCGCCGTCCACTGCTCGTTGAGTGGCGCGTGCGTCCGCTGGCTGACGTAACCCGCCAGCCGGTCCGCCAGCCCCTGGGCCTCGGCTTCGGCGTCCGCCCCGGCATCCAGCACCAGGGCCAACACCAGCGAGGTCGCTCCGCCCGGCTCAGGGGCCGCCTCCTGGGCGGGCAAGGTATGGCGGGTGGCAAACGCCGCGAGTTGGAATGCCGGCCGGGGCGTGCCCGCGTCTCCGGCCAGCATCGCCGGTGGGAGCAGGATCGCGCCAATCAGCGGGCCGGTCTGCGCCAGGGTAGGATCCGACTCCACCACCCCGACCGCTGCCCGGTAGACAGGGTCATCGGCCAGCGTGGGCAATTCACCCGCCGCGGCCTGGGCCGCGCTGTCGACCACGGCCGTCGCCGATCCCACCACGACCAGCCTGTCCAGCAGCCCAATCCGGTTGCGCACGGACAGCTTGCCGCTGGTCAAGGGAAACGCCGCGTCCAGGGCATAATCCTCGCGCAGACTGTATAGCGTGCCCGCCGCGCCCAGCGGCCCAGACGCATAGCCGGTAGCCGCCAGCGCCGTCCCAATCGTCTCAGGCTCAACAGCCAGTTCCAACAGGCTCAGTCGGTCCGGGGGCGCGCCAGCTTCAAGACCGCGTTCCAGGTCAAAGAAGTTGAAGCCATAGGTCGCACGCTGATCCTCTGCCTCCGCGAACAAGTACTGCACCGCCATCACCTCAGGCGGAGTCGCCTGCATGGTGAGCAGGTACATCCACTGATTGCGCTGCTGCTCATCCAATGCATTGACCGCCTCCAGGCTATCCACGCGCGGCACGCCCCAGGCCGTATGCCACGCGGCGCTATCGCCATAGGCGATCCAGTTCCGGTTTTGTGGCGTGTCTGGCACATAGGCCAGCAAGCGCAGCAGGGAACTCCCCGCAGCCGGATCGTCCTGCCCCGACACCGGCTGGGCTGCCAGAATCACCACCAGGGCGATCACCCACACAAAACGCCGCGCCATCACGGGACTCCTTTCAAACAATACGGGCTTTGGATTTCACAGAGACTCAGCGCCAGACCAATGCCCTGCCCACCTCCTGCCCTGGCAGATCATCGATCGCGCTGCTCTGAAATATTGTAAACCCAATGCGGCTCGCAAAATCATCCCCTGCCCGAAACGGCGGGGCCGGAGGCGTTATGCCGGGCGCGTCGCGGCGAATCTCCCGATAATGGGCGCACAGTGGGCCATTCTCCCTTCAATGTGCGCCGCCCGCCGGTGCTTCCACTTCTGAAGATGATTCCCTGATGTCCGCCAACCAGAATACGCTCTACCCCGCCCTGCAGGAACTCAAGTCGGCCATGCTGGCCAATTACCAGCCCGCCCCTGCGAGGTCTGCCAGGGCCAACCCACCCGGCCGTATGTCACTGCCTTCGCCAAGGAAACGGGAAGCTCATCGAGCACGTCAGGCAACACCACCACGACGGTCAAGGCCTACAGCAACCTTGCCGCGCGCGCCGTCAGCCTGTGCCCGGCCTGCATCGAAGCCCACCGCAAGGTCTGGCAGCGCAAGCTGATCACCTCACTCGTGATCACGATCGTGTTTGTCGTGGCCTGCGTCCTCGCCACCATCGTCGGGGGGAGAAGTCCAACCCGATTGGACGCTATTCGACCACGGGCAACGCCTGGATGTCCGCCGCGGTCGTGACCAGATCGCGGAAAATCCAGGCTTCGACATCCGCGCCATTCTCGCCCACGGCCGCCCGGACGCGCAGCCAGTCGCCCGTCGCGTTGCGCCCGATCAGCAGCACCGGATCGCTGGCCGACGTGACTCCCAGGACCTCCGAGCTGGTATTCGGCTCGGCGCGCAGGTTGACGCCGCTGGCCCAGCCCAGGCTGGAAGCGGACATCAGCCAGTTGATCCGGTTGACCAGCCACGTCTGGAACTCGTCCTGGTCCGGCAGGGAGACCGTCTGATACTCGGTCTGCTGGTCGAACTCGCGGCTGGCTTCACAGGCGCGGTAATCGAACTGCGGCCCGTTGAACGTCCGGCTGGCGAGCGCCCGCCCCGATGCCCGGTCGAGGAGGGTGGCGGTGCTGTTGGTCCCCTGCCGGATCAGCACGTGTCCCTCGGTATACGAGCAGCTATCATATTGGAAGGTCGCCGAGGTGACGCGCAGCTCGAAGCGCGCGCCCTCCGGGTCGGACGACCGCCAGTCGGCCGGGATGTTCGCCGTGATCCGCTCGGAGAAGGGCGAGTCGTCCAGGGCAAGCAGGATTTGCGGCAGGCCACCGCCGCCAGCCTGTCCGGCGCGCCACTGGATGATCTGCGTCCCGTCGTGCACGGCCAGCCGCGAGCCATCCGGGCTGAAAGTCAGCGTCGTCCAGCTCTGATCAGGCCGCAGCAGGCGGGATGCCGTGAACAGCACCTCGCCCGTGGCGAAGTCCCGGACCTTCACATCCTGAGTCGCCGTCGCCAGCAGAGTCCCATCCGGGCTGAACGCGAACCCGGTGACCATGGATGGGAACGTCAGGGTATCCACCACGTCCCAGGTCGCCACGTCCCAGACGAGGATCGACTTCTCGTACCAGCCCGCCGAGAGCAACCGTGTCCCATCCGGACTGAACGCCAGGAAGTGGGGCGCGTTCTGGTGCCCGGTGAGCACCTGGAGCAGCTCGCCGGACTGAATGTCCCACACGGACACGCCGCCTTCGTCGCAGGAGGCCGAATTACCCACCCTGGTTTCCGCCAGGCATTCGCCGCCGGCCAGCAGCCGGCCATCCTGACTGATGGCCATCGCAATGATCCCCCGACTGATCGCCTCCTCGCCCAGGTGCCCCATGAAAATCTGGCCGCGCTGCCCGCTGGACACGTCCCACAGCCGGACCGAGCCGTCATAATAGCCTGCGGCCAGGAACGCGCCATCCGGGCTGAACACGAGACTGGTGATCCCCATCATGCGGTCCTGGGAATATTCCTCGTACTCCGCCACAACCTCTCCCGTCGTCGTGTCCCAGACGATGATCAGGGAATTGGCGATGGCCACCCGCGTGCCGTCCGGGCTGAAGGCAACCGCATTACCGGAACCGCCCACAAACTCTTCCAGGGAACGGATGAGCTGGCCGTTGGAGGCATTCCACAGGCCGTTCCCCGGATAGTACCCCGCCACGCCAATGGTCTGGCCATCCGGGCTGTAGGCGAACGCCACGACGCCTTGCGGCGGGACGATGAAGGTCGGAAGCTGGGTCAGCTCCCCCGCGTTTTCGGGCGTGATAGCGGCGGTTTCGCCGCCCTGCGCCCCCGCGGGCAGCACGATTCCCAGACATCCCAGCAAGAGCACCACGATCAGCCAGCGTCGCATCGATGATCTCCTTGATCCCCCTGGACATACACACACAATAGTATCATGGAAAAGCACGGGCCAATCAGAGGGCTGTGACTCACCGACAACGGAGATTTCAACGATATCCGGGGAGCGCGACAGGCGCAGGACGGCCTCGCGGCCTATAATGGGCGGCACAGCGCGCCATCCCATCCCCGATCCACCCCACGCTGTTCGTTCCGCTCTGAAGGAGATTCTTTTGATGTCCGCCAACCAGAATACGCTCTACCCCGCCCTGCAGGAACTCAAGGCGGCCGTGCTGGCCAATTACCAGCCCGCCCCCTGCGAGGTCTGCCAGGGCCAACCCACCCAGCCGTATGTCATTGCCTTCGCCAAGGAAACGGGAAGCTCATCGAGCACGTCAGGCAACACCACCACGACGGTCAAGACCTACGGCAACCTCGCCGCGCGCGCCGTCAGCCTGTGCCCGGCCTGCATCGAAGCCCACCGCAAGGTCTGGCAGCGCAAGCTGATCACCTCACTCGTGATCACGATCGTGTTTGTCGTGGCCTGCGTCATCGCCATCATCGTCGGGGGGGAGAACATCCAGATCATCGGGGCCGGGGTCGGGACGGTCGGCGCCATCATCGCCCTGATTTTCGGGGTCCAGCTCCATCAGGTCCGCACCGATGACGCCAAGGTCGGGCGCAACAAAGCCATGCGCCTCCACGAAAAAGACCTGAAAGAACAGGGGTACGATTCCTTCTGGGTCGACGAGATGGCCTGATCCGCCGGCTCAGGCCTCGCGCCCGGTGTAGGCCGCCCAGACCTGGGCGGCGACCCGTTCCCAGGTCTGGCCGAAGGCTTTCGCCCGTCCGGCCGCCCCCAGGGTCGCCCGCAGGCCAGGATCGCCCAGCAGATCGATCAGGCGCCCGGCCAGCGCGGCGGGGTTATCCTGCGGGATCAGATAGCCGGTCCGGCCGTCGTCGATGGCGTCTTCCGCGCCGCAGCCCCGCGTGCCGATCACCGGCAGCCCGGCCGCACCCGCTTCCAGGTAGACCAGCCCGAAGCCCTCGAAGCGCCCGCCGATGTTGACCGACGGCAGCGCGAACACGTCCGCCGCGTGGTACCAGCCCAGCAGGGTTTCGTCCGGCACGCGCCCCAGGATGGATACGTGCTCGCCCAGGCGGTGGCGGTCGATCAGGGCCGCCAGTTGGGCCTGGTAGGCCGTGTCGCTGGTGTCGCCGACGATCACGCAGCGCGCGTCCGGGATGGCCTCCCGCACCGAGGCCATCGCCTCGATCAGCACGTGGAAGCCCTTGCGGGCCTTGTTGACGCCCACCCCCAGCACGGTCGGCCCGGCCTTGACCGGCAGCCGGGCCGGGACGGCGGCGAAGCGCTCCGCGTGCACGCCGTTGGCGATCACCTTCACCCGCGCATCCGGCAGCGCTTCGGCCACGCGCCGGGCGGTGTAGTCGCTGACGGCCAGGATTGTCGCCCGGCGCGCCGCCCACTGGTACAGGCGGCCCACCCCGCGCCGCCCGACGCCCAGGGGCAGATACGTGCCGTGCGCGGTGACGAACAGCGGCCGCCGCCCGGCGATCAGGGCGGCGGCGGGCAGGTAATGCTCGGCGGCGGTGTGGATCACGTCGCAGCCGCGCAGCAGCCAGGCCAGACGCGGCGCGGCTTGCAGCGCGCGCGGAGTCGTCCAGCGCCGGGCCGGGAACAGGGGCGGCAGGATCGGGTGGTAACCCGCGTTGGGGATGCCCCCGTCGCCGGGGCTGGCCGAGGACGCGGCGATCACGATCTCGACGTCGCCGCGCGCGGCCAGCGCGCGCGCCAGGTCCAGGGTATAGCGGCCCCAGCCGTGCGCTTCGGTCAGCTCCGGGGCCAGCAGTCCAATACGCATGAGTCGCCTTTCTGTGATTTCCAGCCGCCGCCGGCCCTCTCAGGCCCGTGTCGCGGCGCGCCTCAGGGCACGACCGGCATCAGCACGGAGGGCGTCTCCGGCCCGCCCACCCGGATGTAATCGATCACGCCCCAGCCGCTGCCCCAATCCGTCCCGACCGGGCTGGCGATCACCACCTGGCCCAGGAACGAAAAAATAGGCGGCACCTGGGCGAGCAGCGCCCCCACCTGCTGGCCGGAATCGTCCAGCACGACCAGCGACAGGTTGCTCCCGATCGGCTCCATCTGCACGGTGTACCAGGTTTCGGCCGGATACTCGGCGGGCGAATCCGCCCCCGGCCGGACCCAATCGTACATTTCCTTCGTCACCCCGTCCACCGTCAGCAGCTCGATCCGGCTGCCGGTGCCGCTCTCGGAGGGGCCAAACCAGACGAACGCGCCGGGGGGGTAGACCATCTGCGGCGTGATCTCGGTGGCAAGTGACAACCCGACGATCAACTCGCCGCCTTCCCAGCCGTCCGGCCGCACCCGCGCCTCGAAGACGAAACGCCCATCCA
Organism: Aggregatilineales bacterium; assembly: GCA_029976005.1. Taxonomy (GTDB): domain Bacteria; phylum Chloroflexota; class Anaerolineae; order Aggregatilineales; family Ch27; genus JARKOQ01. Next base: position 6,777 of record JARKOQ010000059.1, on the reverse strand, counting down.
GCGGCTCCGGCAGAGGGTAAGCCAGGACTTGCGCGCAACAGCCAAAGGCTCGCCAGTGGAGCAGTGATGCCTCCGGCTCACGGTCGAAGCCGCTTGGCCCCAGCGCCAGCCAGCCCGGCTGGTCGAAGTGATCCTCGAACAGCCAATCTCCCGGGGGCACAGGCTCGCTCGTCTCCTCCGGCGGAGGCAGAGGTTCACTTGTCTCCTCCGGTGGGGGCAGAGGCTCGCTTGTCTCCTCCGGCGGGAGCGCGGTGGGTGCCGGAGCTTGAGTTGGCTCCGGCGGGGCGGCGGTCGGCTCCGGCGCACCCTGGATCAGGGTCAACCGGTAGGTGCCGCTGGTCGTGCCATTGCCCAGCCCCTCCAGGCCGACCATGATCTGGAGCCGCCCGCCGTACTGGATCGCCGGCAGAGTCACGCCCTCCAACCGCATCACCGGGGCATAGTTCAGGTTGCGGGCCGCGATCTCGACCTGGCCGCGCCCATACGCCTCGTGGATCTGAAGGTAGAAGCTCAGGTCGCCGCCGGTGCGCTCCACGACCACGGTCACCACGTCCCCCGGCTGGCCCTGGATATCCCAGTAGTTGGCGTTGATGCCGTGGCCAAGCTGCCCCTCGACCGTCTGGCCGTAGGCGATCGGGCCGCCGACCTGCGCGGACGCGGGCGGTATTCCCCCGGCCAGCAGCCAGAAAAGCCCCAAAACGAGTGCCCATCCAATGACGAATTTCCGCAAAGTCATGTATCCCCCCTTGCGCGATCAGATCACCAGCCACCCTTCTATTATGTGGTCAATTTCCCCTTACCGCGCAAGTCCGATCCGGCCGGACGGCCCTAAACGGCCATCCGGCGGGTGGCGCGCGGCCCCGGACGATCCGCCGCGCGGGGTGCGCTTGCTGCCCGTGTGGGACGCCTATCTGATGGCCTACCGCGATCGGGCGCGCTACCTGACCAGCGCGCACTATGACTACGTGTACGACAGGGTCGGCAACGCGACCTCGACCCTGCTGATCGATGGGACGCTGGGTGGTATCTGGGATATGATCGAGGAGAAGAAAACGCTGGTCGTCAGGGCCGCGCTCTTCGAGGCGGCGGGCAACGCAGTCTGGCAGTCGCTCATCGGCGAGGCGGATCGCCTCGCAGCCGCCGCCGGATTTGGCTCGTTCCGGCTGGAGCGCTGCGAGACGCCACCAATCCTCAAAAACGGCGGCCAGAATCTATTCCTGTCACCCCTCAAGGACGTGCCAGGGACGGAAGTCCACCGCCGGTAAGCAATTTGAGCGTTTGGGAGCGCCGGTCTGCGTTAGCTGCACTCAAGATCAAGCTCGCGCACGTTCATCGCCAATCCAATCCGAGCATCCAAAGGAGGAGACCATGCCGGACAATGACCCATTGGCTATCCACACCAGTGGCCTGAGCAAATCCTTCGGAGGAATCCAGGCCCTCCGTAATCTTGATCTGAAAGTACCCAGGAATTCGATCTTTGGCTTCCTGGGACCAAACGGAGCAGGCAAAACCACGACGATGAAACTCCTGCTCGGCCTGGCCAAACCCAGCGCCGGCAGCGGGACCGTCCTCGGCATGGACATCGAGCACGACAGCGTCGCCATCCGCCAACGGATCGGCTACCTGGCCCAGGACCCGCGTTTCTACGAGGATATGACCGCCCGCGAAACGCTGCGCTTCACAGCACGCTTCTTTTACAGCGGCCCGGCCGACTTGATCGAAGCCCGCATCCAGGAGACGCTGGCCCTGGTCGGCCTGGACGACAAGGCCGACCGCCCGATCAAAGGCTTCTCCGGCGGGGAACGCCAGCGCCTCGGCATCGCCCAGGCCCAGGTCAATTACCCTGACCTGCTCATCCTGGACGAGCCAGCCGCATCGCTCGACCCGATGGGCCGCCGCGACGTGCTCGATGTCATGGAGCGCCTGCGTAAGTACGCCACGATCTTCTATTCGACTCACATCCTGGACGACGTGCAGAAGGTCAGCGACACCGTCGCTATCCTGAATAAGGGGACGCTGGTGGCCCAGGCCTCGATCGACACCCTGCTGGCCGGAGGCGAAGGCACGATCTACGCCGTCGACCTCAAAGGCCAGGCGGCGGGCGTCCAGGCCCGGATCAGCGCCCAGGGCTGGGTCAAAGCGCTGACCGCTACGCCAGGCAACGGCGGCCTCACCCACTGGCAGGTCAGCGTCAGTGATGACGCGGCGGCCGAGGCGCAGCTCCTGCGCCTGATCCTGGATGATCCACAGGTCACGGTCACTGGCTTCGGGCTTAAGCGTTACGAACTGGAAGACATCTTCCTTGACATAGTCGAAGGGGGGAAGGCATGAGCAGCTCGGACCTGAAACGGATCAACGAGCAGGGTTGGCGGGTCGGCTTTGCCAACCTGCTGCGCAAGGAACTCTGGGAATGGTGGGGGACACGCACCTGGCTCGTCCAGATCATTATCTGGGGGCTGATCCTCAACGGCCTGTTGGGCGCCTTCCTGTGGATGCCGGCCAGCGCGTCGTCTGACACGGATACCGAGGAATCAGCGGCCGCGAGCGAGGCATCCGATCCCATCGTCGAGGCATTGGAGGTCTTCTTCATTATCGCCGGGATGGCCATCCCGGTCGGTGTGACGATCATCAGTCAGGGCCTGTTCATGGATGAGAAACGATCCGGGACGCTGGAATGGGTGCTTTCCAAACCCGTCTCCCGGACCGCCGTGATCCTTAGTAAGCTGATCGCCACCGCCATCGGAGTCATCGTGATCATGGTGGCGTTCCAGGGGGCGATCGCCTATCTCCAGCTTAGCGCCAAAGGAGCCAGCCTTTCGCTGCCCCATTTCATCGCTGCCTTAGCCCTGCTTGCGCTCAGCACCCTGTTCTATCTCACGCTGGTCCTGCTGCTGGGCGTCGTCAGCAAGGGGCGCGGCTGGGTGATTGGCCTGCCGATGCTCCTGATCTTCGGCTACCAGTTCATCCTGGGGTTGGCCCCCTGGCTGGCCGAAATCACGCCGTGGGGGTTGGTCATGCCGGGCCTGGCGGCGCAACCGCTGACGGTCCAACTGGCTACCCAGCAACCGCTGACCAGTGGATTACCCATCCTGATGACGATCGGGTGGTGTGTGCTATTCACGGTGCTGGCTGTGTGGCGCTTCAACAAGCTGGAGTTCTGAGTCCGGAAAAGCGGGCCATTGGCTCCTGCTTCAGGCTTCAAACTGAGACCAATCACCAATTTCCATGTCTTCTCCGGCCGCGGCAGAACGACCTGCGTCGCGGCCGGATTTTATGCATCTTGCATGAACGTAACATGACAAGTTGCATATTTACGCCCCATTCGTACAATACTGAAGGTAGAACGATACGACGACTCAGCCCTCATCCGTGACGGTGAGCCGGGAGTAAACTATGCTTGGAACTGTGTTCCAGACCCAGGATGGGCCGTTCATCATTACCGCCCTGCTGGGTCGAGGAAAATCGGCCTATACCTACCTGATCGAGCGCACCACGGACTCCGGCACGGATCGCCGCGTCCTCAAGCTCATGCACGACGAGCCGGTCGCCTACTACCGTTTCGAGGGCGACAAGGTGCTGGCCGAAGTCGAAGCCTACCACTGCCTGCGCAAGTACCCCATCGCCATCCCCCTGCTGTACGAATACGACGTGTCCGGCCAGTACCTGGTCCAGAGTTACGTCGATGGCCGGATGGCTTCCGCGCTGGTGGCGGATGGCCTGATCACGGACGCGATCTTCGCCCAGCTTTTCGGAATGGCCGCCTGCCTGGAGCCGGCGGGGATCAACATCGACTACTTCCCCAACAACTTCATCGTCGATCCGGCCGGGACCCTGGTCTACGTGGATTACGAAGTCAACCCCTACAGCGCGGCCTGGAACCTGGCCCACTGGGGGATTTATTACTGGATCAACCAGGCCGGGATGTCACGCTTCCTCCAGACCGGCAACGCCGCCTACATCAACGAAGACCTGGACGCCGGAATCCCGATCAAGGCCGGCTTCGAGGACGAGGTCCGGCGGCTGATCGCCGCGTTCGCGGAAGGCTTCAGGCAGACCTGACCGGCGCATCCAGGGCGGCGAAGGCCGCTTCGAGCGCCGCCGCGTGCTCGTCCGCCAGGGGGAAAAGCTTGTCCAGGGAGACCGTCCCCAGTCCCAGGCGGAGCGTGGCCCAGGCCAGATCGTCCCGCGTTTCGACGCGCAGGCCGCGCACGCTCCGGCGCGGATAGAAGCCGATCGTCAGCCCGTAATCCGGAACCCAGCGCTCCGCGTTCTCCTCGGCCACGATCACGTGCCGGTTGGTGAGGGCCACCGCCCGGTTGGGAGCCAGGCGCGGCCCGAACCAGGCATGGGTGCGGCCCAGCTCCGGCTGGAAGATCGCCGCCTGGATGACCTCTTCCGGCAGCAGGGCCAGGCGCAGCAGGCTGCGGAATTTGAAGGGCATGTGCCCCAGATCGGCTCCGGCCGCGGGTTCGGCCGCCGCCGGTATCCCCGCCCGGAAGCGATCCAGGTCGCGGCGCAGCAGGCGCTCGCCCACCGTGTTGAACTCCAGGGCCAGGGTGTGAGCCTGGCCGTCCTCGGCCCAATCCAGGGTCAGGCAGCCATACAGCAGGTTGGTCTCCAGCCGGAGGCCGATCAGGTCGGCCAGCGCCACCCGCCGGGGCGCGAGGGTGCCATCCGGCTCGACTTCCACGATCAGCAGCGCGTCCGGGGTAAAGACCAGCGTCCGGTGCGGGGTATCCCGCCAGCCAAAGGGCAGCATCCGCCAGCGGCTCGCCCGCCGGAAGGGGTAACTTTGGGGCGGCAGGGCGAGGATGCCCTGCACCGCCGCGGCGGGCACGTGTTGGAGCACGACGGCGGCGGTCGCCGGTGGGAGGTCTTCCACCGCCTTCACGCGCTCCGGAAAGTCATGGACTGATTTTCTGAATTTGAACATGGGGGCACTCCTCCAGGCCTCGAACCGGGCCTGATACCCCGATCATACCACATACGCCGTCCTTCGCGGCGATAATACGCCCCGCCGGCCCATGAGAGGGGCCCGGATGCCGGCGAGCGCATCGATCTGGCCTTGCCGCGAGCCACCCCGGCAGCCAATCCCGCAACCCTGATCCATGCCCTGCGTATATTGTCCTGAAAGCAGTTGGCTTGCAAACCGAAAGAGGGGATATCTCATGAGGAACTTTCTGTTACGCCTGGTCGTGAACGGGATCGCCATCGCCGTGGTGGCCGCCCTGCTGCCCGGCATCCACGTGGTCAACAACGACCTGGGCACCCTGGCCGTCCTGGCCCTGATCTTCGGGCTGGTCAACGCCATCGTCCGCCCGGTGGTCATGGTCCTGAGCTGCCCGTTCATCATCCTGACGCTGGGCATCCTGATCCCGGTCATCAACGGCCTGATGCTGATGCTCACCGCCTGGATCGCGGGCGACCGGATGCAGGTCGATGGGCTGGGCTGGGCCATCCTGGGCGGTCTGATCATGGGCCTGGTCGTGCTGATCCTGGAAAGCGCCCTCGGCCTGCGAGAAGACGACCGCAAGCGCCGCGAAGGCCGCGATCGTTAGTTTGATTCACTTCCAGTAGGGGGAAGAAGCGCCATGTCTGACTTCAAAGCAAAAAACGGCGGGGGATTCGAGTATCGTTCGCTGTTCTGGCCGATCATCCTGATCGCCGCCGGGCTGGTCTGGCTGCTGGCCAACAACGGCGTCATCTCCGGCGAGCAGATCAGCGTCCTGGGCCGGATCTGGCCGCTGCTGCTGATCGGGATCGGGCTGGACATCCTGATCGCCCGCCGGTCGCCCGTCCTGAGCGCCCTGGTCGGGCTGGGCACGGCCGGGCTGATCGTCCTGCTGATGCTGGCCGGGCCGGGCCTGGGCCTGGCGGGTGACTTCAGCTTCAACATTCACTTCGGCAACGGCCAGCAAGTCGACGAAAGCGGCGTCCGGACGCGCAGCCTGGAAACATCCGCCGAGGGCGTCGAAGCGGCAAAGGTCCGCGTGGCGGTCGCCGTGGAGCAGGGTACGATCACGGCCCTGCCCTCCGGGGCGGCCAACGCCTTCGAGGCCGACGTGGAGTACATCGACGACCTGCACTACAGCGCCAACGGCAGTGGCGGCCAGCTTGACATCGCGCTGTACGAAAACGTCCTGAACAAGACCTACGTGGGGGCCGATCCGCTGACCTGGGACGTGCGCCTCAACCCGGACATCCCGACCGACCTGACCCTGGAAGTCTCCAGCGGCTCGATCAACGCCAACCTGAGCGGGCTGAACCTGACCCGGCTGGTGCTGGATGGCAGCTCCGGCAGCATGAGCGTCCGCCTGCCGGAGAGCGACCGCCCGTACGAGGGGTCGATCGAAGTCTCCTCCGGCAGCATCACGGCCAACGCGCCGGATGGCTCCGGCTTCAACCTGACCGCGATCGACGTCAGCTCCGGCAGCGCGATCGTGACGGTGGGCGACGGGATCAGCTTCTCGGCGACCGTCGAGGTCAGCTCTGGCTCGGCGGTGATCGACCTGCCGGATGACGCCCCGGTGCAGGTGATCGTGGACAACGTCTCCTCCGGCAGCGCGACCCTGCCCGCCAGCTACACGCGCACGGCGGGCGATCCCGAAGAGGACGAGGGCACCTGGGAATCGGCCAGCTTCAGCGGCGCCGAGCGCCCGATCGTGCTGCACCTCTCGGTCAGCTCCGGCAGCGTGACGGTGAGATAGGGCGGTTTTTGGTTCGTGGTTGTTGGTCAGTGGTCAAAGCAAAAGCGTCCGGCCCGCGGCGGTGTGCTGC
>JARKOQ010000128.1 GCA_029976005.1 Aggregatilineales bacterium | reverse complement strand
CCGGCGGAGCTGCCGCTGATCGGTGGCGAGTGGCTGGGCCCGCCTCCACCTCCGGGCCTGGAGAGCCTGCGCGCGTCCAAGGCCGCCGAGATCATCGGCGGGGCCGAGGCCGTGCTTGCCCCGCTGGCTGCGGAGTACGGCGCCAGCGAGCGCCTCACCTGGGATCAGCAGTCGGTCGAGGCCCGGGCGCTCCAGGCCGATCCGGCCGCCGACGCGCCGCTGCTGCGCGCCATGGCCACGGCCAGGGGCATGGACGTGCTGGAGCTGGTCACCCGCGTCCTCCGCAACGAGGCGGCCTGGAAAATCGTCTCGGGCACGATCATCGGCCAGCGCCAGGCGCTCTGGGACCGCTTGGAGCTCGCCACCAGCCCGGCCGACGTGATGGCCATCGCCGTAACCTACACCCGGCCGGAGGCCTGATCATGATCATCCTGTCAATCGACGGCGGCGGCGTCCGGGGCCTGATCCCGGCCATCATCCTGGCGGATATCGAGCAGCGCTCGGGCAAGCTGGTCGGCCAGCTGGTCGACCTGGTCGCTGGCACGTCCACCGGCGGGATCATCGCGGCCGCCGTGGGCGCGGGTATCCCCATGGCCGAGGTGGCCAGCCTGTACGGGAACCGCGCGCCGCAAATTTTCCAACGCTCCCTGGGGCGCAAGGTGGCCAGTCTGGGCGGGCTCACCGATGAGCAGTACAGCGACGAGGGGCTGGCGCGTTGCCTGGAGGACCTCTTCGGCGCCCGGCGTCTGAGCGACTGCACGTGCGACGTGCTCATCACCAGCTACGACCTGGTCGCCCGCGTGCCGCACCTGTTCAAGTCCTCCCGGGCCAAACAGGACCGCCGCCGCGACGATCTGCTGCGCAACGTGTGCCGAGCCAGCGCCGCAGCCCCCACATATTTCGAGCCGGCCACCTTGCTGGAGCCCGGCGCGGCCGCGACGCGGATCCTGGTGGACGGCGGCGTGGCGGCCAACAATCCGGCGATGTGCGCGGCCATCGAAGCGCTCAAGACCATGCGCGGCCGCGACGAGCACGTTTTCCCGACGATGATCAGCCTGGGCACCGGACGGGTCGAGGATGCGCCGCGACCTGACCAGGTCCGGCACTGGGGCATGCTCACCGGCGCGCGCCAGGTGCTTGAGCTGCTTATGGAGGGCCCGGCCGACGTGGTGGACTACCAGTGCCGCACGGTCATCCCGGATTACCACCGCCTGCAACCCGTGCTGCCGCGTCCTGTGGCGCTGGACGCCACGGACCAAGCTGACATGGTCCTGATGGCCACGGTGGCCGGAAGGATGCTGGCCAGTCCCGATTACGCGCGGCTGCTGCGCGCGCTGGGCCTGGACGCCGACTAGCTCGGCAGGATTTCGGTCTTTGACATCGCCGCCCGCCCGGGGGCCACATGAGGGGATTGTGCAAGTGGAGGAGGCAGGGTGTTCGCGCACCCTACCGACCCGGCGGTTGATCGCCGGGCCACGGCCGAAGCCGCTCCCCCCTCCCTGCCACGTGCTCGCGTCAGGTAGGTCAGGGGGTAGCAGGCGTCGGCGCAACAATCAACGGAACATGCAGGACATACGATG
>JARKOQ010000121.1 GCA_029976005.1 Aggregatilineales bacterium | reverse complement strand
CCAGTCTGCTGGATCAGCGCCGCATCGCGCAGCGTCTGGAAGATGCCGGACGGGTCACGTCCCATGTCGTCGCTGATGGGCAGCACGAAGCAGGCCGCGAGCTGGCCCAGGGGCGTGCCGGCCCCGGTAAAGGTTGGACTGTTTGGAAAGAAACGAATCTCGGTCAATAAGTCGTAGAACTTGAGCGACCAGTGTTCCCGGTCGCCCTTCAGTTCAGGCTCCACGGCGGCCACATGGCTCGCCACGCGCCAGAACATCTCATGGATACTCTCGGCTGGAGCGCCATCCGGACCGCGCCGCAGGTAGCGCTTGCTCAGCACGGTGCGCGCATTCTCCGACAGGGGAATCTCCCGCAAAGGCAGCGGGGGGCCGGAATGGCCGTTCCTGCGGGAATCGAGCGCCAGTGAGTCCTGTTGCTTGGATTCCATCACCTGCTCCTTAAGCATGGCAATACGAATCGGGTGGCGGCCAGGCACACCCGATTCCTCGGATAAGGGGTGATTTGCTTGTGAGCTGAGAATCTTCCGCGCCGGTCGAGGCCTGCCGGGGCCTCGGACGCGCTAGTCAGCCGGCGGCGACTTCTCCCCTGCCCGTGCCGGACGGACAGAAGTTACGGCCTGATCTTCGAGGAGGTGATTGATCTCTTCGCGGATGCTCACCAGGTTGTCCAGCTTGAGGTACACGATCGCGTACCGCACGTAGGCGATGGGGTCCAGCTCTTTCAAGCCTTCGACCACCATATCCCCCACGACCCGGCTGGATACTTCCGATTTGCCCATCCGTTGGAGGCTCGTCTCGATTTGATCGGCCAGTCGTTCGACATCAGCCGCCGCCACGGGACGCTTGGCGCAGGCAATGTGGATGCCCCGCAGGAGCTTCTCCCGGTCGAACGCTTCACGCTCTCCCCCCGCCTTGATCAACATCGGGGTCGCGAGGATCGCTCGCTCGTAGGAGCTGAACCGTTCGCCGCACTGCCCGCACTCGCGCCGTCGACGAATCCCACCCCGCGCGTCATGACTGGTGTCGATCACCCGCGAGGCCCCCACCGCACCACAATATGGGCACTTCATGTCCTGGACTCCCATCCTTGAATATATAGGCCCGGATGTGTGCGGCGTCGCTGAATTTGAGAGGATACCCCCATATATGGCGGTTCTGACGTTCGGCGATCCCGCATCTAGGGGTATTGGGTCTTTACTGTAGCATGATTCACGACGCCGCTCATACAGTACTCTGGTACTGTTTTACGTTAAAATTTCCTAATCGGCCACTGCCCCGAAACCCGGCGCAAAACCGGGAATCGGGCCGCGCGGTCATCCGTCCGGCCGGAGAAACACGAGTGGCCCTCCATCCGACGTGCAGACCAGACGTCAGGCCGGAGGGCCACCCTGAGGAGAGACAAGCACTATCTGGCCGGAGCGTCAAGCCCGACTCCGGCCCGCTTGGTTGCGATCACTCCCCCTTCCGAGGGGCAGCCTAGCGCTTGCGCAGGAAGGTGGGAATCTCGATGTTGTCGCTGTCGTACAGCTTAAAATCCTGGCCGGTATTGGCCGGCTGCTGCGGCTCGCTGGGCGGTTGCGCCGGGGCGCTCGGCTGCACCGGCCGCCGCTGCTGCGGGACCTGCTGCGGCTGCCCCGGCCGGGCCACGGGCTGCGGAGCCTGCCCCGGCTGCACGGCGCCGGTCTGAACCTGCCGCCGCGCCACGCGACTCTGCTCGAAGCCGGTCGCGATGACCGTGATCCGCACCGCGTCGCCGATATTCGGGTCGATGACCGCGCCGAAGATCAGGTTGACGTCCGGGTGCGCCGTATCCTTGATGATGGCCGCTGCCTCGTTGACCTCGAACAGGCTCAGGTCCGGGCCGCCGGTGACGTTGAACAGAATGCCGCGCGCGCCGTCGATGGTCACGTCCAGCAGGTGGCTGCTGACCGCCGCCTCGGCCGCCTTGCGGGCGCGATCCTCGCCCGTGGCCACGCCGACCGCCATCAGGGCCGCGCCGCCCTCGGACATGATCGTCCGCACGTCGGCGAAATCGAGGTTGATCAGGCCGGGGACGGTGATCAGCTCGGAGATGCCCTGGATGCCCTGGCGCAGCACGTCGTCCGCGATCCGGAAGGCATCCTGGAGACTGGAGCGCTTGTCGGCGATCTGGAGCAGGCGATCGTTGGGGATCACGATCAGGGTATCGACCTGGGATTTCAGGGCTTCGATCCCGGCCTCGGCCGAATCCTGGCGGCGCTTGCCCTCGAAGGAGAAGGGCTTGGTCACGACGCCAATGGTGAGCGACCCCAGTTCCTTGCAGATCTGCGCGATTACGGGCGCGGCCCCGGTCCCGGTGCCGCCGCCCATGCCGCAGGTGATAAAGACCATATCGGCCCCGCGCAGCACCTCGTACAGCTCGTCCGCGCTTTCCTCGGCCGCCTTCTTGCCGATCTCCGGGTTCCCGCCGGCCCCCAGGCCGCGCGTCAGCTTATCGCCGATCCGGACCCGGGTCTTGGCCTGGGCAAGCATCAGGGCCTGGCCGTCGGTGTTGATCGTGATGAAATCGACCCCACCCATGCCCTCGTTAATCATCCGATTGACGGCGTTGCCGCCGCCCCCGCCGACTCCGATCACTTTGATCTGTGCGAAGTTTTCACCCGGTGTCAATTCAATGTCGCTCATCGTACTCTCCTCGGCTCGCTTGATAAGGCCTGGATGCCCCTTCGTATGGTCAACGGTCTGCAAGGAGGGTATGTCCCCTCGGCGATCAATCCCCGACGATCAATCCTGAGTGCTATTGTATGCGAATCCCAAAACAAGGAAAGCGCGATATGGGATTACTTGGGATAAATAGCACCAAAGCACTATTCGCGCCAGTCCAACCGACCCCCGCCGGCGCCCCCGCCGGGGTCAGCTTTGCTCTTCTTCCGGCAGAAAACGCCGGAAAAGGCCGCTCAGGGCCTTGCCCAACCGGAATCCCTCACCGCCCCCACTCCGGCTGTTGGCCCCGCCCCGGTCCCGATCTTCCATGTCCATCAACAACCCCAGCCGAAGCAGGCCCACGCTCGTGCTAAAGGACGGGCTGCGCAGGGTATCGGCCATCCCGGTCAGCTTTTCCGGGTGGGCGATCCGCACCGGCATGCGCATCACGTCCGCCGCCACCTGCCGGATGCCCGGCAGCAGGCAGCTTCCGCCGGTCAACACCACCCCCGCCGGGAGCAGGCCATCGTAGCCTGAACGTTTGGCCTCTTGCAGCACCAGCTCGAAGATTTCTTCCACCCGCGCCCCGATGATGTGGGCCAGGTCCTTGCGCAGCACCTTGCTGGGCAGTTCCTCGCCGAACGGCTGCACCGGAAAGGATTCGAGCGGATCGACCTCGCGCGAGTTGGCGTGCCCATACTGGAGCTTGACCGCCTCGGCCAGGTCGAACGGCAGGCGCAGGCCGTGAGCTACGTCGTTGGTCACGTGCCAGCCCGCCACCGGCAGCACCGCCGTATGCCAGACCGTGCCGTCGATGAAGATCGCCAGGTCGGTCGTGCCGCCGCCGATGTCGACCACCATCACGCCCATCTGGCGTTCGGTCGGCGTCAGGACGACGTCTCCGGAGGCCAGCGGGTTCAGGATGAAGCGGTCGACGTACACGCCGGTCGATTCGACGCACTTCTCCAGGTTCTGGACGGTCGAGGCCGAGGCGGTGATGATGTGCGTCTCCACCTCCAGCCGGAAGCCGTGCATCCCCAGCGGGCTGCGCACGCCTTCGTTGCCATCCAGGCTGTAACGCCGGGGGATGACGTGCAGCACCTCGCGGTTGTGCGGGATGGCGATGGCCCGCGCGTTCTGGATCGCACGCTCGACATCTTCCGCCTGCACCGCCCGCACGCCGCTGATCCCGGCGATGCCCTTGCTGTTGATCGACGAAACCTGGTTGCCCGCCACGCTGACGAACGCCCGGCCAATCTCGTATCCGCTGCTGCGCTCCGCCTTGTGCACGGAGGACGAAATGGCGGCCGTCAGGGCGTTCATGTCGGTCACGACGCCCTTTTGCATGCCGCGGCTCGGCTCGACCCCCAGGCCGACCACGTGCACGTCTTCCTCGCGCACTTCGCCGACGATGGTACACACCTTCGTCGTGCCTACATCAACCCCAACGACAAGTTCACCCATAATGATTACTGACCATCCACAGACGACTCGGTCTGTTCGCCCTCACGCCACCAGACTTTGTAATAGGGTGCGTCCACATCCCCCACGTCGATGTACTCCGGCTGGATTCCCCTGGCAATCAGGTTGTTGACCAACGCGTTATAGACATTCAGCTTGGCCGGCATGTTCGTGCCCGCCCCAAACCACACCCGCCAGCCGCGCGGGTCCTGGTATCCCAGTCCCTCCACGGAATCGTACAACAGGTCTTGCAGGTCCGGATACAGCGCCCGGAGCTGGAGCGCGCCATTGACCACATCCTGGGGGATGATCACGTTGGTCCCGACGGGCGTATCGACATCCTCCACGATGATGCGCAGCATGCCCTCGAGGTCGGTGCGCTGCGGCATGACCCGCCCGCGCACGTCAATCCAGGTGCGCACCCCGGCCTGTTCCCATACGAGGGCCGGTTCGCGCTCCTGCACCTCGATCTGCACCGGATGCGGCGGCCAGCTCACCAGCACTTCCACGTCCGCCACACTGGGCGAGCGCAGAATATTCTCGCGCACGATGGCCGGATCGATCCAGAAAACGTGCAGGTTGGCGACCTCGCTCAAGGCGAACACTTCCTCGGCCGTCAGATGGTCAAGCCCTCCCACTTCGATCCGGTGCACGTAGAAGGCATCGGACTGAAAGAACACCACCAGCAGCCCGGCCAGCATCACCAGCACCACCCCACTCAGCAGACGCGCCGAGAACAGGGTATCGATCTGGCTGGTGCGCCGCTGTGTCATCGTGGCCGGTGGGGCCGGCTGTGGCCGGGGCCGCGCCCGCTCTCGCCGCGCCCGCGCCGGGACCTTCACCGGAGCCGGCTCCACACGCTCCAAACGGCGCGCCACCCGTTCACGCTGCCCGCGCGGCGCGACGTGCGTCGACGTTATCTTCTTGCGACGCCGGGCCCGCTGGTTGCTTGTATCCGGTGATAGCATGACACTGTCGTTCACGTGCTCGAGGCTGTTCTCAATGTAATCCCAGTTTGGCTCGATCTCAACGGGTCATTAGTCCCTGCGGCGCGCGCCTGTGCCGGATTGTCCGGCCGCCCTCCCCCAGGCGACCGGCGGACGCGCCGCCATATCAGACAGGACTGACCCCCTTATTTTCCCACCTATCCCACTTTATGCCAATAGACAGTTCCCTGTCCATTTGCACAATCCACCAGGACGTATGAATTTCCAAACGCCCTTCGATGGTTCTACGAGTCTCTTCCCAATCAATTCATTAGCACTGACCAGATCGGACAATGCTCGCCGAAGCCGCGCCAGAGGAAGAAAACCGGCGGCCTCTTCCTCTGGCGCCTATAGACAATTCATCCACGGTCAGGGCAGCGAAACGGCAGCGGCAGGCCCGTCAACAACCGGCAGGAGACTCACCTTGGTTCGCCGGGCGACTTGCAGCAGGCCGGCATACAGCCAGACCCGGTTCATGTCGGGAGTCAGTGCCAGCGCCCAGTCGCCCGCCTCGTTGCGCCCGATCAGGTTGACGGGCGTTCCACCCGTGAGTTGGGTGAGCACCTCCGACGAGGTCGACGGTTCGCTGCGCGCATTGATCGTGCCCGTGGCGACCGTCGTGCGCTCGACGGGCGCGCCGCTTCCGGTCAGGTTGGCGATCGCCCAGGCGCTCCAGGTTTCGTAATCAGGCATGGGGCCTTGATTGAATCCATTCCCGCTGATCTGGTTCGGGCAGAGTTCGGGCGTCCCGCCGTAGAAAGTCTGCCGGGCGACAATCGTGCGCCGGGCGTAGTCCACCAGGGTAATCCGTTTATCCGAACGCCGCCGCTCATAGGTCGCACTGTAGCCGCTGGCGCTGGTGTAGTAGCACGTCTCGACGGGCACATAGACATCCTCAACGCAGACAATGATGTCCAATCCGGTATCCGAGGTCGCCTGGAGTTCGTCCGGCAGCAGGGAAGCGGGAAAGGACGCTCTGTAGGGCGGGCCGCCAGCAGGTGGGGTTCCCCACTCGGTCGCGCCGGCGCAGACCTCGGCGTAATCCGGAATCGCGCTCTCCGTGTCGAACACGGTGAATTGCGCCGGGGTCGTCACGATTGCCAGGCCGTTCAGGATCGCGTCGCTGATGCCCACCAGCCCGGCGGCATCCTGGCGTGTCAGCCAGACCGGTCCTTCGCAGCCCGCGCCTCCCGCGTAAACCTGGATGCTTCCACCCGCCATTTGTCCGGCGGGCAACACCGCCTCACCCGCCTCGATGGTACAGGTTAACCGGCCGTTCGGATGATATTTGGCCGTCAGGGGGGTCGTCGCCGTGTAGGCGATCACTTCCGCTGGGGCGCCTGTTTCAGCGCCCTCGCCAGCAGCGACGACGCTGCCTGCCGGCAGGCTGTAGCTCCACAACTGAATTTCGAAATCGAACAGGGCAGCCAGCAACGGCTGCGATGGGCTGAACATCAGCCCCTTGAACAGGCCGTCGCCTTGCATCGCCAGCGTCCCCACCATACGACCGGAGGTTACGTCGAACACCCACGCTTCGCTGGTGAAGCCGCTTGCCCTATTCCGCGACATCGCATAGGCCAGCAGCGTTCCATCGGCACTGAACGAAGGCGACCCCGCGAATGTATTGTCATTCTGAGCGGGCGACAATTCCTGTGCCGCGCCGGATTCGAGGTCGAACAGTGCGGCGTATCCCTGGCTGCCCGTCACGGCGAGCCGGTTGCCGTCCGGGCTTAAGGCGGCCGTGGGATAGTTACCGCAAGCATCGCACTCAACCGAGATGCGCTCGTCGAGGGTCGGCGCGCCTTCGTCGATCGTGATGTTCCACACGGTGATTCCACCCGCGAGATAAGTCGCCAGCCATCGACCATCCTCGCTCATAGCTCCCGTACCAGCGATATCGCCTCGCAGGCTGACCTGACTCGCCTGGCCACTGGCAGTGTCGAACACCATGAGTTGGTGCCAGGTCGCGACGATCAGGTACGCGCCATCCGGGGTAAAGGCCATATCGAAGACGCCCTCCCCCACCCTGTTTTCGAAGGTCGCGGTGATTCGCCCTGTCACGGTGTCCAGCAGGAACACATTGTCGATATTGGCCGCAGCCAGCCGGGTTCCATCAGAGTTGAAGGCAAGCGTCGCGTATGTTGCACCGAGGCCGTGGCTCTGGGCCACCTCCGGCCCACTCTGACTCACATCCCACCAGAATACCTGGGCAGGCGTTTGCGGATCGCTGGGCGAGGGGACGACCGATCCGGCGATCCGATCTCCCGCAGGGCTGAACGCCATCGTCGGAATCGCATAGCCGAGCGTGAGGGGGAATACGGCCCCAAGCGCCGAAAACTGCAGTGCCTGGCTGGTATCTCCCTGGCGCGGGGGACCGCCGAGCGCCAGCGTACCCGGCCACAGCATCGCCAACACAATCGTCAGGCTGCCCAGCGTAACGATTCGCTTCATCCATCCATGCCGCATCATGACTACTCCTTTGCGACGCTTAAAACCCACTTTGAGCAAGCCAGAACACGACGGCTCCTCAAATTCCAGATGTATACCCGATCGATATTGTCGGCAAGTGACCTGGTCGCGTAAGAGAAGCAGGATGGGAAGAAGCCACAAACAGGCAAGCGCGAGGCACGCCACGGCTAAAGGATCTGGATTTCCAGCTCAAGCTGAACCCCGAAGCGAGCCGCGACGGTTTCCTGGGCCAGCCGGATCAGCGCCAGGTAATCGGCCGCCGTCCCCTGCCCCACGTGGACGAAGAAGTTGGCATGCACGGGTGAAATCTGCACGCCGCCGATCCGCGTCCCCTTCAGGCCGGCCGCTTCGATCAGCCGCCCGGCGTAATCTCCCGGAGGGTTCTTGAAGATGCTGCCCAGGCTGGCCCCCGGCGGCTGGGTCTGCTTGCGCCGGGCCGCGTAGCCATCCGCCTCGGCCCGCAGCGCGTCCGGGTCGCCCCCCGGCTGGAGTTGGAGCGTCACGCCGGTCACCAGATAGGGGTCGTGGCTGTGTTTGAGGCTCGACGATCGGTAGCCGTACGCCAGATCGGCGGGCGTGAGCAACGCGCCGCCCGTTGGGCGGAGCACCGCCACACTGATCACGCTGGCCGCCATGTCGCCGCCAAACGCCCCGGCGTTGTTGATGACCGCCCCGCCGAGCGTGCCCGGCACACTGACCGCCCACTGCAATCCGGCCAGCCCGCTGCTCATACAGATCCGGGCCAGGCCGCTCAGGTTCGCTCCGCTTTGGGCCCCAACCACGCCATTCGATCCGATTTCGATCTCATTGGCCCGGTTGACGATCACCACCCCTCGGAAGCCCTCGTCGGCCGCCAGGACGTTCGTCCCACCGCCCAGAATTCGGTAGGGCAGCCCATATTCCCACACAATCTGGACGGCGCTGACCAGTTCGGCCATATCCGCGACCAGCAGAACGTCGGCCGGACCGCCCAGCCGGGCCGCGGTATGGCGGGCCAGCGGCTCGTCGTGGCGCAGGGCCGTGCCAAAGTGCGCTTCGAGCGCTTCGTAGCCGTTCATGGCCGCGCTTCCAACCGGGCCAGCAGGTCGACCCCGATCCGGGGCGCGTCCCCGGCGCTGAGAATGATCACCACGTCCCCCGGCTGGACTTGCGCGGCCAGGGTCGCGGTGGCGTCCGCCAGAGTTGGGGTGTGTTGGACGGCCGGATGGGCCATGCGGGCGATCAGGTCGGGTACGTCCGGCCCCGGCGTGTACTGCTCGCGGGAAGCGTACACGTCCGTGATCAGAACCCGGTCGCAATCCTCCGGGTGGAAGGCTGCGCCGAAGTCCGCGAACAACGTCCGCAGGCGCGAATAGGTGTGCGGCTGCCAGACGGCCCAGATTCGCGCGCCGGGATAGGCCGCCCGCGCCGCCGCCAGCGTGACCCGGATCGCGGTCGGGTGATGGGCGTAGTCGTCGATCACGGTCACGCCCCCGGCCTGCCCGCGCACGTCGAAACGCCGCCCCGCCCCCCGGAAGCTCGCCAGAGACGCGGCCGCTTCCACGACGGGTACGCCCAGCCAAGCCGTCACCGCCAGCGCGGCCAGGGCGTTCTGGGCGTTGAACTCACCCGGTACGCTCAGCCGCACGAAAAGGGACTCGCCGTCCGGCGGCAGGGCCGTGAAAGTGCTCCCGGTGCCTGCGGGCCGCCAGTCCGCCGCCCGCCAGTCCGCCTCTGGCGCATGCAGCCCATACGTGACCAGCCGCGCCGTACCCTGCCCCTGTCCCACCGCCAGCGCCAGCGGGTCGTCGGCGCACACCGCCAGCAGCCCATCCGCCGGGACGAGCGCCGCGAACTGCCGGAAGTCCGCCAGCAAGTCCTCGATGGTCGGGAACAGGTCGGGGTGATCGTGCTCGATGCCGGTGATCACCGCCGCGCGGGGACGCAGCCCCAGGAACATGTGATCGTATTCGTCGGCCTCGATCACGAACGCCTCGCCCTGTCCAACCCCGGCATTGCGGCCGGTCGTCGCCACCACCCCGCCCACGATGTAGGTCGGGTCGCGCCCGGTCTGGGTCAGGATATGGACGATCATCGACGTGGTCGTGGTCTTGCCGTGCGTCCCGGCGACCGCCACGCCGATCCGGTCGCGCATCAGCTCGCCCAGGATGTCGCGCCGCTTGTAGACCGGGATGCCCCGGCCGCGCGCTGCCACCAGTTCCGGGTTGTCGGCCGGCACGGCGGAGGAGATCACCACGACCTCGGCCGCGCCCAGGTTCTCGGCGCGGTGGCCTTCGCAGATGCGCGCGCCCTGGGCAGCCAGGGCCGCCGTCAGGTCGTTTAACTGGCGGTCGGAGCCGGACACGACGTAGCCGCGACTCAGCAGGACGCGGGCAATGGCGGACATACCCACCCCGCCAATGCCCACGATATGGATGGGTTGGCCTGGAAGCAGCATGGTCAGATCAGCACGACGAGGACGAACAGGAACAGGATAATCACCACCAGGGTCAGCAGGTTGCCCTCCAGCAGCCAGACCAGGGGAAGCTGGTTGACGAACTGGGCGCTGGCCGAACCAAGCGGCGGGGCCATGATCGCCGGGCTAAGGGGATACCCCAGGTTATCCATGTAGTACCACAGCGACCCGAAGAACAGGTAAGCGTTCAGGCCGCCGAACAGCGCCCCCAGCAGCCCATCCTGAAGGCCCTCGCGCCCCTTGCGGCGGCGGGTGCGCTCAAAGCGCTCCGGCGTCTCGTAGGCGGCCAGGGTCACCACCAGCAGCAGCCCGGCGTACAGCCAGAACTGCTGATCCAGCCTGGCCCCGGCGATCAGCGGCGAAAGCAGCACATCACGGAACTGTTCCAACATGAACAGGGCGAAGACGATGCCGGTCAGGGCAATGATTTCCTTGGCGGAGCCGCGCACGAATCCAATCAGCGCGAAGAGCGCCACCATGATCCACAGGAAAGAAGCCAGTTGTATCATAAGCGTCCCGGGGTCCTGAATAATGACCGGCCCGCCCTCAGATCAGGACGACGATCACGAACAAGAACAGCACCACGACCATCAGCGTCAGCAGATTGCCGCCCAACAGCCAGTCCAGAGGCAGGGTGTTCTGCAGGGCCTCGGCGGCCGTCCCGACATACGGAGCCGGGATGTTGGGAGCCAGCGGATAGCCCAGGATACGCATGTAGTACCACAGCGACCCGAAGATCAGATAGCCGTTGAAAGCCCCGATCACGCCGCCCAGGATGCCTTCCTGCAAGCCTTCCCGAAGCTGGCGGCTGCGCTGGGTGCGCTTCTCGAAGCGATCGGGGGTCTGGTAGGCAAAAAACGTGATCAGCAGCAGGATTCCGGCGTACAGGTAGAACTTCTGGGCCGGATCGGCCCCTTCGGTCAGCGGGGCCAGCAGCACTTCGCGGAACTGCTCCAGCGAAAACAGGGCCAGCACAATCCCGGTCAGGGCGATGATCTCTTTCGTCCAGCCGCGCACGAAGCCCACCACGCCGAACATGACGGTCATGCCCCACAAGAAGGTTGAGAGTTGAATCATGCGTCCTCCAGCCCGGTAACGAGGCGGGCGATGTTCCAGGCCCCGTCCGGACGTGCCAATATTCTCGCACGCTCCGCCATCCGCTGCAACGCGGCTTCATCCCCCAACAAACCGCGCACGGTCGAGCACAGATCGCTGGCCAGCCGCTCGTCGTCCAGGCGCGCCGCCGCCCCACGCGAGACCAGGAAATCGGCATTGACCTTCTGGTAGCGCCAGGCGTGCGGATACGGCACCAGGATAGCCGGCAGCCCAAAGGCCGGGAACTCGCCCAGCGTGCTGGCCCCCGCCCGGTTGACGGCCAGATCGGCCGCCGCCAGGGCCAATCCCATGTCGTCGTGCAGGTACTCATGGCAATGATACCGGGCCTGCTGTCCGGCCGGAAGCCGCTCCCGCGCGGCCCGTACTTCGGCCCAGTCCAGCCGCCCGGTGACATGCACGATTTGCAGGGTCTCGTCCGCAAGCAGGTCGGGCAGCGCCCCTACCAGTGCCCGGTTGATCGTCCGCGCCCCGGAACTGCCGCCCAGGACCAGCAGCGTGCGCAGGGCCGGGTCCAGCCCAAAATGGGCCTGCCCTTCGGCCCGCGTCGCCGCCAGCAGACTCCGCCGCAGCGGATAGCCGGTCTCGACCACCTGCCCTGGCCGGAAGTAGACCGCCGAATCGGCCGTGGTCGCCGCCACCCGGCGCGCGAAGCGGCTGGCGACCTTCAGCGTCAGGCCCGGCTCGATATCCGGCACGAAGGCATACACCGGCACGCGGCGCAGCCAGCCCGCCAGTGCCACCGGCAGGCTGGCCCAGCCCCCGGTGATGAAAATCCGGTCGACTCGCCAGCGGCCGATCAGGGCGAGGGACTGTACCCATCCCACAGCCAGCTTGAGCAGGCTGGCGATCAGCCGCAGGGGATTCACCCCGTGCACCGGCCCGCCCTGGATCAGGGCGACGTGCAGCCAGTCGATCCCGCTGCGCTTTAGCATCTCCGGCTCAAGCCCGCCCACCCCGCCAACAAACACCAGATCAGTAGGAGGTAATCCGGATTCAGCCTGCTGGAGCGTCTCCGCGACGGCGAACGCGGGGTACACTCCGCCCCCCGTCCCCCCGGCCGAGATCATGATCCGCATACGTCCTCCGATCGGGTCCCGGCTCGCGCGCGGTCGCCCGTGAAATACTGAGCAGGATTCCAACGCCGGCCATTGACGTCACCAGGGCCGACCCGCCAAAGCTGATGAACGGCAGCGGTACCCCGGTGAAGGGCACCAGGGCCGTCATCACGGCGATGTTCAGCAGCGCTTCCAGCGCGATCCAGAAGGTGATCCCTCCCGCCAGCAGCATCCCGAAGCTGTCCGGGGCCTGGCGCGCGATCCGGAAGCCCCGGATCGCCAGGATCACAAACAGGACCGTCACCAGCAGGCAGCCGATCAGGCCCAGTTCCTCGGCCAGGATGGCGAAGATGCTGTCGGTATGCGGCGCGGGCAGGAAGCCGAATTTCTGGCGTCCTTCGCCCAGCCCGACCCCGGTCAGCCCGCCGTTCAGAAAGGCCACGATCGCCTGCTGGACGTGGTAGCTCGCCGCGGTGAGGTTGTTGGCGCTGCTCAGGTAGTCCGAAAGGCGCGTCCCGGCGTAACTGTCGCTGATCTGATCCATCAGCACCCAGCCCGCCGCCCCGCCGATCACCACCGTCAGGCCGATCTGGAGCAGGTCCGCCCCGGCCAGGAAAAACATCACCACCGCCGTGCCCACGATCAGGATGGCCGTGCTCAGGTCCGGCTGAAGCACGATCAGCACCGTCACCGTGCCGAGCAGGATCGTGAACGGCAGCAGGCCGTAGCTCAGACGCCGGATTTTGGTCTGTTTGGCGGAAAGCCAGGCCGCCATGTACAGGATGGTCACGAGTTGGGCCAGCTCGCCGGGCTGGAGCGAGCCGTTGACGAATGCGCGCTGCGCGCCGAACAGCTCCGGCGCGGTCGCCAGCAAGGCGATCAGCAGCGCGATCACGGCCAGCATCATCCACAGGGCAAAGCGCTTCCAGATGCGGTAATCGATCAGGGCCAGCAGGATCATGATCACCAGCCCGATCCCGACCGAGCGCGCCTGGCGCATGAAGATCGCCCCGGCGTCGCCAAATTCCTGGTAGCTCCAGTCGAAGGTCGTGCTAAAGACCATCATCAGCCCAATCGCCAGCAGCACGCCCACCACCAGGAGCAGGTAGAGGTCCATCCGGCCCCGGAACAGCTTGCGCCGCTCGGCTACGCGGCCGGGATCGAGTGGAACCGGCTCCGGTTCGCTGACCGCCAGGGTGCCACTGGGCTTGATCAGCGACCCATCCGGCATGCGCTCGTCTTCATCGATGAATTCCGGTGTGCTCATCCGTCACTCCGCCTTCCCCAACCCGTCCTTCTACCGATCCAGCCCGTTGACCAATGCCTGATAGTGCGCGCCGCGCTCCTCGAAATCCCGGTAGGCATCGTAGCTGGTGCCGCCCGGCGAGAGCAGAACCACGTCTCCCGGCTGGGCCAGTCCCGCCGCCAGCGGCACCGCCTCGTCCAGCGTGCGGACGCAGTGGATCGCGTCCGGGTGGAGCGCCGCTTCCGGGGCGTCGCGCAGAGTCTGCCCCAGGATGTCCACGATGGCCGGGCCAAATTCACCAAACGCCACGACGGCCCGCGCCTTGCGGACGACCTGGGCCGCCAGCGGCTCCCAGGGCAGCTTTTTGTCACGCCCGCCCAGCAGCATCACCAGCGGCTCGCGGTAACTGCGCACCGCAGCCAGCACGCGCTCCGGCGCGGTGGCGATGCTGTCGTTGATCCAGGTCACGCCGTTGTGCTGGCGCACGATCTCCATCCGGTGGGCGACCCCGCGAAAATCCGCCACCACGCGGCGCATGACCTCCGGCGGGATGCCCGCCGCCCCGGCGGTCGCGCAGGCCGCCAGCACGTTGAGCACGTTGTGATCGCCCCGCAGCAGAATTTCGTCGCGGGTCATGACCGGTCGGGGTCTGCCGTCCGGGCTGGACAGGCCAGTGACCATCAGTCGCTCGCCGTCCAGGTAAGCGCCATCTTCGACCGGCCGCCGGGCGCTGAACCCGATCACCCGCCCGCCGGTCGCGTCGCGCAGCGAGGCCGCGACCGCGTCATCATACCCCAGCACCGCGACATCCTCCGGCCGCTGGAACTGGATCAGGCGCGTCTTGGCGGCGGTGTAGACCTCCATCGTGCCATGCCGGTCGAGGTGGTTGGGCGTGACGTTCAGGATCACCCCGATATGCGGGCTGACCGTCATCAGCTCCAACTGAAAGCTGCTCAGCTCCATCACCACCGTGTCTGACGGCTGGAGGCGCGGCAGCACGTCGAGCAGCACCTCGCCGATGTTGCCGCCCACGAAGGTCGTTTGGCCGCCCGCCGCGCACATCCGGCCGATCAGGGTCGTGGTCGTGGTCTTGCCCGCGCTGCCCGTGATCCCGATCACCGGGGCCGGGCAGCGCTCCAGGAAAAGCTGGGCGTCATTGCTAACCGGCACCCCGCGCCGGAATGCCTCCACGACCAGGGGCGCATCCAACGGCACGCCGCCAGAGATACACAGCAGATCGGCCCCATCGAGCAGGCTCAGGGGATGCTCCCCCAGCACAAACGTCACCCCCTGGGCGCGATAGGGAGCCAGCGAATCGCCAAAGGCGGCTTCCTGGCGCATGTCGGTCACGACCGCCCGCGCCTCGATCAACGGCAGCCAGCGCGCCAGGGCCTGCCCCTGCCGCGCGAAGCCCATCACAACCACACGCTTGCCCTTCAGTAGATCGGTCACCCGTGACTCCCGAAAAACGGTGATTGGTTGGTGGTTCGTGGTGATTGGTCAAAGCAAAAGATGTGCGCGTCGAACTCGCCTTGACCACAAACCACCCACCAAGAACCACCCACCGCCTCTACATCAATGCCAATGCGATCCCCAGCATCGCGCCCACCAGGCCGATCAACCAGAAGCGCTGCACGACCTGAATCTCGCTCCAGCCCGAAAGCTGGAAATGCAAGTGAAGCGGGGCCATCTTGAACGGCTTCTTGCCAAAGAAGCGGATCGCACCAAGCTGGATCACCACGCTCACCGTCTGGGCCATCGGCACGAACGCCACCACCGGCAGCAGCAGCCACTGCCCGGTCATCAGCGCGACCGTGCCCAGCGCTGCCCCCAGGGCCAGCGCGCCGGTATCCCCCATGAAAAGCTGGGCCGGGAAGGCGTTGTACCACAAAAACGCGAAACAGGCGCCCACCATGATGAAACAAAACTGCACCAGGAAAATCTGGCCCTGCAGGAGCGCGATCGCGCCGTAGGCCGCGAAGGCCGTGGCCGTCAGGATGCCGGCCATCCCGTCCAGCCCGTCGGCCAGGTTGATCGCGTTCGAGTAGGCCACGATGATGAACGTCGCCAGGGGAATCCAGATCACCGGCGAAAGCTGAATCGGGATGCCGATGAAGGGGATGTACATCACATTGGCGTGCTGGAAGCCGCCGCGAAAGAGCGACATTGTTACCGCCGCGATCGCGGCCAGCACAACCTGGGCGAAAAACTTGGCCCGCGCCGAGATGCCCGTGCCGCGCGCCCGCGCGCCGCGCACGCCTTCCCAGTCGTCGATCATGCCCAGCACCCCAAAACTGACCAGCATGAACAGCGGCATCAGGATGCTGGGGCCGGTCGCCACTTCCGGATTGAGCAGACTGGCGACGTTCAGCGCCAGGGTCAGCAGCAGGGTCGGGATCAGGATCAGCAGACCGCCGAAGGTCGGCGTCCCGGCCTTGACCTGGTGGCTGCCGGGCAGTTCTTCCATGATCTGCTTGCCCAGCCGGAGGCGTTTGAGGATCGTGATGAACGGCTCGCCCCAGATCACGGCCAGCAAAAACGCGGTGCCACCCATCGTCAGCGCAACAGGAAGCGCTCCTACCATAGTCTCGTCCCGTTCCTCTAGTGGTCGACGGCGGTCAGATCGCCGCCCATCGCCGCGATCTCCAGCCGGACGTCGTCCGGCGGAATCTCCAGGTCCACCGCCAGCCGCTCGGCCAGACGGGCAAACACCGGCGCCGCAGTCAGCGTGCCCCAGTATTCATCGGGCCGGTCGAGCTTGATCAGCACCGACACCTGCGGATCATCCGCCGGGAAGAACCCCACGAACGTCGCGATGGAGGCATCGTCTTCGTAGCCGCCGGGGATGGGAATCTCGGCCGTGCCGGTCTTGCCCGCGACGGTATAGCCGGGCACCTGGGCCTGGGGCGTGCTCTGCTGCACGACCTGGATCATCATGTCGCGCACCATGCGGGCCGTCTGGGCCGAAATCGGGCGGCCCATCGGCGACGGCTGGGTGGTATACACCCGGTCGCCCTCGACGATCTGGTAGACCACGTGCGGCTGCATCATCAGCCCATCGTTGGCGATCGCGTTGACCGCCGTGAGCATCTGCAGCGGCGTGACCGCGATGCCCTGTCCGAAGCTGTTGGTGCACAGCGTGCTTTCCTTCCAGTTCTCGTCGCCGGGCATCAACACCGTGCCGGAGGCCTCGCCCTGCAAGTCGATCCGGGTCGGCTCCCCAAAGCCAAAGGCCGTGATGACCCGGTAGAAACGGGTCGGCCCCATCTCCTTGACCACGGTCGTCGTGCCCACGTTCAGGGATTGCACCATCACCTGGGTCATGTCGATCAGGCCGTGCGCCCGGTGGTCCCAGTTGGAGATGGTGATCCCGCCGCATTCGATGGTCGCCTGGTCGTTGTACGTGCTGCCGGGCAGCACGACGCCTTCCTCGATCGCGGCGGCCATCGTCACCACCTTGAAAACCGACCCCGGCTCGTACTGCGAGCTGATCGCCGAGTTGACCAGCAGGGCCGGCTGATCCACGACCTCGTAGTAATTGTTGGGATCGTAGGAGGGGAAATTCGCCATCGCCAGGACTTCGCCGGTGCGCGGGTTCATGATCAGGATCGTGCCGCGCTCGGCCCCGGTCGTGTCGATCGCGTCCAGCAGCTCGGCCTCGGCCAGGAACTGGATGTCCCGGTCGATGGTCAGCACCAGGTCGCGCCCGTCGTGGGGAGTGATCTGGGTCGTGATCTCGAACGGGATGTTGCTCTCCTCCCCCACCAGGGATTCTCCGGCCAGGTCGCGCTGGTAGGCCCCCTCCAGACCGAAATTGCCCTCGCCATCCCCACCGACGTACCCGATCACCTGGGCGGCCAGGATGCCCTGCGGATAGTCCCGGTCGGCCACCGGCTCGATGGTCAGGCCGTAGATGCCCAGGTCCTGCACCGCCTGGCCCGCCGCCGCGCTGACCGGCCCGGCCAGCAACACCCAGGCCTGCTCGGTATTGAGCAGGTTGTAGAGGCCCAGCTCGTCCGTCTGGAGCGCGACCGCCAGCCGGCGGGCCGCCTCCACCTTGTCGGAGATCAGCGACGGGCTGGCCCCGATCCGGTACAGGATCGAGTTGACGGCGAACAGCTCGCCGTTGCGATCGTAAATCTGGCCCCGGGTGGGCATGTATTCCACCAGGCGTGTGTACTGGCTGGTCTGGGCGCGGAAATAAGCCAGGTCTTCGGGGTTCATCTGGAACTGGATGAAGATCAGCCGGATCACCATGAACACGCTGACCACGACCAGCACCACCGCGATCATCTGAACCCGGCGGGAGAAGATCTCACGGCTGTTCACGGCTGCCTCTCTCCCTGGATCGGGGTCTGGGAACCGACCCACGCCTCGAACTGGTCGACGAGCGATCCCCAGGCCTCCTGGAGCCATCCGCCAAACGTCTCATCGTAATCCGGCAGCGTGCTTTGCTCCGGGACGAGCGGCGCGACGCTGGTCACCTGCTCCGGCAGGTAGCCCTCCACCACGAGGTACTGCTGCTGGTCGCGCCTGGCCTCCTCGAAGCCCAGCTCGCGCGCCCGGCTTTCCAGGCGGGGAATGCTGCGCATGTCGGCGATCTCCGCCCGGAGCTGCTCGCCCTCGCGAACCAGCCGTTCGCGCTGCGCCAGCAGTTCTTCCATCTGCCGGCCGGCCGTGGCCGTGGTCGTGGCCTGGGCGAGGTACAGCGCCCCGATGATGATCGCCACGATCAGGGCCAGGGCGATCATCGCCACGAGCTGGGACTGGCGCCGCCAGGGAGCAGTACGCAGGGCATGCTGAATCCAGCCGGAACTATTCGAGGATGGCGACTTGTTCACGTCCGTTTCCTTCACTCGGCCGGGACTCGGCGGGCGACGATGGCCCGCATGGCATCGTAGTCCGGGCTGGCCCGGCGCAGCGCCACGGCCATCACGGCCTCCAGGTCCTGGGCCGCGAAAAGCTCATACTCGGCGTTAAACACCGCGCTGCGCGTCAGGCTGTTGATGATCTCGTTATAGTCCGGGTTCGGCATGTACACCAGATCGGGCCGGTAGTCGGTCAGAATCCGGTCGGCATCGAACCCGTGCAAGGCGATCGAAGCCTCATTCAGCCCGGACAGGTCGACGATCTGGCGGCGCGGGTTGAGCGCAGCCGGCAGCCCGACCTCAGTCGTCGCCATCGTCAACTCCTCTGGCAGAGCCGAGAATTCGTCCAGGGCGTACCAGTAGTTGTGATAACCCGTGCGCCGGTAGACCTCGGCCGGGTCATAGATCGCCGGATCGAAATCCCCGGCGGCCCGCTGGAGCGCAACCAGTTCCCCGGCCAGAGCCGTCCCCGCAATCCCGAAGAGCAGCAGCAGGGCCGCGCCGCCGGCCAGGATGCCCGCCGTGCGCCGCCCCGACTCACCGCCGATCCAGGCGCGCCCGCGCTCGATCAGATGGGCCGTGGCCCGCGCGCCCAGGTAGGCCAGGGCGGGCAGAGCCGGATGATAGAAACGGGCCTCATAGGGCATGATCTGCATCACGAAAAACAGATAGTACAGGACAAACAGCAGCGCGGCAACCAGCATGCCCTTGTCGATCGCGTCCGTCTCCCGCCACCAGGCACGTGGGCCAGCCATCACCGCCAGCCCGATCGGGACGATCAGCGGCCAGTACGCGCCCAGGAAGCGCTGGAGTTCCTCCCAGGGCCGCTGGACGTACAGACTCTCGAAATACGGGCCGTAGATATGGCTGGCGCTCTTGAGGTAAAACGGCAGCGGCAGCCAGGTCCCGAAGGCCAGCCGGGCCAGGAGGAGTTCCACGCCCACCACCCCGCCACTGACAATCAGCAGGACAATCGCCGCGCGCCGGTCGGGTCCCAGAACCAGCATCGCCAGCGGGATCAGCGCCGCAAAGAGCAGCAGGTCGGGCCGGACGAAAAAAGCCAGCCCGCCCCATACCCCTGCGACAATAAGCCTGTTCCGTGTGGGTTGGGCGGCGGCTCGCCTGACCAGCAGGAAGTAGGCCGCCAGGTAGGCCATGGCGAACAGGGTATCCATCCCGCTCAGCACGTGCGCCAGGATCATCTCCCGCGCCGCCACCAGCGTGCCAATCACCAGGGCCACGCCCGCCGCGCGGGCGACCGGGTCGCCGGTTTGCGTATGCCCACGCAGCAGCGCCAGCAGCAGGATCAGCGCCGCAGCACCACTAATCGCGCTGGACAGCATGATCGCCAGCACCGGGCTGCTCACCACCAGCCGCACCGGCAGCACCACCGCCACGTACAGCACCGAGGTCAGGCCGTAAGCCGGGGCCGCGCCGGGGTTCCAGGCCAGCACACCGTGCAGGCGCAGATTATCGGCATAGCGCACGAACATGAACGAATCGTCCCAGGTGCGCGGCCAGTCGCCCAGCGTGAGCAGGCGGGCCAGCATCCCCACCGCCAGCGCAAAAACGCCCAGCGCCGCGCCGAGTGTGATCCCTCTTGCCAGAGTCCTGTCGCTCACGGTCGCAACCTCACACCTTCTCGGCCACGCGCAGCTTGGCGCTCCGGCTGCGCGGGTTGAGCGCCACCTCGGCCGCCTCGGCCGTCACCGGCTTGCGCGTGATCAGGCGCAGGCTGGCCCGGTGGCCGCAGGTGCAGACCGGCTGTTCCGGCGGGCACAGGCAGTCCGTGCTCTCGTCGCGGAAAACCTGCTTGACAATCCGGTCTTCCAGACTGTGGAAGCTGATCACCCCCAGCCGCCCGCCGGGTTTCAGCAGGCCGATCGCCTGGGGCAGCACCCGCTCCAGCGCCCCCAGCTCGTCGTTGACCGCGATCCGCAGGGCCTGGAACGTGCGCGTCGCCGGGTGGATTTTCTCCCGCAGGCGCATCGGGACAGCCGCTTCGATGACCTGGGCCAGGGCCAGGGTGCTCGCCAGCGGCCGGGCCTGGACGATCCGGCGCGCGATCGAGCGCGCCAGGCGATCCTCACCGTAACGGAAGATCAGGTCGGCCAGCTCTGATTCGGACCAGGTATTGACGATCTCCTCGGCCGAGGGGCCAACCCCGTCCGGGTTCATGCGCATGTCCAGCGGCCCGTCCCGCAGGAACGAGAAGCCGCGCGCCGGGTCGTCCAGGTGCATGGACGACACCCCCAGGTCGAGCAGGATCGCGTCCGCCGCCTCGATCCCGGCTTCGGCGGCAAGCTCCGCCATCCGATCGAAGCAGGCATGGGCCAGGTAAACCCGCGCCCCGAAGGGAGCCAGCCGCGCCCGCGCCAGAGCCAGGGCGCTCATATCCTGGTCGATGCCCAGCAGCCGCCCATCCGGCCCGGCCGCTTCCAGCAGGGCCGCCGCATGGCCGCCCGCGCCCACGGTGCCATCGATGATCACTGCGCCGGATTGGGGGGCAAGCAGGGCCACCACCGGGGCCAGCAGCACGGAAATATGCGCCTGTCGTGTCGATTCGTCGGCCATCGTCGCTCCTCGCTGCGGTCTATGATACCACCCCACCCCCCGGAGCCGGTACAATAAGGGAGGCTTATCCTGCTTCACCCGGCGAAGGAATCGCCTCGATGAGTCGCTCCACGCAACGCGCCGCGCTGATCGGCCTGGGCCTGCTGCTGGCCTTCTGGGGAACCCGCCTGGCCTCCCTGGAGAGCTTTCCGCCATTCGTCGACGAGGGCTTTCACATCATGTTCGCCGAGAACGTGATCCTGACCGGCGGGCCGCTGGCCAATGCCAGCGAGGGCCGCCTGTTCCAGACCTGGTGGCTGCTGCTGTTCCAGCCGTATGCCAGCGCCGGGGCGGTGTGGATCGCGCGGGCCGCGACCCTGCTGGCGGTTCTGCCCGGCTTCGCGGCGGTGATCGCCTTCGGCCGGCTGGCCGCCGGCACGTGGGGCGCGTTGCTGTGCGGCCTCGCGGCGATCTTCAGCACCTACCACCTGTTCTTTCAACGGCTGGCCCTGGCCGATCCCATGTCTGCGTCGGCGGTGCTGGTCGCGCTCTATTTCGCCTTCCGCCTCGCCCGGAGGATCGCCCTCCAGGACGCCCTGCTGTGCGGGATCGCCTGCTTCGTCGCGGTCGGGGCCAAGGTCTCCGCCCTGCCCTACCTGGGGCTGCCCGTGCTGGCTGCGCTGACGCTCCACCCGGCGGGAGCCAGCCGCCGCCTGCGCGCGATCTGGGCCGCCGTGGGGACGGGCAGCGGCGCGGTATTGAGCGCGCTGCTCCTCGGCCTGGCCTACTGGCGCGGCTACGATCCGCTGTACTATCTGGATTCCGGCAGCCCCACGGCAACCGATCTGAGCGGGTTGGCCCGTCTGCTCTCCCCAATCCAGGCCAACGTCACGACCATGCTGGAGGTGATCGCCGCCTATGCCGGGCCGCTGGGCTTCGGCCTGCTGCTGGCCGGGGTGATCGTGCTCCTGCTGCGGCGGCAGTGGTTCCTGCCGCTGGCGCTGCTGCTCCCCCAGGGACTTTACTGGCTCAGCGCACGCCAGAGCTCGCGCCACCTGATCGTGCCCATCAGCCTGCTCCTGCTGTGCGGCGCGCTCGCCCTGGCCCTGGAGACTCGCCGCCGCCCCCAACTAACCCGCGTGGGGGCGCTGGCCCTCGTCCTGGTCTGGGGAGCCGGGCAATGGCTGCCCTTCGCCCTGACGGCGGCGCGCAGCCCGGCCGATCTGCCCCTATCCGGTTACGACCGAGAAGAATACATGGTCAGCGCGGCCTCCGGTTTTGGCCTGGCCGATCTGAGCGCCGAGCTTGAGAATCGCCAGCCCGCCCGCGTGATTGCCATCCTCGCCAACTGCTCGTCGCTGCGTTACATGAACCTGGGTCGGCTGCCAATCGAGTGTCCGCGCCTGAACCCCACCGGCGAGGACATCCCGGCGCTGGCCGCCTTGCTGGAAGCCAGCCGCGCGCCGGGCACGCTGGCCGTGCTGGAGGACCTGCCCTATGCCCCCACCCAGGCGCCGGGGACCGTCGCGGCCGTGATCGACGCTCCCTCCGGCCGCCCGCGCCTGACCGTCTACGATCTGAGTCCGTCCGGTTGACTCGAACATTTGAGCAGCCGGGCCGATCGGGCTAGAATAGACGGCCAGAATCGACAGGCAATCGGTTTGGCGGAGTGAGCTTCCATGCAGCGCGTGATCGTCGTCGGAGTGACCGGCAGCGGCAAGACCACCCTGGCCCGCCAGATCGCGGCGATCCTGGGCTGCCCGCACGTCGAGTTGGACTCCCTCCACTGGGAGCCGGGCTGGCAGGAAGCCGCCCTGCCCATCTTCCGGGAGCGGGTCGCGGCGGCCCTGAGCGGCCCGGCCTGGACGGTCGACGGCAACTACCGCAAGGTGCGCGACCTGATCTGGCCGCGGGCCGATACCCTGGTCTGGATCGACTACCGCTTCAGCGTGGTCTTGGGGCGGCTGCTGCGCCGCACCCTCACCCGGATTGCGCGCGGCACCGAACTCTGGAATGGCAACCGGGAACGGCTGGGCGCCCTGGTGGGCCGCGACTCGCTCATCGCCTGGCTGTTCAAGACCTACTGGCGGCGCAAGCGTGAGATTCCGGCCCTGCTCCAACAACCGGAATACGCCCACCTGACAGTGGTCCACCTGTGTACTCCGGCCGAAACCGAACGCTGGCTGGCCGGTCTGGCCGCCGCGCCCGTGCCCGTGCAGCCTATGAACGCCGAATCCAACGCCTGAGTAGCGCGACCGAAACCGCTTATGGAAATCACGTCCTATCTCCAGCGCCTCCTCGATAACCTGCCCCACCGGCCCGGCGTGTACCTGATGAAGGACACCGGCGGCAAGATCATCTACGTCGGCAAATCCAAGAACCTGTACAACCGGGTGCGGAGCTATTTCCATTCCAGCGTCACCGACGAAAAGACCCGCCGCCTGCGCGAGAACATCGTCGACATTGAATTCATCGTGACCGGGGGCAAGCCCGACGATCCTGAAGGCGAACTGGAAGCCCTGCGGCTGGAAAACACGCTGATCAAGCGCCACAAGCCGCACTACAACATCCTGCTCAAGGACGACAAGCAGTACCCCTACATCAAAGTCACCTGGGCCAACCCGTTCCCCACCGTGGAATTCACCCGGCGCATGGTCCAGGACGGCTCGCGCTACTTCGGGCCGTTCAGCGCGCGCAGCATCCGCGAGACGCTGGACGTGCTGCGCAAGATTTTCCCCTACCTGACCTGCGACCGCGAGATCACGGGCAAGGACGAGCGCGCCTGCCTCTACTACGACATCAAGCTGTGCAACGGGCCGTGCATCGGCGCGGTCAACCAGGAGGAGTATCGGGCCAACATCGGCCGGCTGATGCGCTTCCTGGAAGGGCACACCGACGAAGTCCTGGCCGACCTGGGCCGCCGCATGGAAGAGGCCGCCGGGAACCTCCAGTTCGAGCGCGCGGCCCGCTTCCGCGACCAGTTGCGCGCGATCCGGATGCTGATCGAGAGCCGCCGCGTGATCCAGCCCAACGGCCCCGACCAGGACGTGGTCGGTTTTGCCCAGAGCAACGGCGACGCCATCGTCCAGGTCTTTTTCATCCGCCAGGGTGTGCTGATCGGCCGCGAAAGCTACCCGATCGAAAACGTGCTCCAGGAGGACACGACCGAAGTCATCGAGAGCTTCGTCCAGCAGTTCTACGACCGGGCCGCCTTCGTGCCGCCGGAGATCATCCTGCCGGTCGCGCCGGAGAATCATCAGGTGCTGGAGCGCTGGCTGAGCGAACGGCGCGGCAAAAAGGCGGTGCTCGCCATCCCCCAGCGCGGGCGCAAGCGCGACCTGGTCCAGATGGCGACAGACAATGCCGCCGAGGTCCTGGGCGTGCTCAAGGTGCAGTGGCAGGCCGATACCCTGCGCCAGGAGGGCGCGCTGCGCGAGTTGCAGGACGCGCTGGAGCTGCCCCGCCTGCCCAACCGGATCGAATGCTACGACATCAGCACCACCCAGGGCACGGCCATCGTCGCCAGCCGGGTGGTGTTCGCCAGGGGTGTGCCGCGCAAGGCGGAATACCGCCACTTCAACATCAAGTCCGTGACCCACGGAGGCTCGGACGACTACCAGTCCATGCGCGAGGCGCTGACCCGTCGCTTCAAGCGCTACGTCGACCTGCGCGACGAGCCGGCCGCCAGCCGCCCCGGCCAGAAGGACACCGAGGAAACCTGGCGTCTGCTGCCCGACCTGCTGATGATCGACGGCGGCAAGGGCCAGTTGGGCGTGGCGGTCGAAGTCCTGAGCGAGTTCAGCCTGCTCGACCAGGTGCCGGTCGTCGGCCTCGCCAAGCAGAACGAGGAGCTGTACCTGCCCGGCCGGAGCCAGCCGGTCCTGCTGCCCCGCCGCGCCCCGGCCCTGTTCCTGGTCCAGCGCGTGCGCGACGAGGCCCACCGCTTCGCCATCACCAGCCACCGCGCCCGCCGCGCTAAGGAGAGCCTGGCCTCCCAATTGGAAGCCGTACCCGGCATCGGCCCCAAGAAGCGCAAGGCGCTGCTGGATGCGTTCGGCAAATCGATCGATCGCATCCGCAGCGCCACGCCAGAAGAACTGGCCGCTGTGCCGGGCATCACGCCCGATATCGCGGCGGCCATCAAAGCGCTGTTGTAGACAAGCAAGCAACCTTCAGCGGTCAACCGTCGGCGAAGGCAAAACGTGCCTGCCAGGCTGACCTGGATCGGCCATCAGACTGCGGCCACCCGATCAGTCCCCGACCGGCCGGGGTTCGTTGACCGGCACAGGCTCCTCAGTTGGCAAAGGTTCAACCGCCGGAAGTGGCTCACCGATGGCCGGCTCCGCCTCGGTTTTCGACGAGCCGTTGGCGTGGCCTTTGTCGGTCGCCTCGGTGAGCTTCTCCTCACCGGAAGGCTCCTCAGGCATGCCGTCCTTGGTCTCTCCCGGTTTGTCCTCTTCAAAGTCCGCCGCCTCGAAACCGATCCGGCGCACGTCCTCCGCGCTCTCGTCCAGTCCGGTCATCAGGCACACAGTCAGGTAGTGCTCGTCGGGCTGGTACTCCACCGACTGGACCGCGTAGCGCTCCGGCAGCGAGAGGTATTCCGCCAGCAGACTCACGATCTCGCCCGGCCATGAATCGAGCACCGCGCTCTGCGTCCGGGCGCTGACTTCCTGGTACGCCGCGCCGGTCAGTCTTAGATTGAGATCGATATACCGGACGAACCTCCCGAAGCGCTTGTCGATCTTGTCATTCGCGGGACGGATCGAATACCGGACGCTCAAGATTTGGACCGCCTGTACAACAGTGTTCATGTCGTTGCCGTCCTATCCTGGGATTGAGAGAGTCGTGATATTGATGCTACCAGTTCTGATGAAATTTAGCGAACC
>JARKOQ010000051.1 GCA_029976005.1 Aggregatilineales bacterium | reverse complement strand
ATCTGGCCGGGATTGGCACAACCAAAAGCAAATAGGGCACGGATGACACGGATTGGTCACGGATCAACACGGATTCTAGATTGCGGTATCCGTGAAAATCCGTGCTTGATCCGTGTCATCCGTGCCCTATTCTTGTTTTGCCACTTCGATCACCCGCACGGCCGCGCCGACTCCGTCCTCGGCCCGGATCAGGCGGCCGACTTCTTGAGCGCGGGCGCGCATCTCCGGCGCGGACGCCTGAACCAGCGCCGCGCTCACCGAATCAACCGAGAGGCGCTTCAAATCCAGGGGCGCGGGGCCGGCGCCGATGGCGGCCACCCGTCCGGCCCAGAAGGGCTGGTCGGCGGCGTGGGGCACGACGATATTCGGAATCCCGGCCCGCAGCCCGGCGGCGGTCGTACCCGCCCCGCCGTGGTGGATCACCGCCGCGCAGCGCGGGAAGAGCCAATCGTGGGGCGCGGCGTCGAGGGTGAACAGATCGGCGTCTGGCTCGGCGGGTTGGCTCCCGCCCCAGCCGGTGAGCACGATTCCACGCCGCCCCGTCCGGGCCAGCGCCGCGCGCACGACCGCGTCGATCCGGGCGGCCTCGCGATTGACCATGCTCCCGAAGGTCACGCACACCGGGGGTTCGCCCGCCGCCAGGAAGTCAACCAGGGCCGGGGGCGGCCGGTAGGTCTCCGGCGCGTCGAGGAAGAGATAGCCGGTGACGTGAATGTGCGGCGCGGTCCAGTCGGCGGGCCGGGGCAGGACGGCCGGACTGTAGGCGAACAGCAGCGGCGTCCGGATCGGGCGGGACGGGTCGAACGGCCAGACCAGGGGGAAGTCCAGCAGGCCGCGCGGCGCGAGGCGTTTGCCGCCCTGCCAGAAAATCCAGGTCGCCAGCCGGTGGGTGAAGGCGCTCAGCGGGCCAGGCGGCACCCGCGCCAGGGCCACATTGGGGAAGGCCCGCGTCGGCGCGAACATCGGGAACAACTGCACGGAGACGTCCGGGATGCCCTTCGCGCGGGCCAGCGAATGGACCCCGGACGTGAACAGGAACGAATGGACGATCAGGTCGGCGTCATCACAGGAGGCAAACGCCGCCTGTGCCACTGAACGAGCCACCGAGGCGACGTAGGCTGTCATGCCCCTTACCTGGCCGACCACGTTCCGCCCGGAGTCGTTGAAGCGGCGGCTCATCTCCTCAGGGTCGCCGGGCAGCGGCGCGAAGGGGATGCCGTACGACGCGGCCAGATCGGCGAAGCGGCCCGGCGCGGCCAGGCGGGCCTGATGCCCGGCCCGCCGCAAGCCCAGCGCCAGCGCCACGAACGGCTGGACGTCCCCGCGTGATCCGTAGGTCAGGAGGGTGATGTTCATGCTAGACTTCCGCGTGTAACTAGGGAGGCTGTAGCATCGGAATTGATGAATTTTAAGAAAATAATCCAGTTATCACGGCTGCCGTGATCCAGTGGAACTGGCCGTTGGATGGCCCGCGACTCAAGTCGCGGGCTAGGGATACCAAGTCCGCTGAAGCGGACTCAACAATCCGAAGCGCCAAGCAAAGAGCCTGCTTCAGCAGGCTTCTTTGACTGTGTAGCCGGGGACTTTAGTCCTCGGCGGCGGACCGGCGCATGACTCCATTGGACTCGCCCGATTACCGGATCAAATTCTTAAGCTTCATCAATTCTGACGCTACCCTGATCCCACCCATTCGATCACCGGAATAGGACGCGCAACACCCTCCCCCTAGCTCACCTTCCACAGCGTGCCGTCGGGCCGGTCCTCCAGGGTGACGCCCAGCCCGGCCAGCGCGTCGCGGATCTCGTCGGCGGTGGCCCAGTCCTTGCGAGCGCGGGCTTCCTTGCGCAGCGTGATCAGCAGCTCGATCAGCCCGGCCTCGCGCTCGGCGCTGCCGCCCGCTGCCGAATCGTCCGCCGGGATGATGCCCAAGACCTGGCCGCCCAGCTCGGTATAGACTCCATTGATCGCTTCCAGCACCGCCCGGCCGACCTTGGCCCCGCTGTTGAGCAGGGTATTGGCTTCGCGGGTGAAGGTCTGGAGCGTGCTGAGGGCCAGCGGCGCGTTGAAGTCGTCGTTCATGGCCTCGGCGAAATCGGCCCGGGTGCGGTCGACCACGCCCAGGAAGGCGCTGCCTTCGTCGCTCTCCGGCGCGTCCTTGAGCATGGTCCGCGCCAGACGGGCCGCCCCGGCCAGCCGCTCCCAGCCTTTGACCGAGCCGTCGAGCGCTTCCTCGGCGAAGACGATCGGGCTGGAGTAATGGGAGGTGAACATGAACATCCGGATCGCCTCCGGCCGCCAGCGCTTGAGGGCGTCCTTGATCGTGTAGAAGTTGCCCAGGCTCTTGGACATCTTGACCGGCACGCCGTCCGCGTCGGGCACGTTCAGGCTGCCGACCAGCATCCAGTAGTTGGCGAAAGGCGCGTCGTGGGCGCACTCGCTCTGGGCGATCTCGCTCTCGTTGTGCGGGAAAATGTTGTCCACCCCACCGCCGTGAATGTCGAACGTCTCGCCCAGGTACTTGGCCGCCATCGACGAGCACTCGATGTGCCAGCCGGGGAAGCCCACGCCCCACGGGCTGTTCCAGCGCAGGATGTGCTCCGGCTCGGCCCGCTTCCACAGGGCGAAGTCTTCCGGGCTGCGCTTTTCGCCGCGAATCTCCTCGCGGCTGCCGGCCTCCTGGTCGTCGATGCGCCGGTTGGAGAGCTTGCCGTAGTCCGGGTAGGAACGCACGTCGAAGTAGACGTTGCCGTCGACTTCGTAGGCGTGGCCCTTGGCGATCAGGCCCTCGATCATCTCGATCTGCTCCGGGATGTGGGCGCTGGCGCGCGGGCTGATGTCCGGGCGGGTGACGCCCAGCGCGTCCATATCCGCGAAGTACTCGCGGGCGTACATCTCCACGATCTGCATCGGTTTGGCCGTGAGCTGGCGGGCCTTCTTCAGGATGCGATCCTCGCCGGAATCGAGCAGGTGGCCGACGTCGGTGATGTTCTGGACGTAGAGCACGTCCCAGCCGCTGTAACGCAGCCAGCGCACCACCATGTCGAAGTTGACGTAGGTCTTGGCATGCCCGACGTGGGCGAAGTCCTGCACGGTCGGGCCGCACACATACATGTTGACCCGCCCCGGCTCGACCGGGACAAATTCCTGCTTCTGGCGGCCCAACACGTTGAAGATTTGCAAAGCCATAGCTGTTATCCCCTGGCCCCTCATAAGGTGAATTCAATATGTCCGTATTGTACACCAGCGGGGAAGTCCTGCGCAGCGGGAAAACAGCGGATAGCGTTCAGCCATCAGCCGTCAGCCAAAACCGGTCGGGCGCGGCGAATCCGATCCGTCGTAGCGGCGCGGCCTGCCGCGACGGAGTCCCTCTGGTCGAGGCTCGTGACGCATGGCGCAGTCCGTTAGAATCGGCCGACCGGGTCACGGCG
Source organism: Aggregatilineales bacterium (assembly GCA_029976005.1). GTDB lineage: Bacteria > Chloroflexota > Anaerolineae > Aggregatilineales > Ch27 > JARKOQ01. Next base: position 6,096 of record JARKOQ010000051.1, on the reverse strand, counting down.
TCGTCGCGGGCGACGCCGCTACGAAACTTCCTCCATCTTCGACGCTTGCCGCCTTTTCTTGTCTCTTGCCTCCGGCCGCCATCGATTTTCCGTCAGGTGGACGTGGGTTGCGGCCCGCGCGCGGCGGGTTACAATTCCCCCGATCTCGCCTTCAATGGAAAACAACGACTCATGACCCACTTCAAAGTGATTGCCACCGACCTGGATGGCACCCTGCTCAACGAAGCCCACCAGCTCACCCCGCGCACCGAGCGCGCCCTGAAGGCCGCCATGCGCCTGGGCGTGCAGGTGATCGTCGCCACCGGCAAGACCCCGCGCGGTTCCACCGGCCCGGTGCGCCAGCTTGGCCTGACCACGCCGGGCGCTTACAGCCAGGGGTTGGTGCTGGCGAACGCGGATGGCTCGATCCGGCAGCAGATCGAGATGGACCGGACCACCGCCCGGACCGTGGCCGCCTTCGCGGAGACGCGCGGCTTCCCGCTGGCCGCCTACAGCGGCCCGGACATCCTCTCCGCCCGCCCCTCCAGCCTCGTCGACTTCATGATGGCCCACCATGAGCCGGAGCCGGTCTGGATCGGGCCGCTCAGCGCCGCCGTGGAGACGCGCCCGGTCAACAAGCTGGTGATGCAGGTCAGGCCGGAGGAGATGGCCGCCGTGCGGGTCGCCCTGGCGGATCACGTCGATGGCCAGGCGACGCTGGTGCCTTCTGGAACGCAGGTTCTGGAGGTGCTGCCGCCGGGGACGTCCAAAGGCGCGGGCGTGGCCCGCCTGCTGGACGAGCTGGGCATCGATCCCCGCCACGTGATCGCCTTCGGCGACGCCGAGAACGACATCGAGATGCTGCGCCTGGCCGGGTTGGGGGTGGCGATGGGCAATGCCTCCCAGGTCGTCAAGGACGCCGCCGACGTCGTGACCGCCAGCAACGAGGAAGACGGCGTCGCCCAGGCCGTGGAGCGCTTCATCCTCCAAAAGGCCGAGGGCTGGCCGGACGAGCTGCCCGCCTAGCGCTGGGGTGCGTGCAGGCATCCGGCCACGGCGGCCATATAGTCCAGCAAGAGATCGATCCGTCACCGGTCGGGGCGGCGCGATGCTTCGCGTCGACGCGCACCGCTTCTACAACGGCCCGAATCACAACAACCCGCCTCCTTCGCGTGAAGGAGGCGGGTTCTTTTTGCCTGCGATCCAGCCGGACCGGCGTCGATCAGGAGGCGTCCGGCATGGTCAGGGCCAGGCGATAGGGGATGACGGCGTCAGAAGCCGCGTCGATCCCCTGGGCCTCGACGATGGCAGTGTACAGGCCATCGGCGGGCAGGACGAGGTTCGTCAGCTCCGGGTCGAGGCCCGCGCCGCTGTCATCGTCCACGGCCAGCAGGACGCCCTGGGCATCGTAGACGTGCAGGCGCAGGTTGGCCTCGCCCTCCGGCGTGGCCGCGAGGTTGACGCGCGTCCCGGCCCGGCCTTCGAAGGTGTGGATGCCCAGCGGCCGCGCGGCGGATAGCTCGCCTTCGGCGGCGTGGCCGACTTCCAGGGCCGGGCCGGTCAGCGCCAGCGCCGTGACGCGCACGCTCCCGCCCTGCCCCAGCGGGTCGCGGACGCCCAACAGGGCGCGCGCTCCGGCGGGCGCGATGAACAGCATCGCCCGGCCATCATTGGACGGCTCGTCGCCGCCACCACCCCCGCCGCCTCCTCCGCCACCACCGCCGCTGCCGGCGAACTCGATCGAGTATTCGAAGTAGGGCGTGAACCCTTCGGCCAGGTAGTAGATGAGGTAGGTCTGGCCGTCGGCCTGATCTTCCAGGCGAAAGACGGCCTGCGACTGCTCCGGGGTTAGGGTCGCCTCGGCGAACTCGCCGGGGACAATCGGCGTGGCCGACTCGAACAGAGCCGGATCGGTGATCGAGGCAAAGGCGGGGTCCTGCCCGGTGCGCTCCAGACTCAGCCGGAAGTCGCCGCCGCTCAGGTCATTGCGCGGCATCACGATCAGGAAGTAGCCGCCCGGTTGGGCCAGGGTGATCCCCATCAGCTCCGGGTCGCTGCCCGCGCCACTGTCCTCGTCCATGCCCATCAGGTTGCCCATCGGTCCGAACAGGAACAGGCGCAGGTCGGGCTGGCCGGGAGTCTGCACGGCGGCGCTGATCTGGTCGCCGGCCTCGGCCTGGAAGCTGTACGTGATCATCAGCCGTCCTTCGGCCAGATGCCCGGCCACCGAGTCGCCGTAGCCGATGAACTGGGTCGAGGACAGCATGGCCGGGTTGAAGTAGGTCGTGCGCAGGCTGAAGGGCACGCTGGCGCTGCCCGCGCTCTGGACGGTCAGGGTCAGGATTTGCCCCGGCGTGACCTGGGTCAACAGCGCCGGGGAGGCGATCGCGCCGCCCTCGCTGCCGCACGCCCCGCTGTAAAAATTCAGCCGGTAGCTCCCGGCGGACGGCGCGTCCGTGCCCAGCGTCTCGACCAGCACATCGGGCGGAACGCAGTAGCGCATGGCCAGGCTGCCCACGGTCTCCCCGGCCTGCACGTCCACGGTCAGGCCGGTGCCATCCATGGCCTGGGTGAGGGTCGAATAAGTCAGCGTGACCGGGGCCCCGGCGTCGACGGTGATCAGCAGCGCCCCTTCCATCTGCGGCACCAGGCGGAAACCGGCCTCCGGCTGGGCGGGACTCAGGCTGCCGCTGACCTCGCTGTTCGGCTCGATCGGCTGCGGCGTCCCGGCCGGTTCCCCGGCCGGGGTCGGGGTGACGGTCGGGACGGGCAGCCCCGCACCGTAAGGCGGCGTGCGTCCCGAACCACGCATCATCAGGATCAGCAGCCCGCCGAACAGCGCGAACACGATCAGCGCCGCGACCAGGGTCAGCGGCAGGCGGGTCACGCCGCCGGCCAGCCGCCGGGGCGGGTTCAGCGTGGAATTGAAGGTAAGACTGGTCACAGGTTCCTCCTGTTGGATTGCAGGATCGAGGGAGACGCGCCCCACGGCCTGGCGGCCGTTGGACGACGGTCCGATCGGGCGAGCCAGTCCGGCCGCGCGCTGCACGCGCTCCCAGACATGGGCTTCGGCGCTCGCTGGCGGAGACGCATTTTCCGCCAGCGACCGGGCCAACAGGCGGGCGAAAGCCGCGCTGTCGGCGTCCAGATCGGCGGGCGGCGGGGCATCCTGCCCGCGCGCCAGCGCGTCCGCGAGGGCGTCCAGGTACCGGTCGAGGCGCTCGGATTCGTTCATGACTGGCCTCCGTCTTCTCGCCGGCAGGCGGCCCGCAGGCGCTGGATGATGCGGTGCAGTTCGACCCGCACCGCGCCGGGACTTTTGCCCAGCACCGCGCCGATCTCGTCCGAGGTCAGCCCGGCCACGAGCCTGAGCGCCAGCAGGTTTTGCTGGGCATCGGGCAGGGCCGCGACCAGGGCGCGGACCGCGGCGCGGGTCTCCGCGTCGTCCAGGCTTTCTGGCGGAGTGGGACGCTCGTCCTCCAGATCGAAGTCGTGCGCGTCGAGCGAGACCTCCGCCCGGCAGGCGCGCCGCTGGTTGAGCACCACGTTGTGCGCGATCCGGAACAGCCAGGCGGCCACCGATCCGCCCCGGTAACCGGGCAGACCGTGCAGCGCCTGGACGAAGACCTGGCTGACCAGGTCCTCGGCTTCCTGGGCGCTGGCGGCACGGCGGCGGCAGTAGGCGTAAATCCGCGCGAAGTAGCGCTGGTAGATCGGCGCGAATCCGGCCGGGTCCGCCTGGGCCAGCGCCATCAGGCGGCGTTCTAGCTCGGCTTGCGCGTCCGGCCCGGCCCGCAGGTCCGGCCCGGCCCGCAGGTCCGACTCGGTCGTCACCGGGTCGTCCGTGTGTGCGTCCGGAGGGGGTATTCCACCCCGTGTCCTTTCCGTAAAGAGCATGGCTTATGTCCTTGCGGCAACCGGTTGAGCAAGCGCCATCACCTCTAAAGACACCCCCGGCGGGCAAGTGTTACAGATCAGAAAAAACCCGCTGGGGAGTCTACACCGGGGAATCAAGCGGGGCGATGCGAATCGAGCACGCCAGTGCCGGGGTTATTCGGAATCGGTCGGGGTTGGCCCAAACGCCGTGCAGACGCGCTCGCTGCCGATCCCGCTGGTGACCAGGCGCTCCCTGGCATTGCTCAGCAGGCGCCGGGTCCAGTCGACCACACCGCCGTCGGCCAGGTTGAGCCAGTCGCCCTCCGGCGTAGCGGCGTCCACGTGGAAGCACAGATCGTCATAGTAGCCCTGCCCGCTGCTGCGTTCCGGGTCGAATCCGGCCTCGATCTCAGGGAAAGCCGCCCGCAGCGGCGCGAGAATCGTCTCCTCCAGTTGGGGGCGGCGTTCCGGCCCGGCGAAGTCGGTGAGCGTGACGCGCAGGGGCACGTCCGGCCCCAGGAAAGCGCGCAGCACCCGCACGTAGAAGCCGATGTGTTGGCCCAGGCTGGCCAGCTCGAAGCGCAGGCCGCCCTGCGTCCGCCCGGCGCTGCACAGCGCGAACAGGCCGAAGTGGCTGACCTGGTGCGGCCCGCTGAACTGCTGGGCGCGCAGCAGACGGTGGCTGGCCGCCAGATGGACCGCCTGGGCCGACTTCGGGTCCTGGCGCAGGAGGTCGCGCCGCCGGAGGGCGGCTTCCAGGGCCAGGACGTTGGTCGAATCGGACACGACCTCGGTATTGCGGATGGTGGTCACGGTCCAGTTCTGGTCAAGCCCACCCAGCGCCGAGACCGTGCCCAACGGGCAGACCGGCGAGAGTTCGACCGGCTGGAAGTCCGGCGGCAGGTGTTCAAGGGCGAGTCGCTCCCAGGCGGCCAGGGCGACCGGCGACGCCCCGGCGGGCCGGGTGAAGCGGTTGCGCTCGTAGTCGGCCAGGACCGCCCCCGGAGCGCGTCCCGCCGCCCGCCAGCGGTAGACCGCCAGCAGCAGGGATTGCAGGTCGGTGGGAGTCAGGCGCTCGGCCAGCAGCGCGGCCAGGCCGGGGATACCCGCCTCGCGCTCGATCCGCTCGATGATTTTGTCGCTCATGGTGGGCATCCTCTGGGCAGTATCCTCCCGGCGCATTCGCGCAGTGTATGGGGATTTTCCGGCGCGGTCAACCCCTTTGCCCCATCTCCTGTGCGATCCAGCCAATGTGAATCGGCGATCCGGCCCGTTGACCACGCCGCGCTTTTGCCCTATGCTCGGTGCCATGCATCGCTTTGGGGTTGGTTTTCACCACGCACCACCAACCAATCACCAATCACTTTTTCCCCACCGGAGTAAACAATGACAGACTATCTTCAGCCTCTTCCTGCGTAGCGCCCTGATTGGCCTGTCCATCGCGGCCCCGGTCGGACCGATCGGCGTGCTGTGCATCCGGCGCACCCTGGCCGAGGGACGGCTAGTCGGGCTGGTTTCCGGCCTGGGCGCGGCCACGGCGGACGCCGCCTATGGCTTTGTCGCCGCCTTCGGTCTGACGGCCATCTCCGGCCTGCTGATCGACCAGGCAGCCCTGCTGCGCCTAGTCGGCGGCGCGTTTCTGATTTATCTCGGCGTGCGGACGCTGCTGGCGGCTCCAGCCGAGGAAGCCGCCCAGACCCGCCCGACATCGGGCCGGGGCCTGCCGGGGGCTTACGCCTCCACCCTGGCCCTGACCCTGACCAACCCGATGACCATCCTGGCCTTCCTGGGCATCTTTGCCGGGCTGGGCCTGGCCGAAACGGGGCGCGACGCCGGCGCGGCGGCCGTGACCGTGCTGGGCGTGTTCGCCGGGTCGGCGCTGTGGTGGCTGACCCTCAGCGGCGGGGTGAGTCTGCTGCGCAGCCGCTTCGACGCTCGCGCCATGCGCTGGGTCAACCGCCTGTCCGGGGTCATCATCCTGGTGTTCGCGGTCGATATTTTGCTCTAGACAGCCAGGCCCGTTGGTGGGACGTCCGGCCGGACGTCCCATATGCACCAAGTTTCGCCATGGGCCGCCTCAATCCCTCGTTGATACGTCATGGGTTGAGCGGCCCGTTTGGATAGTCCACAGGTGTTGGCCATCACCATGACCGTGCGTTCCAAGGCGCGGATCAGGGCCGGCCTATCGGTAAGGGTATCGAGCAAACAAAAGGCGCGTTTGCGGATGACCTGGGTGGCCCG
>JARKOQ010000098.1 GCA_029976005.1 Aggregatilineales bacterium | reverse complement strand
AGCCTGGGCCTCGATGTCTACCCCGGAGGAGGAGTTGAGCACCCAGCCGGTCAGCCCGTAGCGCATCGCCAGTCCGTAGATGAACGGCCGGAAGCCCACGCCCTGCACCACGCCATCCACGTGAATGTGCCGCCGCTGGAGGATGCCGCCGTCAACTGCCATGCCCATGCCAACCGTTCCTGAACGATGCCAACGATCAATCGAGGGTAAAGCGCGTCAGAATCGCCACGTTGTCAGTCGCCGGGGCTTCTTCGACCAGGGCAGGCATCCGCGCGCCGCTGTCCGGCAGAAAGAATCCCAGGCCAAGCGCATACTCACCCGGCGGCAAGTCCTCCGGGAGGTGCAGCACCCAGCTATCCGCGACCCGCTCGCCAACGGCCCACGCCCAGGCGGGATAGTTCCCCCCACGCGGCGCTCCCCCGGCGAGTGAAACCGTCTCACCCGGGCCAAGCAGGTGCACGAACTGCTGCCAGTCGTCCGCCGTCTGGCCCTCGACCCGCCACACCAGGTCGAGCGTGACCTCTTCCCCGGCGACCGGGTCGCCGCGCAAGGCGTATGCTTCGAGAGACGCGAAGCCCGGAAAACGAATCGCCGCCGGAACCTCCGCGGAGAATGCCCCGGTCATGTCCCCGGCCGGGCTGATAACCTGGGTGATGAACGGCAGTTCGACCGGCGTCCCGTCAGGAGTCGCGGCCTGCCAGTCGAAAGCCTGAGTCTCCGCGTCCAGCAGGTGGACCAGCACGTCGTAGACCTGGGCCGGCGCAATCGTCTTTTCGATTGGGATCACCACGCGGTCGCACCAGCGATCGCCCGGCTGCCACCAGAAGCTGGGATAGTGGCCCATCCCCAGCAGCGAGGTGCGGCTGCCCACGATCTCGCCGTCGTGTACGATCTTGATGGCAAATCCGGCGTGGCGCTCGGTCGGTTGGAGCACTTCCCAGCACAGCGTGATCGCGTGCAGTTCGCCGGGCGCGATCCGCGTTTCCGGTAGTTGATATCCCAGCAGCCGGATCGTGCCGTCGAAGTCCAGCGGTGCGCCTGCCAGATCGGGCAGCTCGTCCTGGGCCAGCAGGGTCGGAGCGCGATAGGCCCCCCGCACTGCCAGCGGCGTCCCGATCAGACTAATCCCGGCCAGCAGGCCCACGATCAGCACCCGCGCCACCCATCCGGCACGCGGCGCGCGGCGCGCCAGCAGATACAGCCCGCCCGCGATCAGCAGCGCCGTGCAGATGTGGGCCGGATACAACAGCCGTCCGGTGATGAACCGGATCGTCTGGAGCCAGCGGGCCAACCCCAGCAGCATCGCCAGCGCCGCCGTGCCCAGCACGAGACTCTGCCGGCCGTGCGGCGAGCGCCACAACCAGCTCAGGCGCAGATCGCGCCGGTGGGCCCATCCGGCGATCGCATAGCCGGAACCGGCCAGCAGCAGCAAACCCGCCAGGGCGGTATACGTCTCCGGGCGCAGATATACCGAGGCCCCGTACTTGCCCAGGTAGGACAGGTACACTTCCGGAAGCAGCGCCGCGAATCCCAGCAGACCCAGCGGGGTGGTATGGGTCGACAGGTCATTGACATGGGTCTGAAAGCCGAAGGGGTCGTTGAACGTCAGCCAGCCAAAGGCGATCCAGGGGCCGACCATCACCAGCAGACACCCGCCCAGCAGCAGGCTGTGAGTCACCAGCCGTCGCAGCGCGTTCGGATGCTGGATCGCTTCCAGCAGCAGGGCCAGTCCCACCGCCGGGGCCAGCAGAGCCACGCTGACCTTGATCAGGATGCCCACGCCGAGCAGCAGGCCCAGCCACAACGCGTCCCGGATCGAAGCCCCGACACGGTGCGATCCGCCCGTCCGCACGAAGCGCACCGCGCGCCACAGGATCAGGGTGCCCAGCGCGGTCGCCCCGATGTCGTTGGTGAACGAAGAGGAGATATGCAGAAACGTCGGGATGAAAGCGAACACGGCCGCCGCGACCAGCGCCCAGCGGCGGCTTTCGAACAGTTCCCAGGCCGCCAGATAAGCGCCCACCACCGCCAGCAGTGCCCAGCCCAGCGAAGACCAGCGCAGGACGCGCAGCACGGCCAGCACCGTGGGATTGTTGAGGGTGTGCGTCCCTTCGCCATGCAGATACACGTTCAGATTGTCGAAGCGATTCCACAGATCGGGCGGCGTGAACCAGCGGTTCTTCACCGTCTCCAGGTAAGGATGCACCTCTTCCGCAGGGAAGGTATCCAACCCCAGCGCGCGCGGCAATAGCGAGGCCAGCCAGTAGGCCAGGGGCGGCTGGCCGCTCTCCTGGCGGGTGGGGTTGGTCATGAAGGTGGCGCGATCGGGCAGGTGGTTGACCTGACGCAGGTACTCGGCGTAGGTATAATGTAGTGGCTCGTCGGCGCCCTCCATGAGGGGCAGCACGTTCTGTTGGACCGCCGTACCCAGCAGAACCAGCAGCAGGAGCAGGCCCAGCCGCCAGTCGATCGATCGCCATCGCGCCATGAATCCAGGTTCCTTTTGCCCAAAGCCAGGGCAACGATAGCACACTTCCAGCGTTCGTCAAAGACAAGATTGTTACCCAGGGATCGGATTCTAGGTGTAGTTTGTCACTGTTCATTATTTGGATTTACTTTGTAAAGTTTAGACGGAATATGTAACTCTCAGGAGGCGGACCGTGTGTCTTGGAATCCCCGGCAAAGTGGTTGAAATCTACCAGGCCAACGGCCTGCGCATGGGCAAGGTGGATTTCGGCGGCGGCGTGCTGCGCGAAGCATGCCTGGAGTACACCCCGGAC